>NZ_JBGUAV010000001.1:0-324467 GCF_041821005.1 Halalkalibacter sp. AB-rgal2
CCGAAACAATAAACTGATTGAAAGGATAGAGTTATGTATACGATAGGAAAGTTTTCGAAAATATGTGATGTACCTATTAAAACACTGCGGTATTATGATGACATTGGCTTACTAAAACCCTCATACATAGACTCTGAAACTAATTATCGCTATTATGACTATGACAAAATAGACATAATTAAATTAGTATTGCTTTTAAAAAGTTTGCATGTTCCATTAGCGGATATTAAGCAAATTATTGAGAGCGCGAACCCAGTACAGTGGAATAGCATGTTCGAACAAAAAATATCTGAACTGGAAAAGCAAAAAGAACAAATCACTAACGAAATAGAAGACATGAAACAATTGAAAATGAAAATAGATGCTGGTATCCCAATTATTCAGGGGCCTATTTTCTCTGATTGTTATTTTGAAAACTGGAAAGATACATTAGTGTATACTCTACGCAAAAAAATTCGGATGAAATTTATAGATAGACACGTACAAAATGTATTCAACCAATTATATGCTTTTAATCTAGAGGTGAATGGAAAACTCATGGCTATTTTCCATGATAGAGATTTAAAGGAGAATGAGGTAGATGTTGAGTTGCTTGTACCAGTAAAAGATTCGAATGATATAGATGGATGCAGAATATTAGCCAATGGAACATACGCCTGCATTACAGTTAAAGGATCTTATACAGACTTGGCGATGGGTTATGAAATGCTGAACAAGTGGATCGTTGAAAAGGATCTGACTCAAAATGGAGAAATGATGGAAATATACGAAAAAGGACTTGTCTCTGACAA
This sequence comes from Halalkalibacter sp. AB-rgal2, assembly GCF_041821005.1. Classification (NCBI taxonomy): domain Bacteria; kingdom Bacillati; phylum Bacillota; class Bacilli; order Caryophanales; family Bacillaceae; genus Halalkalibacter; species Halalkalibacter sp. AB-rgal2. Next base: position 792 of record NZ_JBGUAV010000001.1, read on the forward strand.
TATGGATTTACGGCACCTGCGACCGGATTTAACTAGACATCCATCAGACTTTATTACGAAAATATGTGTACCTATTCATTAGTAATATTTACGATCACTTTTATAAAAACTGGCTAAACTCTCCAGCTACTGGAGGGTTTATTATTTTTATTATAAGAAGTTTTGTAAAACGAAGGAGGAAATAAATATGTATCATCCGAGAATGAAGGGGGAACCGTACGAGGCGGGAAAAAATTATGCGGAAATCCTTTATAGAAATGGGTTTCGATTTCCGCAAGTATCGGCAGAAAAGTTAGAGTATGGTAAATTGTGTATCCCTATTTTGGCTGAGTTTGATGCAGATTTCGTAAAGGAAATTCAAGGCTTCGCTGATGGATGTCATGCTTCGTTTGAAGAAGTAAGTTCATTTCTATTAAGTATAGGAGTTTTTGAACAGTCCAGCCAATGCAGTATTTTTGCAGCATTTAATGGAAATGAAGTCATTATTGGACGCAATTATGATATGCTCTATAGCTTGAAACATATTACCGAATCGTCTTTGGTATGTTTGAAGAATAAAAATAAATATTTAGGTCACTCCGATTGCTTTGTTGGAAAAGTGGATGGCATTAACGAACACGGTCTATTTGTAGGTATTACAGCGGTCCCTCATGAAGGAAAGAAACCTGGTTTGAATTTTTATTTTGCATGTAAACAAATCCTAGAACATTGTAGGAATGTCGAAGAGGGAATTGGAATTTTGAAAAGATTTCCAAGTTCAGTTGCGAATAATTATTTATTGGCTGATCCATCAGGAAAAATGGCGGTGGTAGAAGTAACACCTAATACCTTCCAAGTTCGACGGCCCCATAACAATTATATTCATTGTACAAACCATCATATGGGTGTACCTGTTGTAGAGAGCTGGAATTGGAGCAAATCGATAGATCGTTTTCAAACTTTGGATAGAGCTCTTGCTGAACATGTTAATAATATGGAACTTTCCATTGCTCAAACCATCATGTCAGAAACGAAAGGTCATGTCTGTTTAAACCTAAGAGACCATCAATTTGGAACGCTTTTTTCGGTAGTAGCCAACTTAAACACATTAGAAATATCTAGAGCTGAGGGTCAGCCGAATAAAGCAAAATATAGAACAGAACAAAGGTTGATAGATGCTATATTAAAAGAAAAGAAACAAGACATGATTCGATAGATTGAATGGGAGGATGTTAGAAGTGAAATGAGTTAAAGCCTATTTTTCATTTCGTGAAGCTAGCAGTTACGATATCGGGAGGTGAAGAACTATGCCAATGGTCTCTTATGCGAATTTTTCGCTAAGAGGCTGGATTAAGTTCTAATTACAATACAGAACTTGAATTAGCCTTGTCTAAAATATTCATCGACCAGGAAAATGTCTTGGCTGGGAAACTTCATACGAAACACTTTGGGAAGAAGGGTGCATTTAGACTGACAAGCCATCATGTTGAGATATGGGTTTATTATTAAGTTCTAAATGGAAGAACTATCAATACCCCAAACCTCAAAATGATGGTTAATAGACAAAGTGAATAAAGTAACGTCTAGCCCTAAATAATCATCCTCCTTACCATTCTGTAAATTCTCAGTAAGTCTGGTTTTTATCATAATCTGAAATCCCATTGGATTTACGTGTTTACTATAAGAAACAGAGTCTATATAGTAATTTCCTGTTAATTTATTTCGTAATGGAAATACATCCTCACCGCTATCAAAACACAAATCATTGTCATTAATATAGTTCAATAGTTCTTTATGAACAAGTAATAACATTTCATTCCATCTTTTAGTTAAGTCTTGATACTGCTTTAAATTAAATCCACCATAAAACTCTATACTGGGTTCAATTTTACTTTCTATTAAATTCAGATTCATTATAACATCACACCTCCCACTACATTAATCTAAAAAAGCATTGATTATACAGTTTTTGATACTATAAGAGTCGTTAGGAGTAACTTCCCCCCGATATTAAGCTTAACATAATAGATAAATATTGGTACATTCATTAAATCAACAGCAATGAGATTGCTAGAAGGCAAGGAGAAGAAATAAAAAAGATTTCTGATGCAGTAAATAAATGTTATTACACCACTAGCGATTGACACAAAGAAAGGACAGGTGCGTGCCCTGCCCTTTCTTAATAGATATGAGGATAAACTCATGATGAATTTACGGTTCGATCAAAGGTTATAGATCTACTTTTAAGGTACCGAGAAACTTGGCGATTTCTGGATCACGGTACGATAAGAAAAGACTTTCCTGCTTATCGAGGACGGAAATTTGTTTGATATCGTTAGCGCTCAACTCAAAATCGAATATGTCGAAATTTTCGACGATCCGCTCTTTGCGCACCGATTTAGGAATAGCAACGATTTCATGCTGAACGAGCCAGCGCAGCACGACTTGGGCGACAGACTTGTTGTGTTTTTCCGCGATTGAAGTCAGCACGTCGTTGTCGAACATGTTGTTGCGTCCTTCAGCGAACGGCGCCCACGATTGGTGTTGCACTCCCTGTTCTTTCATAAAGGTAGCGCTCTCGATCTGCTGGTAGAAAGGGTGAGTTTCGACTTGGTTGATAGCGGGCACGATTTCGTTATGCACGATGAGGTCCATGAGACGGTCGGGCAGGAAGTTGCTGACACCGATCGCCTTGATCTTCCCTTCTCGGTACAGGCCTTCCATTGCGCGCCAAGCGCCGTAGTAATCGCCGAATGGCTGGTGAATAAGGTATAGATCGAGATAGTCGAGCTGTAGCTTATTCAAGGATTTGGCAAACGCCAGCTTGGCACTCTCGTAGCCGGCATCCTGAATCCAGAGCTTGGTCGTGATGAACAGTTCCTCACGAGGTATGCCGCTGCGCTTGATCGCGCGTCCGACTGCTTCCTCGTTCAGGTAACCAGCAGCGGTGTCGATCAGGCGGTAACCGGCCATCAGTGCCTCAAATACAGCATTTTCACATTCTTCCGGATCAGGAATTTGATAGACACCAAAGCCGATGATCGGCATTTTCACATCGTTGTTCAATGTTACTGTTTGCATTGTAATTCCTCCCCTTGTTCGTAAAATAGCAAACGACCTCGAATCCCGGAAATCGGGTACGACGCGGGGTTCCGCGTATGGTCGATTTGCTTTATAATAAGCATAGTGCCTTCGTGTTACACGAAGGCAAGCGGTTTTTTATAATTTTTTCCAAGGAGGGTTACATATGCATACGGTCAAAGAAGCTGCACAGATAACGGGACTTACTGAACACGCTGTACGCTTTTATACCGATAAGGGATTGGTGCCAAGCATACAGCGTAATGAGAATAATATTCGGCTGTTCGATGCAGAATCGATTAACTGGCTGTACGGCGTCAAATGCCTCAAGCAATCTGGGATGAAAATTGAAGTGATCAAAATGTACGTCGATCTTTGTCTCGAAGGAGATTCGACCATCCCGCAACGCTGCGCACTAATGATGGAGCATAAAAAATCTGCGCTCGTTCAGCTTGAAGAAGCCAAACGGCGCGTCGCCCATTTGGAAGAAAAAACTATCCTATATCAGACCATTCTTGAGAAGGGAGTTTCAGACTCGACCAATCCTGGTAAGTGGGAAAAATTCAGGCATGTCCATAGTGACGTATTTTATTCGCCCTCGGGTTCACCAGAAAACTTAAATCCATAACTCACCTATTCTTCGATCTTTTCAGCGACTTCTTGGATGTCCAACCCGATCGGGGCGATGTTCGAAGCGAAACAATTAAGTCTATTTTATCAATCTTTATTTCTAAGCAACAATTGTGTGGGATTGAAATGAAGTTATACCGTTTTGCCCCTTTGGACCTGTTCATCTAAAGGGGTGTTTTTATAGTGAAAAGTGAAACTCCGAACTGAAAGGTGGAGGTCTCATAAAACTTTATCTTAACCATAATGCTTTTTTCAAACTAGATTTCCGCCCATTCCCTCGTACGTGGATATTTTTCCTTATTCCGATTGCAGGACCAATGACGCCTCCGGGCTACTTCCGAAAGCACGAGTTTGTGTATGATGAATACTACGATTGTTACATCTATCCGCAAGACCAACTTCTTCATTACCGAACAACGAACAGAGAAGGATACCGTGAGTACAGCTCCAATCCGAATGTGTGTCAGAATGGTCCCGTGCTTTCTCAATGTACCAAAAACAAAGACCATAAGAAGCTGGTCTTGCGCCACATTTGGCAGGATGCGTTGGACGAACCTGAAGGGGCTCGAAAAAAATTCAATGCAGGCGATGCTTGTTTTTGCTGCTATGAACCTGAAAAAACTGGCGACATGGCACTGGAGGAACACCAAACCGACAGTGCCATCGCCGGAAAACCATACGAAAAATACAAAAACGGCTTTGAGAGTCATATCTGAAAGCCGTTTTGTCTACGGTCTGAACATACTAAGATTAGTATGTTTCTTTTGTTGTTGATAACGAGTCACTTTTTCTCGATTTCCACATATTTTCATTGAACACCACTTTCGTCTACCACGAGTATCTATAAATAACAAGACACATTCTGGATTAGCGCAGCGGTGTATATAGCTTAATTGACCTGATTTAAAAAGGGTTAAGGCATCTAATGCAATCAAGGAAACTAAAGCTTTTTCGGGCTCTCCAATTGGAATAAGAATTAATTTATCGTTTAGCAATTGATAAGTAAAGGGGGCTTGTTTAATGAATAATTCTAGATGAGTGCTCCAATCAGATGAAAGGATTTTCTCGTCTGCCATTTTTTCATAATTCTCACGAAGAAGTGAACGTACTTTACGTAAAAGTGGTAATGCATCCTCCGCCCAATGGTTGATATCCTTATTAAATTTTTGATTAATGATGATGCTTTTTTTGGTTAAAGTATGAAACCATGCTATAACATGCTCTGGTTGAGTAAGCAAATCATGCCGAGTGCCGTGGCGGACGACTTCAGTGTTAATCAAATCGATTGAGATAATCCCTGATAGGAGTGGGAAAGTTACTTCATTTGTCACGTGAATTACCCTCCTTTAATCATTAACCTTTTGTAACATATTTGACAGGTTAAAGAAAATGAGCTATGTTATTAACTATTAAAAGTATATTTTAGAGGTTAATTTATAGGGTGGGTTAATAAATAGAAAGGGTGAATTATAAAATGAGTCATTATCTATTTCAACAGTTGAAATTTGTACGTAAGGCTACAATCGATTACGTAAAAGGTGTGAATGAAAGCAGAATGGAAGTTGTACCTGCAGGAGTGAATAATAATATCAAATGGAATTTAGGTCATATATACGTGGTAACTGAAAAATTTGCTTTGCAACTTACAGGTGAAAAAGTTACCGTACCTGATAAATTCCCCGAGCTTTTTAATCCATGTACATCTCCGAAAGATTGGTCGTCTATCGACATACCAATGAAAGAAGAATTAATTATTTTACTAAATGAACAAATCGTGAATGTGGAATCATTATTATCAGAGAGAATAGGAGAACCAATTAAACAAATATATAATACTTCTACTGGACTACAAATAAGCAATGTTGCTGAATGTCTAAGCTTTTGTCTATATCATGAAGGAATGCATTTTGGTGCAATAAAAGGTATCAATCAACAATTACAAAATAAAGAATCATAAAGTGGAATCGATCGATTTTATAAAACGAACCAATTCTTTAGAATATACACAAGCTCATTTTGATCAATTTTTCTTCAAAATGAGCTTTTCTCCATTGTTGACAAAGGTCCTGAATGGAATGTTTTTATGTCTAAACTTCTTAAGAGTCTAAAGTATGATTGGACTCAATAAAAACATTTTTAGCAGCAATGAGAAACTCTTTTACAGCTGGAGATGCTTCAGAAATGGCAGAACAAGCTAGTGCAACATCGCGATAATTTGTTGAATGTAGCTTTCCTATTTTGATGTTTTGTTGTGTTTTCAAAAATAACTCTGGACCTATGGTGACACCAAGCCCCTCTTGTACCATGTTAGCAATAGTAGTGCAATCGTGTACTTCAAAACGGATAGTCGGTTTGATTTGTGCTTCTTCAAATAACTCCTCTACATGTGATTGGTACATTCCAGTTGGCATGATGAAATGCTCTTTTTCTAAATCCTGCATATCGATCGTTTCTTTGTGGAGAAATTTGTGCTCGGGATGGAAAGCTACAACCATTTTGTCTTTTATGAGAGGTACTAGATCAAAGCCAGGATTTGATTTGCCTTTTACAACAAACCCAATGTCTATAATTCCAGATTGTAGCCATTCCGTAATTTCCTCATATGTCCCTTCATAAAACTTAAACTCTATTTTAGGATGTTTTCTCTGAAATTTTGCAAGTAATTTAGGTAATAAGCAGGAAGACGCGCTTGCAAAAGTACCAATACGAATAATCCCTGTTTCTAAGTTCGTCGCTAACGCAATTTCTTGGTTAATTGCTTCAATTCTTTTCAACACTTCTCTTATATGAGGTAGTGTTTTTTGCCCTATTTCTGTGAGTGTTATTCCCTTTCTACGATCCCGAATTAATAATGGGACTCCCCATTCTGTTTCTAAACTAGAAATAGCATGACTAACAGCTGATTGAGTCATACTTAATTTTTCAGCGGCTTTTGTAAAACTCCCTAACTCTATTACTCTAGATAAAATCTCGAAACGAATGATGCTCATGAGTGATTACTCATCTCCTTGATTAAAAATATCAATTTTACTTATGTTAACACGCCGTTTAAAATGAAATCAACTTCAGGAATAGTAAAGGAGATGTACAAGTTGGCAAAGAAGGTCAATCCATTTATGATTATACTCTTAGCTTTAGGAGCTTTTGTTACAGGGACAGCAGAGTTTGTTGTTTCTGGAATATTAGAAATCATTTCTTTTGATTTAGATGTATCGATCTCATCAGCGGGGCAGTTGGTAGCCGTTTATTCGTTATCATATGCAATAGGGGCATTGGTACTGGTTTTGTTAACAGCGAAGTATGAGCGAAAAAAAGTATTATTATATGCTATTTTTACTTTTATTTTAGGTAATCTCATAGCTGTTTTCAGCTATAATTACATCTTACTTATGTTGTCAAGAGTCATTATGGGAATGAGTGGTGGGCTTTACATTGTCGTTGCAACAAATTATGCTGCTCAAATTGCCACTGCAGAAAAACGGGGTAGTGCCATGGCAACGGTTATTACTGGCTTTACCGTCTCATTAGTTCTAGGTGTGCCTATCGGGACATTTTTAGCTGCTCATTTGAATTGGCGTTTCATTTTTCTGATCATTGCTTTCGTTACAATCATTCTTTTCCTTCTACTTCACAAATTATTACCTAGAATAAAGGGAAATGATCCCGTACCATTTAAACAACAAATACAAATAATCAAAGATAAACGAGTAATCACTGTATTAACAACTACTATCTTCTGGATATTAGGTTACACCATGGTGTTTGCTTATATTTCTCCCTTGTTAAGTAATTCTGCAGGTTTTTCAATAGAAATGACTAGTATCGCCTTGTTTGTTTTAGGTACTTTTGCTTTTATTGGCTCACGTTTTGGTGGATATACTGTAGACAAGTGGGGACCAAATCGAACGATATCCATTAGTTTATTCGTTCATGCAGTTGCTTTACTTGTATTCACATTTACACAGTATTCGGTAATAGGTGTATTTATAACGTTGGCAGTTTGGGGAGCAGCGACTTGGACAACAACACCTGCAAAGCAATTTTATTTAATTTCACTAAAACCACAATCATCTGAAACGGTACTAAGTTTTAATACAGCATTAATGAATATTGGGATGATGCTAGGTTCGGCTTTAGGAGGTATCATTATACAATATACTAACATTTTAAATTTAAGTTGGATCGGTAGTTTATTTGTTATTCTTGCTCTCGTTTTTATCAAATACTCGTTTCATCTAAATGAATCAGATTCTAGGAATATTGAAATGAGACGACAAACTAGTCAAAAGAAAGATATTTGAATGGAATTTAACCATCACTAATACCAGTTGATTATCCTGTAATACAGCCTTTTATTTAATTTCTGTCAATAAACTCTTGAATTTGTATCTGACTTCCTTTATATTAAAAGAGACTGAATGGTATCTTTTTGGAGGGTATAAATGAAAAAAGGTGAATTAACAAGGCGTAAAATTATTCGGAAATCTGCTCTAGTTTTTAACCAAAAAGGTTATATGACAACATCGATGAGTGACATTATTCAGGAAACGAATATTCAAAAAGGGGGGATCTATCGACATTTTAAGGATAAAGAGCAGCTAATGGTTGAGTCTTTTCATTTTTCTATCGAAATCATGCGAAATCATTTAATGACGAGTGTTTCACAACACGACAATGCACCGGACAAATTAATCGCATTTGTAGAGGCTTTTTTACAATTAAGTGAAGGAGAGCCGATAGTAGGTGGGTGTCCTATTTTTAACGCAGCGATAGAAATGGATGATTTAGAAGGAAGTGGGTTGCTGCCATCGATTAATGAAGCAGTGGATATGATGGTAACATGGTTGGTGAAAATCATAGAGGAGGGTATTAGGCATCAAGAGTTGAAGCAGTCCATACAGCCATATGACACTGCGATATATATTGTATCAACACTTGAAGGTGGGCTCGTATTAGACCGATTAAAGCAAGATGGGCAAATAACGAAGATCATCATAAATAATTTGAAGCAATATATTTCAATGATTGCTACCTGAGCGGCATTAAAGCCGTCTTTTTTATAATAAAAAAGAGACTGTTTGGTATCTTTTATGGAGGGGTTATGATGAAATATGTATTATTCATTTCTTTCGTAGTCGTTGTTTTACTTTTGAGGAGCTATATCATTCGTTATATTTTCACACCGAAACAGAAAGAGGATAAAAAGTACCCGAATGCGACTTATGAAAACATTGAAATTGAGCGGGGTATTGGGAAAATTCGAGGATGGCTTATTAAAAGTGAGAGAGCAAGAGGATGTTTTCTGCTTGTACACGGATGGGGCTCTAATAAATCAGACATGTTACGATATGTCGATCCCCTATTAGCTAGCGGTTATGACGTAATAATTGTCGATGTTCTTGGTCATGGGCAAAGTGATTCATTACAAAAGCAAGTGAGTATTGAATCGTTTGTCCAAAGTATCACATCAATGATTGACTATGTGTCGGAGAGGTCAGATATGAATAGTCATGCAATCTATGTTTTAGGGCATTCAATGGGTGGGGTAGCTGCAAGTATTGTGAATGCTACTGATTTAAGGATACAAGCACTCATTACCGATTCAATGCCTACATCATTAGAGAATATTAGCAAATCAATGGCTGGAAAAGTAACACTACCTTATATTCCCTTTGGTTGGCTATTGATCAGTTGGTTTTTATTACGAGGAGGTGTTTTTTTTAAAAGCTAGAAGAGAATGGTGTCTAGAGAAAATATTGAAAAACCAACAGTCGCCTGCTCTTGCCATACACTCTATTCAGGATCAAAGAGTGCCGATTTCAAATGTCGATGTCCTATTAAATGATAGCAACTTTAAACAAGTCATTAAAGTGGAAACAAAAGGTCATCACAATTGTGTGAAGGATCAATATTTTTGGGAGAATGTTTTTCATTTTATAGCAAGTAATGAGGGGGGAGATAGTAGATGAAGTATATTGATACACTAGTGATTGGTGCAGGTCCGGGAGGATATGTGGCGGCTATTCGCGCTACTCAAATGGGGCAAAACGTAACGATTGTAGAGAGAGAGTATTTAGGAGGAGTTTGCTCAAATGTCGGTTGTATTCCATCAAAAGTGATGATTTCAGTAGGTCATCGCTTTGAGCAAGCAAAGCATTCAGGTGATATGGGTGTTGTTGCACAAGAAGTACAACTTAACTGGACAAACGTGCAACAATTTAAAAAAGGCGTTGTTTCTAAATTAGTAGACGGTGTTGAACGTCTATTAATAGGCAATAAAATCGATATTGTAAACGGTGAAGCACACTTCGTAAATGCAAACACTGTACGTGTACTTGACGGTGCTAACAGTCAAACTTACACATACAAAAATGTCATCCTTGCAACGGGTTCTCGTCCGGTTGAAATTCCAACATTCACATTCACTGAACGCGTAATTAACTCAAATGGTGCACTTTCTTTAACAGAAGTACCAGAAAAATTAGTAGTCATCGGTGGTGGTTACATCGGGACGGAGCTAGGTTCTGCTTACGCTAACTTAGGTTCTCAAGTAACAATCATTGAAGGTGGTAAAGACATATTAGCTGGTTTCGAAGAGCAAATGACACATATTGTGAAAAAAGGCTTAAAGAAAAAAGGCGTAGAAGTCGTTGTTGGCGCATTAGCTAAAGGAGTAGAAGAACATGAAGAAGGTGTAGTTGTATCGTATGAAGCTGGTGGGGAAGAAAAAACAGTTGAAGCTAACTATGTATTAGTAACGGTAGGTCGTCGTCCAAATACAGATGAAATGGGTCTTGAAGCAGTAGGCATCGAATTCGAAGAGAACGGGTTACTAAAAGTAGACAAACAATGCCGTACGTCAGTACCAAACATTTATGCAATAGGTGATATCGTATCTGGTCCGCAACTTGCACATAAAGCATCTTATGAAGGTAAAGTAGCTGCTGAAGCAATTGCAGGGGAAAAATCAATCGTTGATTATTTAGCAATCCCAGCTGTATGTTTCACAGATCCAGAGCTTGCAACGGTTGGCTACAATGAAGAGCAAGCAAAAGCAGAAGGTATCGAAGTGAAAGCAACGCAATTCCCATTCGCAGCAAACGGTCGTGCAGTAGCTTTAAATGCAACAGAAGGATTTGTGAAACTTATTGCACGTAAAGAGGATGGCCGATTAATTGGTGCGCAAATCGTAGGTGCTGGCGCATCAGATATGATCGCTGAAATGACCCTTGCTATTGAAGCGGGGATGACTGCAGAAGATATCGCACTAACCATTCACGCTCATCCAACTTTAGGTGAAATGACAATGGGTGCTGCTGAGGTCATGATAGGGAGACCGATTCATGTAGTGAAGTGATTAAGCTATTTTTATTAGTAATAGGAATATCCATAAAAAGAAACCGTTTTAAACAATCTTTGTTCAAAACGGTTTCTTTTTATACACTAGGTTTCAAATTATTAAGCTTTAGAGATATTAGAAATAATGATCGGGATAAGATAGTTCGCATCCAAGCTCACTCCACATATCAAAGCTGATCCTCGTTGATATTGCCAAGGTAACCCTATGAAATATAGACCTTTAATATTCGTTATACCCCTGTTGTGTATGGGTTTTCCATCATCAGAAGTAACACCTTCTATAGTCATCCAATCGTAAGAAGGAACGAAGCCAGTAGCCCAAATAATACTAGTGAATGTCCTCCGAGTGTTATCTTTAAATTGAACTTCATCATCAATGACTTGGGTAACTTTAGGCTTTACATCAACTTTATTATGTTTAATAAGATTCTTAAGTTCATTTCCGAAAATGGGGTCTTTCTGTTTTTGGAACCATTTCCCTTTCAGCGTATCTTTGCCTGCATACAACAGGCCGAATAGTTCCAACCAATGAAAAATACTTCTTCCAAGAAAGGTTAAAGGTAGAAATTTGAATTTGTATCCAACTGCTATTGTGACATTGTGATCCTGTGCTAATTCCACAGCAATTTGTGCCCCAGAATTACCGCCACCTATAACTAATATATCAGTGCCCTTTACTTCACTTGGTGAATGATATTCAGAAGAGTGAAGTTGGAATATACTCGTCTCATTTTTAATGACATTAGGTATAAAAGGTTTTTGAAATGCCCCAGTTGCTACTACTACTTGCTTAGCATTAATTTTCCCATGATTCGTTTCTACGAGAAATGATCCATCGGACTGTTTATTTAATTTACTAACGTTACTATTAAACATGATAGGAAGATCAAAAAGCTCTGCATAGCTATCCAAATAATTCGCAATATCATCCTTCGTTGGAAATTCTTTCGATAAACCTTCCATCTCCAATCCAGGTAAACAACTATATGTATGTGGTGTAAATAAAACTAGGGAATCATATCTGTTTCTCCAAGAATCACCTACACGGTCATTTTTATCTAAGATAACAAAGGGGATACCTTCCTTTTTTAGATAATAGCCCACAGCTAATCCTGCTTGCCCGCCACCGACAATGACAACTTCATAGTCAAGCATCGTTAAAATCCTCCCTTCAATACTACTTATATTCAAATGGATATTTGAATATAAGTATAGATGAATAACAGATAAAGTAGAAGTAAATTCAGTATTCTCTCCGCTTCCTTTAGAAACCACTGAAAAGTTGATTTATACTTTTTCAGTAGTTTTATAATTCCCACATTTTTTTGAGAAGATCGGACTTTTTCAATGGCATAGCGGTACCGTCTCTTCTTCATTAAGTTGTGCTGCGACTTGATGGAACGTCATTCCGTTATTTCCTTTATACAGACTTTATTCCGGTTATTACGGATCCTCGTTCCGCTATTTGGCCATTTGCGCTTCGTTTTGCTCGTCTTTTGGCATATTAGCGGAATGACGTTCCACTTCGAGTGCAAAAATAGAATATTCGTCTATTTAACGGAATGAGGTTCCGCTTGGCACAAGGAAAAGACCGCTTTCTTTACGAGGATCCTTTTTCAGCGGACTCCTTCCTTTAAGCGGTGAGTGGTTTGTAATGATGTGTGTATCACAGATAGTTTTAAAAGAAGCAGGAGCCTCAAAATAGGATTCCTGCTACGTTTATTTAATTTTTGCGAAGGAAACTGAAGCATAGGAGCTTCAACAGCCTTAACTTCAATTCGAATCATGATAAGTAAGGAAATCAGAAAATTTTAGTGAATGGGTAAGTGATTTAGAATATCTTGTAATATCAATCCGAATTATGAAAAAAATTCAATCCCCATATTAGCTAAAATAGCTATAATAAACCCAGTTACACCTACACTGATGCCACTGTATAGCCATAATTGTGCTCTGTTAAATTTCAAAGCCTTCGCTATGATTCCTATAACCCAAACACCAGTTACTGGAGTAAGGATTATTATAAAGAAAACACCGTACTTCTCCATTCGTTTTCGCCATTTTCCGTTCAAAGATTTTTCACTAAATTTCCGCATAAACTTAAATTTCATTAACCAAGTATAAAAAAAGTCAATTAACGGGATCACCATCCAATTTCCAATTGATGCCCAAAGAAAGGCATCAAACCAATTAAGTCCTATTGATAACCCTAGAGGAACGGCAAGATAGATTTCAAAATGTGGAAAAAAACCCGCAAACCAGGTTGTGGCTGCTAAACTAATGTATTTTAATAGCTCCATCAAGCATTAACTCCCTTCCGAAAGAAATTTCAAAGTAAATGGTTTTCTTAACGTTATGACAATTTAAGTGAAGAAAACATACATAACTTCCTTTCTTTTTATAATTAATGTACACTTAGTTCGTAAATGAACATTTTGTTCATCTTTATTGTAAATGATTTATAATTTGGGAGTAAATCATCAAACTTAAAGAAATGTACGTTATGAAACAAACGATAGAAATTGTTCGAAATGAGGGAGTAGCATGAAAAATAATGAATTCGACAGAAGGGTATTGAAAACCCGTCAAGCTATCAATGAGGCTCTAATATCACTGATGGAAGAAAAAAAATACAGTAAAATTACGATTCAAGATATTATTGATCGGGCTAATGTAGGGAGGTCAACCTTTTATTCACACTTTTCTACCAAAGATGAACTGCTGTTTAGCAGTGTAGAGGATTTCCTCGAAATACTTAATCAATATATAAAGAGCTATATTGAACAGGATGGGGATAAACCAAGAATGATATCTGTCATAGAACTTTTTGAGCATATACAGGAAGACAGTAAGACCATTAAAGGATTATTTAAAACAGATGGTGCTGACTTGTTTTTTGAAAAAGTTGAGGCTTACTGGAATGATGGAATAGAGGAATACCTTCAATCGAAGCTGCCTTTAGGGGAAGAACCTAAGGTTCCTATAAAAATCTTAACAAACCATATTTCCAGTACCTTAATGAACTTGTTAAAGTGGTGGGTTAACAATAACATGTCCTATACTCCATACCAAATGGAACAATATTTTAGATATTTAGTCAATCCATGTATTGATTCGGTTATGTATAACAATCCAAAGGAACGTTGAGAGGAAACAAGGGATAATGGTTAATTACCCATTATACAGCCTGTCGACAAAGTCTCGCAAAAGCGAGACAAGTCGACAGGTTTTTTTGATTCGTAGTCAGGGTGCGGCTCTTCGACCTCGCTACCGGGATGGGGGGCACGCTTTCCGCAGGAGGGCGTTGAACGAACCGTCTGCGCCTGTGGATTTCAACCTGCCCTTTTCTCCTGCAGGAGTCGGCCCTCCCATCCCGTCCGCTATGTCTATAATATAATTGAAAAAAATGGATAGAGGGAATGGACAAGGATGTTTAAAAAATTGCTTTACCCTTTTTCAGTGGCCTCATGAATTCTCTTTTTTTGTTGTCTGAAAATGTATACTATTACAAATTATCTTTACATAAAAAAGTAGATCATGCATAATGTTAGTAAAAGTAATGATTACGATTATCGTTATGTGAAGATAAGAATTATAAGTCAGGGCTGTTTTTTAAATCGTATTCACGAGGAGGCGGCGTCATGGATATTCAATTAGCTCCTTTAGATAGTCAGGATAAAGACTTGGTTTGTACTCTTTACAATGATGAAAATATCATTAAGAATGCAGTGCTAGGGAGTTGGAATCCTCATAGTCTAGAGTATGCTAGTATTAGAATTGAACGTTGGAACAGTGATGATCAGCAACAACACTTTAAAATCGTTTACAACGGAGAAAGAGTTGGCTTAACTCAAATATATCAAATGAGCCCAGTTAATCGAAAGTGTGTGTTAGGGATATTAATTTTAGAAAGGTTTCAAAGGGCCGGGATTGGTCAAAACGTATTGAAAACAATGATTAATATGTGTTTCCAGCAGTTAAATTTACGCAAGATAGAGGTTTCAATATTAAGCTATAATGATCAATCGATTCGACTAGTTGAAAGAAATCAATTTAAAAAAGAAGGTGCTTTGAGAAAATCAGTGTATAAAGATGGAACTTACCATGATGTCTACCTTTATGGTCTATTAAAAGAAGAATGTGATGAATTCAAATAGTCATACAATAGTAGTCGTATGTATAACATTGTAGGAAATGATATAGTTTATATATCGTAATGATTACTATTATCATATATTTATAGAAAATGGAGGATGATGATGGCACATTTATTAATGATTGAAAGCTGGGTTGGGGCAAGTGGGAATCTGCTGCCTCCGTTATTGAAATCTTTAGGGCATACGTATATGTTTGTGACTCGAAAGCCTGAACATTATCAGAGTTCACTTAATACTGAGAAGCATCCAGTATTACGGTATGCTGACAACGTCATAAAAACAGAAACAAATGATATTCCTGGTTTGATTCATGAATTACGTTCTGGTCGTTTTGATGGCGTCATTACCGTTTGTGATTACTATATTGAAACCGTAAGAGAAGTGGCAAAGGCCTTTAACATTCCTTGTCCGTTTCCTGCGGAAGTAAAAACAGTACGGAATAAGAATCATATGCGTCAGGCTTTAGATAAAGCGAACTTAGCTAATCCAATTTACCGGTTGGCACATCGATGGGATGAAGTAGTAAAAGCAGCAAATGAAATTGGTTACCCTTTCGTGTTGAAACCTGTGGATCTTGCGTCCAGTGCTTTTGTAAATCTAATTGAAAATGAACAAGCATTACAGGATGCCTTTCATGCATTAGAATCATTTCCACTCAATTTTAGAGAGCAGGAGAGAGATTGTACATACTTGCTTGAAGCGTATATGCATGGTACAGAGGTAAGTGTCGAGAGCGTTTCATTCAACGGTGAGACGACGATATTAGGGATTACGGATAAATCAATTACAGGAACCCCTTATTTCATAGAAAATGGTCATATGTTTCCAGCTCAACTAAGTGAAGAGCTACAGGAAACGGTGACACAATTTGTAAAAGATGCATTGGATGCTGTAGGTTTTGATCATGGTATTGCTCATACAGAAGTGATGATTACAGATGAAGGCCCTCGCATCATTGAAATCAATCCAAGAACGGCTGGAAACTATATTGTAGAACTCATCGAACGCGTGACAAATATTGATTTGCTTCATGTCTTTGTCGATCTAGCTCTAGGTTTGAAGCCAAACATAATAAGAAAGGATAGCGGCGTCACTAGTGCGGGTATTATGTTTCTCGTTCCTCAGCAGGGTGGTACTATTTCTGAGATTGAGGGTACGGACACGCTAGCTTCAGACGAACATGTCGTTAGATATAAGGTTGAAGACTGTTTAGGAAAAACGATTGCAGCTCCGATCGATAATGCTTGCTATTTAGGTCATGTTATGACAGAAGATACTGAAGGGTTGAAGGCGAGAATCTATGCAGAGGAAGCTCTTAACCGTATTCAATTACGTTTTTCTCAGTAGGGGGAGTGTATGTGAGACGAACAAAAACAACATCAGAATCACGTTATGTTAATGAGTTGAGAGAAAAGATTTTGAATGGGGAGCTAGGACCTAAACCAGAAGATTTAACGGTGACGGGGGCCTCTCATATTTACCAAACTACCCAATTCACCTCATCTAAAAACAAGTATCACAATTATTATTTACTGTTGAGAGTAGAAGATTACTTTGGTGCGTGCTCTCATACACATGAACAGGTCGATATGCGTGTTGCTGCTGAGTTGTCAGGTATTTATTTAGATACTGTTTTACAAGATAAGAGATTACCAGTCCAAATTGCAGGAATGGATGCTTATCTCGGTATAGTCAAACCTCATAAACAATCTTGTACAAAGGTCGTCGATCTCCCTGAAGGGAAACCACTAGAAAAAGCCAAATGGCGCGATGAGTTTATAACGGATGTGACGAACATTCATCCTAATGAGAAGGTAGCGCTCATAGGGGTCGTTAACCCGTTAGTTGAGGCTATCAAGGAACGCGGAGGTATTTGTTTACCTTGTGACTTGAGCTTAGAAACAACAGAAGCGGGCCAAGTGGTTGAAAGAGATATGGAGAAAGTACTTGATCGAGCTGACCGCGTTATATGCACAGCGATGACGTTAGGAAATGGAACATTTGACCGTGTGCTAACGAGAGTAAGGGAAAAAGGAATTCCGTTGACGGTTTACGCGCAAACAGGGAGTACGGTTGTTGCTCAATTTATGAATGAAGGTGTGTCTGAACTTGTAGCAGAACCTTTTCCATTTTCCCAATTTAGCGCATTAACATCACGCTTGTATCACTATACAACTAGAAAGGAGGTCGAAAACGGACATGCATCTCGAAGTGAATACTGAAAATTTCTTACATACAAACCCTGACTTATATTTGGCCTTTCATTCAGACTCAGACCATCGGATGGGACAATTCATTCATAAATTATTAGATACGTATAAGGTTGGAAATCGGATATTGGATATTGGCTCTGGTCTTGGTCGAGAGGTGGCATATCTTCAACATGCAGGTTATGAAGCAACGGGGTTAGATAACTCGCGGGAAATGATTTCATGGGCAACAGAGCATTATCCTGATTCGACCTTTGTTTATGGAGAGCAATCAAACTTTTCACTTGATCAAACCTTTGATGCCATTGTTTGTGTAGGGAGCACGTTTTTATATAACCTTACAAATGAAGAGGCACGTGCGAGCTTGAAATGTTTCCGAAATCATCTGCGTAAAGGAGGAATTCTCTATCTTGACATGCGGAATGCTGCCTTTTTCCTCACGAAAGAAGGACAGAACTGGTTAACGGATGAGCTGGTTGATCATACCAGCTTCGAGGACAAAGTGGTTACGCTTAGGACAAAATTTAGCATTAACCTAGCCCGTCAGTTATTAGAGCGTGATTATTGCTGGACGGTACCAGGCTATGAGCCGGTTGTGGAGCATTTACAGCACCGTTTGTTTTTCCCACAAGAAATGGTCCATTATGTAACGTCTAGTGGTTTTCGTCTTATACAGCTGTTTGATCAACCAGAACCACATATTAGTAAATATGATAAAGAAAAATCTTTAGATTTTAGCGATGATTTACAAGGAAGGCGTATGCAAATTATAGCGCAAGCGATATAGCAGAAAATACGGATGATGGAAGGTTTAAATCTGTTTTACGATGACGACCATTGTACGTTTCGAATTGTAAATATAATAAAGAGTTGAGGGGTCACATATGAAGAAGTCGATAGTATTTATGTTCATAATAAGTATTTTTGGAATTTTAATAGGTTGTCAGAATGAAGATACTTCAGTAGAGCCTAATGACACAGAACAAGAACAAGAGGAAGAAGCAGGAGAGGTAGGAGAAGCAGAAGAGGAACTTGTTATTGTAGGTCAGGAGATTGCTGTAAGCCTTAATACAATGGAGCCGTTAACAGCAAGTTATCTGAGAAGTATAGGGGCAGCAGAAGCACTATTTGAAGTAAATGCCGATGGAGAGGTTGAACCTTCTCTTGCAAAAAGCGTAACACAAATAGATGATACAACTTGGGAAATTGAACTTAGACCTGATGCCCAATTTTGGAGTGGTAAAGTCATAGATGCTCATGCTGTCATTGCTTCTTTGGAACGTTCAAAAGAAGAAGACCTACAGGCATTACCATTTCTAGAAGAGCTAACATTTCATGAAGTGGATGAAACGACGATACGAGTAGAGACGCTTCGAGAACGAGTGCCAGTTCCGCTAAATTTATCTTATTACCAGACAGCTATACAAAATGTAGAAGCAGAACAAGATTCAATTGATACGATGGATCTAACTGGTATGTACAAAGTCGTCGAGTTTATCCCAAAACAAAAGATGGTTTTGGAAATAAACGAGAATTATTGGGGAGAGCAACCAACCATTAAGACGGTTATCCATAGAGAAATAAGTGATGAGCAGACGCGCTTAATGTCTGTATTAGAGGGTTCTAGTCATATAGGTTTGAATATCCCTGTGACGAGTCTCGATCAGTTGGAACAAAATGAAAACGTAGGAATTTCTGCTACTCCGGCAGCAAACACTCAAACGATTTATTTAAACTTAGATCAACCACAATTACAGGATGTGAAGGTAAGACAAGCATTATCTTGGGCCTTAAATCGGGAGGAATTGGTCATACTTGCTGCAGAAGGTCATAGTACACCTGTAACAACATGGTTGGGCTCTAATCCAGTCTTTGAAGAAGCAAAAAATGCTGTTTACGACAAGTTTGATGCAGATCAGGCGGCTCGACTGCTTGATGAGGCTGGATGGGAATTAGAATCAGATGGATTGAGGTACAAGGATGAACAGCCTTTGACTTTAAACTTAAGGACTTGGGGTGGTGACAAAGCCTTAGGAGAAGCCTTACAAAATCAATGGACGCAAGTTGGGATTCAAGTAGAGGTGCAACATGGTGATTATAGTTTAATTCAAACGGCACGTGAATCAGGTGAGTGGGATGCGACAATTGAAGCATGGAGTACGTTTGGCAGTCCTCTTTCCTTATTAGAAGGGCAGTTTTCTCCTGAAGGAAGTGCTAATTATGGTGGTTATGATGATCCAGAAACGAATGACTTACTAACACAATTAAGTGAAGCGAGTGATGATGAAGAAAGCCATGAATTGGCTTTAAAGGTAAATGAGAGAGTGGCTGAACAAGCAGCTGTGATTAGCTTATTTCCACGTCCACAAATTACGGCTGTTCATCATTCTGTTCATGGGTTTGAGGATCACTTTAGGCAGTTTGAACATATTGTCCATGCTGGCTTGTCATTGAAAGATGGAGAATAAAAGTAGGAGATTACATGTATAAGCAAATCGTACGTAAATGTGTGCAAGTAGTCATTACTTTATTTTGTGCGACATTGATTATATTTGCGTTAACCCATCTAGCACCGGGTGACCCTGTAAAACTGTTTTTGGGTCACCCAGGGGAGGTGGCTATGAATGATACAACAGCCTATGATGACAAAGTGCATGAGCTCCGTTCACAGCTCGGACTTGATCAACATATTGCCGTGCAATATGTCGAGTGGGTCAAACGTTTAATCCGCTTTGACTTAGGTACTTCCATCCATACAGGAAGATCGGTAAGCTCAGAAATAGCAGAAAGGTTACCAGCCACGTTACTGCTATCGATCTGTGCTCTGTTTATTCAATTTGTATTGGGGATGCTGCTCGGTACATATTCAGCTATTAAAGCTGGGAAGACATACGATATGATCATTCGAATTATATGTGTGTTTTTAGCATCGACACCTGCTTTTGTCTTAGGGTTAGTGTTGATATTTCTATTTGCTGTCACGTTACAAGTGTACGAAATAAGTAGTGATGCGAGCTTAAGGAGGGTGTGGTTACCATCATTGATTTTGGGGCTGATTGCTGCTCCGCAAATCATTAGGGTGACGAGAGCGAATATGCTGTCTGAACTAGGGCAAATCTATATTCTTTCAGCCATTTCAAAAGGCTTGCCCAAAAGACGAGTAGTCATTCATGCGATGAGGAATGTGATGCTTCCAATGATAACGATCATTGGTCTGTCATTTACGACACTTGTCAGTGGCGCGGTTGTCATTGAAAGTATATTCTCATGGCCGGGGGTTGGGAAGTATGCGCTAGATAGTGTGTTGCTCCATGACTATCCAGTTATTCATGGCTATGCTTTTGTCATGGTTGCGATTGTCATTGGTACGCATCTGTTTGTGGATTTGCTGTATGTCCTGTTTGATCCAAGGATGCGTAAAAGTAGAGAGACAGGGGTTGTCAGCAATGGGTAACATGAAATATCCGTTAAGCCTAATTTTTGGTATCGTATTACTCTCTATTCTCGTACTTCTGATCATAGGAGCACCGTTATTTACTGTCCATGATCCATTGGAACAACAAGTTTTAGAACGTTTAGTAAAACCGAGCCTTGAACATCCATTGGGGACGGATCGCTTCGGGAGAGACATTCTGTCAAGAACGTTATATGGTGGGAGAACGACGATTTTATTATCTCTACTTGCTCTTGGTTCCGCCGTCGTCATTGGTCTATTTGTGGGCTTGTTGGCGGGAATGTTTCATCGTACGCTGATCGACACTTTGTTAATGCGTGTGATTGATGTGCTATTAGCTTTTCCTTTCATGGTGCTTGCCATTGTTATTGCAGCTCTTTTTGGTACAAGTTTTATTCATCTTCTTGTGGCGGTTGTTTGTGTTTGGTGGGTTTCCTTTGCTCGTTTAACAAGAAGTGTCGTTTTAAAAGCAAAAAGTGATACATCGTTTGCTGCTGCAACGGTTCTAGGAGCAAAAAGTCATGTAATTATGGTACAAGAGTTGCTACCAAAGGCGTTGAGCCCTGTTCTTATTTTGGCCACTTTTGAGCTCAGCAGTCTGATTCTTTCCATTTCCGCCCTCTCTTTTTTAGGGTTAGGTTCTCAACCACCATCTCCTGAATGGGGGAGTATGCTAGCAGATGGCCGAGATCACTTTTTCCAAGCTCCACATATTTTGTTAGGCCCTGCTCTCTTTATTATCTTGACTGTTCTTGCTTTTAATTTAATTGGTGAAGGACTAAGAGATTGGCTTGATCCTTATGAAATAACTAAATTTTAGGAGGGGAGATAGTGACAAAAAGCACCAAAACGATTTTACAGGTGAATCAATTACACGTCAGATATCAGCAAAAACGTCAATCATTCTATGTTCTTCAAAACCTTACTTTTGACATAAAAGAGGGTGAAATTGTGACGTTGCTAGGCGAAAGTGGTTCTGGTAAATCGACGCTTGCAAAAGCTTTAACTGGGTTGCTTCCTCCTTCTGCTTATATCGATAACGGTACGTTGCAAATCGGTTCTTCGTTAAATATAGATCTTCGTCGTTCAGACATGGGATGGAACAACATTAGAGGTAAGGAAATCGGGATGATCTTTCAAGATGCACAGCAAGCCCTTAACCCTGTGTTAACTATTAGAGAACACTTTCGAGAATTGCTCCTCTATCATCAATTGGCGTCACCTGATGAAGTGATCACTGTCAGTACAAATTTACTAAACAAGCTTAATTTCACTCATGTACCAGACATTTTAAATTCGTATCCTCATGAGCTTAGTGGAGGAATGTGTCAGAGGATTTGTATTGCCCTCACTCTATGTCTCAAGCCAAAGGTTATGATCGCCGATGAACCGACATCGGCACTCGATACCGTGAATCAAAAGGAAGTCCTTCATTTACTTAAAAAAATGCAAGAAGAGTGGGGATTATCCGTTTTATTCATTACACACGATATTGCGGTGGCGAATGCCATCAGCCATCAAGTCATCGTTCTAAATAAAGGGGTGATTGTAGAAAAAGGTGATAGTAAGATGGTGTTGAATCATCCTCAATCACTTTATACGCGCCAATTACTCTCAGCTCGTTCTTTAATAGCTAATCATCATGGGAAATTCGAACGTTTGAAAAAGAGAGATCCTATTTTGGAAATCAAAGAAGTAGACAAGTCGTTTGATCAAAAGACACCTGTTTTAAGCAATGTAAACCTTATCTTACATCGCCATGAAATTTTAGGTATTTTAGGTCAAAGTGGTTGTGGGAAATCAACGTTAGCTAAATGTATTACAGGTTTAGAAAAAACGAATCAGGGTCAAATTTTATACAATGGAGCAGACATTTGTCGACTGAAAGGGAAGGCAAAACGTGAAGTGTGTAAACATATTCAACTTGTTTTTCAAGATGCTAGAGCAAGCCTTAATCCACGTCGAACAGCTTTACAGTTAGTACAGGAACCTCTTCGGTACTTTCATATTGGGAAAAGAAAAGAACGAGAGGATCTTGCAACATTTTACCTTAACCAAGTAGGTATTAGTGATGAAACACAAAATAGAAGACCCCCACAGCTCAGTACTGGTCAGTGCCAACGAGTCGCAATAGCACGAGCTCTCATACTCAAGCCAGACATTCTCATATGTGATGAGGCTGTATCCGCATTGGATATGACCGTTCAATCTCAAATATTATCCCTATTACAGCGTTTGCATAGCCAGTTTGGATTCTCCATTTTAATGATCTCACACGACATTCAAGTACTACGGTATTTTTGTCATACTATTGCTGTGTTGCAAGATGGCCAATTTTCCAAAGTAAGTCCGGCAAATAGTTTAGCAGTTGAAAGTGAGCAATCGTCTACGCAACGATTGCTAAGCAGTGCATACGATTTGGAAGAAAGTTTAAAATGATAGGGGAGGAAAGTGAAATGTTTCCTACTATTTTGGATACAATCGGTAACACGCCAATTATTACAATCGCTAATCTTAATCAACCGGATGAGGGACAAGTGCTGTTTAAATATGAGCGGTTTAATCCTGGAGGAAGTATTAAAGATCGATCTGCTATTTTTATGATTGAAGAAGCGGAAAAAAGGGGTTTATTAAAGCCAGGTGGGACCGTCATTGAATCATCTAGTGGAAACTTTGGAATTTCTCTAGCCATGATTGGTGCAGCGAAAGGTTATCGTGTAATCGCCATAGTCGACCCTAAAACAACAAGTTCGAACTTAGCCCTTTTGAAAAGTTTTGGAGCAGAAGTCATTGTTGTTAACGAAAAAGATGATTGTGGTAGTTATCATAAAACGAGAATTCTCCTTGCGAACAAACTCGCCAAGGAGATTAAAGATTCTTATCGTCCAGATCAATGTTTCAATCTTTTAAATCGTGAGGCTCATTATCAAAACACGGCACGTGAAATGATTGAACAGTGTGGAGGGAAGTTGACGACTTTTATTACAGCCGTTAGTACGGGAGGCCAGTTAGGTGGAATCTCAAAGTATCTCAAATCATTTTTACCTGAAGTACAAATTATCGGAGTCGATGCTATGGGGTCCATTATTTTTGGAGGGGAGCCTCATTCATATCGGATTCCTGGTGTAGGCCTTGGCTGGACACCTCATAATCTAAATTTGCAACATATAGATTGTGCCTATAAAATCCCCGATGAACAGGCTTTCCTCACCGCTCGAGCCTTTGCACGTTATGAGGGTATCCTAATGGGGCCTTCAAGTGGGGCATGTGCACTTGTTGCACTGAAAGTTGCTCAAAATCTTTCAGCGGAGGGCAGGGTTGTTTGTATGATTTCGGATGGTGGAGATCGATATATTCAAACGTTATTTAATGATGAATGGATGAAAGAGCAAGGGTTTTCCTTACAGGTTGATATTGGAACGATTCGTTTAATGGCAAAGCAGCTGCAACCGCTTAAGGTTTCAGTGCCTGATAATGACAATATGGGTTTAGATTTAATGAAATATTTAAACGTTCCAACGACCACGTTGCAGATGAATGAAGAGCTTGGTCAATAAAGTCATTGTTATAATCGAATACGAATAACAACGCACAGGTATTGACTTCTCTGTGCGTTGTATGCTTGGAATATAAATCTGTCTTTATAGCCTCGGCAGTGATGGAGGAAATCCAACAAACGAACAAGCTAATTGAATAAGAATTAAAGGGAATGCTTTTAGCAATTGAGAAGAAGTCCATAGCTCTTATGTGTGATACGCTAAAGAAAATATAAGAAGGGAGAAGATGATATGAAAAAAACGCAAAATCATCTTCAATTACCAAATGTCGTATCACGAGACGAATGGCTTGTGGCTCGTAAGGAATTACTGGACAAAGAGAAGGAATTTACTAGAGCACGAGATGCGTTGAATGCCGAGCGCCGTAGAATGTCAATGGTTGAGCTTACTAAGGACTATGTCTTAGAAGGTCCGAACGGTAAGGTCGGTCTACTTGATTTGTTTGAAGGACGTCCTCAACTTATCGTGCATCACTTCATGTTTGATCCTGATTGGGAAGCAGGTTGTCCGGCTTGCTCATTAGCTGCGGATAACATCGGCCATCTTGCCCACCTGCATGCACGAAACACGTCACTGGCACTCATATCACGTGCTCCATTTCCAAAGCTTCAACGTTACAAGGAACGGATGGGTTGGAACATTCCTTGGTACTCGTCCTTCGAAAGTGACTTTAACTATGACTTTCATGTTACGCTGGACGAATCCGTTGCTCCGATCGAATATAACTATTTGACCAAGGACGAGCTTATTCAGAAGGGTGTTCCCATTGATTCTGGACAGTCAATGGAAGTGCCTGGTGTGAGTGCTTTTCTTCGTGATGGCCAAAAGGTTTATCACACATATACGACATACGCCCGTGGAACGGACCTAATAATTGGCACCTTCAACTACCTAGATTTAACAGCTCTTGGAAGACAGGAGGACTGGGAACAGCCACCTGGACGAAGTGACGGCAATGGCAAGACATGGCTTCGTCGTCATGATGAATATGAACACTCTATAGGCTCGAATTTCTGTTGCGATTCAGGAAAGGATAGCTTGTAATCAAGGTTGTTAAACAATTCCATTTAATACTAGCAAATAGATGTTCCGATCATTAGGGGCTCTAATACGTGCAAAAAATAGGACATAGTAAGAAATTATTTGATGGAATCAAAATCCAACACAAAATAAACTATCTTGGATTAAGCGAGGTTACAAGCCGTTGAATAGGCTAACGGATTGTAACACCGCCCACTGCTCGGGTCATGCAAAGGAGGAACATTTAATGCAAAACAATGAACATTCCATGGAACAGTTGTTTCAACCAATACAGATTCGTAACTTATCTCTTCGTAATCGTACTGTTATGGCACCAATGACAAGGGGGTTTTCTCCTGAAGGAGTACCTAATTCCGAAGTTGCTGCCTATTATCGGCGTCGTGCTGAAAACCAAGTAGGTTTAATTATAACGGAAGGGACAGCGATTAATCACCCTTCTGCGGTATCTGGAGCAAGTATACCGACCATCCATGGAAAAGCAGCATTAAACGGCTGGTCACAAGTCGTTAAAGAGGTTCATGAAGCCGGAGGGAAAATCATCGCACAACTTTGGCATGTTGGAATGGCACGAAAAATCGGAGACTTGCCTAATTCTGAAGCATTACCCATTGGTCCATCAGGTCTTAGTTTGGATGGTGAAAAGGTCACTGATCCTATGACAACAGAGGAAATTGATGATGTAATTGAGGCTTATGCTAATGCAGCAGCAGATGCGAAGCGTATCGGCTTTGATGGCATTGAAATTCATGGAGCTCATGGCTATTTGATTGATCAATTTTTTTGGAAGAAAACGAATAAAAGAACCGATCGTTATGGTGGAGATATCGTTGGACGTACTCGCTTTGCCGTTGAAATCGTTGAGGCATGTCGACAGGCGGTAGGAGTGGATTTTTCGATTGTGTTTCGTTTTTCACAATGGAAGATGAATAATTATAAAGCAAAACTTGCGGAAACTTCTGATCAGCTTGAAAGCTTTTTGATTCCTTTGGCAGAAGCAGGCGTAGATGTCTTTCATTGCTCAACACGTCATTTTTGGGAACCAGAATTTGAAGGGTCTGCCCTCAATTTAGCTGGCTGGACGAAGAGAATAACAGGTAAACCTACCATCACTGTCGGATCAGTCGGTCTTGATGGAGCATTCGTCAGCAATAATGGTATGGAAAATGCTAATACTTCCAATTTAGACAGATTGATTGAAAGGTTTGAAAATGAAGAGTTTGATCTAATAGCTATAGGTCGATCGCTTTTAATTGATCCTGCATGGGTAGTAAAAATACGTGAAAATCAAAAGGAGAAGCTAATTCCTTTTAATAAAGAGGCACTCGGAACATTATATTAATTCGAGGGTACAGCAAGATTCGGGATTTCAGAGGTCGCTATGGAAAACAAAGCATTGCACACCGTTTCCCCCTTTAGATAGGATTATCTAAAGGGGCGTTCCGTGTTTCTATTCAGAGAATCATTGTATTTAGTTTACGAATGATCGTTTCCTATTCTAATTTATCATGGTTCAACTGCTGCATATGTGTAATATATTCTCCGCTATAAGAGCCGCCTCCACCGTTACGAAACGTATAATCAAGGTTTATCGCTTCTCGGATACCATTGTAAGCCTGCCATTCGAATTGATAGTAATGGCTAGTAGGCAAGAACTCTGAATCAGACGGGTTTAGATCGAATGAACGGATGATTCCCTCCCACTTTTCTGGTAGTTCAACAAATCCGAAGCTTTCATTCTCTACCTCTATCGTATGTTTCACTTGTATTCTTGGCATATATACCTCTAATGGGTTCTCACTATTGGCATTGGCTACCGTGTAGCTTCGCTCAGATGTCAAATAGAAGTCCCATTCATGAATCTCATCACGAGGGTGGACATTCCAATAAATATAGGAGTTTCCGTTATTGGTCACGATTTGAGGATCAGAGGCAGTACTCGTCCCTACACTTTGCCATTTTCCGAATCTCCATACCCAAATACTTGAACTATACGAATTCTCCGTTGATAAAAATGGGACAAAGTAGGTTTTTTCATCTAGCTGGACAATGTCTAGAATTTCTTCGTCTAGTGTTCCATGCGTTATCTCTTCTAGGAGCTCTTCTTCTGTATAAAAGTCGTTTGGGATCATGAATCGATAAAAAGCATAAGTGCTTACCGTGATAAGTCCAAAGGTGATAAATAGAAGGACGATCGTCTTTTTACTCATTCTTCATTCCCCCTTTCTTCTAGGAAGGAAGCCGTGTCAGAGCGAAAGTAGTATTGGTGATCTTTTGTGGTAATAAGTAAACCTTTTCCATCCGATTCCACATAAATTCGAACTTCTTTTCCTGCTTTTGCCCTCACACCTGTTAGCAGATACGGAAACTTTTCTTGTACGTTCTCTGGATTGATGTATTCTTCGGATGGCCACTTTTGCTTTCTAATCTCTTCATACCACTGTACGGCGTCCAAATGTTCACGCGCAAAGGAAACTAAGGAGTCTTCAAGCTGTGTAACGTTCATGTCCACTTCTTTACCTGATGAATGTATAGCTAACAATTCAGCTTCCGACATATCAGCAAAATATGTTTTCACGTCATCTTTTGGATAAAGCAAACCTGTTAATAAGATAGCGAGTATAGCCGTTCCCAAAAAGATATAATTCCCCAAAAAGCCGATCCACGCATATTTTCGATAAGCTTCCCAGCGCTTTTTTCCTTGTAGCACACCATATAAAATCCATACCCCAAGAGGAAGAATCGCTATAGAATATACCTCGGAGAATAAAGTGAGATTAATAGAAAAAGAAAAAAGCCCAATTAATACAGCTACTATTATTTTCCACAGCTTTGGTCGTTCCTCAGTATTCTGTGCATTGTAGGTACTTCTTATTAGAATGGCAATGAACACCCACGCAAGAAGGGTACTTGCTATCCCAATCATATTCATCTCAAAGTTCCAATTAATCACTAATTATGACACCTCAATTGTTATATGAAATCTTACTAACATTCTACATCATTATATCAGTTATGTTTATTTACATATTTAAAATTTAACCGAAAATGAATAGGTTTTCAAAATTGTGTAAAGGCTCTATTACGGTCACACTTTTCTGGAGACGGAGATGACAGTACAAAATTAATTACTTATTGATCTTAAGGGGGTTCGTCAGTAAGTGTTGATAATCGAGAGTGGTAGACTTATACTTTTAATTGAACAAAGGTCAATTAAATTGGAGCGGTTGAATAAGCGGAATTGTTTTACAGTTTAGTTGAGGGAGATTTTGGAATCTTTAATAAAACGTTGGATACATTTATAAAAGTGAATATGGAAATTGAAATTAAACTGAAGAGGATTTTGTTAAGCTATATTGAATTTGGTATCAAACACCCAAACCATTATTAAATTATGTTCCTGTTACAAGATGATGACTGATAAAGCGAACTTCGATAAGAACCAAACTTGACATATGGCACTGTGTCGAAGTAAAGTGACCCCGATGATTATTTGGTCATTGTTCTTGTCTTTACACGGTTTTGTTGTACATTACTGTGGACAACCTGAACAAACATATGATGATGTGAAAGGAATAGCAGATTCACATGTCAGGTTTTTGGTGAAGGGGCTGTAGTAAATTTAATTGACCGATGTTCAATAAAAGGGAGGATATCAAATGAAAAGTGCGATGATTTTACGAATTGAGGGGATTATGGCTCTAGTGTTGAGTGTTTATTTTTACTTTATCATTCTACAATTTAGTTGGATTGTGTTTGTCATCTTCTTATTAGCACCTGATTTATCAATGATTGGTTATTTGAAAAATAACAAGGTTGGATCGGTGTGGTACAACCTATTCCATACCTATAGTATACCCATGTTAATCATAATCTGTAGTGTGCTGATGGATAGTCATATTTTATTAATGATAAGTTTGATTTGGGTTGCTCATATTGGAATGGATAGAATGTTTGGTTATGGATTGAAGTATCCGACAAAGTTTCAAGATACTCATTTGGATCGTCTCTGAGCTTGTAGGTTAAATAGACTCCCTTGTTATCTAAGTATCATAAAGGGAGTCTCCCGCCAGTCTTTTGAAAGAGGACTGGGAAATTTCGATTTTTACTTTTTGGTGCCCTTTGAGGAATGAGTGAAACCGTTGCCTGTTTTGAAAAGATTGATATAAGTGGATTTTTCGTAGCAATCGATTTTTCCAAAAACAGAACAAAGCATCACGTTTCAAGTCTAAAAAGAACAAGGTTCAATCGTACTTATAAAACAAGCTCTGAAATTCCCCAATGATATAGGAATCTCAGAGTTTGATATGTCTATTCTGTTTTAGTCCGGGTGTTACGTCAAAATGTAATATAAGATTATTCTACGCCATATCTAGAAATTTACTTGCTTCACTATTAAACTTCCACATTATTCCAAATTTATCGACTAACATTCCAAAACTTGCTGACCATGGCGTAGAAGATATCGGCATGATCACAGTACCACCTTCTGAAAGCCCTTCAAAACATTGTTTATTCATTTCGGGATCAGCATCAATAATACTGATTAGGACGGTATTCCCATTTGTAATTTCACCTGTCGTAGCTTGCATAAAAGACGGAACATCAGAGATCATTAAAATATTCCCTGAAAACTCAATACGAGATTCCATAATCATGTTTTGTTCCTCTTCTGTTAATGGGGCATTTGGATCTTGGCCAAAATCACCAAATCTCACCATTTTCACACTAGTTGCTGATAATGCCTTTTCATAAAAGGCCAACGCTTCTTCTGCTCTTCCATCAAATTGTAGATAAGTTATTACTTTCATATTTTATTCCTCCTTTTCATATTTGAAGTATAATAGGGCATAGGCGACATACGTATGTCGTATATTGGAGGGAAATATGAAAAAAATTGAGCGACTTATCTCGATAGTGATGATTTTGTTACAAAAAGAAGTAGTTTCGGCAACAGAATTCAGCCGACTTTTTCATGTGACGAAGCGAACGATTCAACGTGATATAGAAACATTAAGTTATGCAAACATCCCTATTTATGCGGAATATGGTGCTGAAGGGGGATATGCGCTAATGGAAGAGTATAAATTCGATAAACGATTACTAAATCACAACGATATTGAAAATATACTTATAGCTTTAGGTGGCTTTGAGGGATTGATTACCAATCAAGAGATTCAAACGACTATTCAAAAAATCAAGGGAATGACCAGCGCAGATATTTCTCCAATACTTGATTTAACTTTCTATGATTGGCCGGGAAGAAGCCAAATCAGCGAAGAAATTTTATTTATCAGGCAAGCAATTGAGAACAATTGGTTATTAAAATTTGAATATGTGGATCAAATAGGAAACAAAACGTATAGACTCGTAGAACCCTATAAGGTACATTTTAGGGAGATGCATTGGTATCTTTTTGGTTATAGTTTAGAACGGAAAGACTATCGAACATTTAAGTTGACGAGGATATTAAATATCCAAAAAGACGGTTTTTTTGTTCCAAGGACTAATCAGGAATTTCAACATGAAAAACAATACAATGAACAAAAAAAGTTGGTTAATGTACATCTATCGATAGATGTTGCTGTAAGGGATCAATTTATCGAAAGATACGGGAAAAATGCCGTTATAAAAGAAACTGCTAGAAGTTACCTTGCCACAATTGAATTGCCTGAGAATCAATATGCCTATCAATTTCTAGCCGGATTTGGTAATAAAGTTAAGATTATAAAGCCAAAAGGTTTTGTTGCGAAATATGTAAACTTTTTGGAGGGAGCAGTGAAACTTTACAAATAAAGTGTTCATAGGTGGTCCTAGGAAGATGTGGAAAAGTGCAAAGTCTGTCCTTTTAAAGAAGGGTGTTACAAAGAAGGAGCCAAATCCAAAACCTACTCGGTATCGATTAAATCCAGTGAACACTTGGAAATCCAATTCCTCGGGTCTATTTGGAATGGAAATTCAAGGAGCAACTACGATATTTGTGGTCAACCTCAAACGAATTCGAATTTTGGAGATGGTCTTCCTGTTCATGTCTTGAAAGCCTTGTATGAGTTAAAATTGACAATCACACTTTTTCAGCTATCATGTTCATTTTCGATTACTTAATGAATAACCATATATTTGATTATTACTTTTAACTAAATATCCACTTGGTTGAAAATCAATGGTTAGTTTATCTTCTAGGAACATTAAAGTGGATCGTTCTGTATAAATAGGAATCCAATTCGTTGATATGTTTACATAGCTAGAGGGTATAGTCTTAGTCAACTGTAAGTGAATAGTACCATCAAGTGGGCTGCCACATCCGCCAACTTCATAGATGATACATATATAATTCGAGTACGATTTTTCTAATAAGTTATGAATGGCTTCTTCTGTAAAGTGAATGTTCATTTTTTCATCCTCTTTCATTTTGGATTATATGGAGAGTACTCTAAAAAATCCCACTGATACTTTAGAGCATGCTTTTTCTCTATTACACCTGTTATGACGTACTCTATTAACCTTTTTGCTCCAGGATATTTTAGTTTTTCATCCTCCGTTAGATTCCAGATGATTTTTGAGCTTCCAGTTAGTTGTAACGTATGCCCTTCCTGAAAATTTGTAAATAATAACCCGGTTTTGGCATTCTCAATCATATTACCTAGTGTGTTAAACATCATATTACCAACGTAATCAGGATAGATTAGTGTCGTTTCATCTATGACTCGAATAAAGCCTGCTTGGCCGCCTCTGTGAGAAACATCTGTTTTTCCTAACGAATTTGAACTTGAGATAAAAAATGTATCCGACCGCTCTATCCATGATCTTTGGTATTTATTTAAATTCATACTGTGTAAGGTTTCCAATTTTTTTGTTTCATTTATATTATTTAATTTTATATGTCTTGATTGAATGTATTTAGGGCAGTTACCATATACCTGCTCTGTTTTAACTTCTATCGTTTCTTCATCAAGAATAGTCGCAACACCATTGATTCTAATACGAATCCTTGTTGAAAATTCAATGACAATCATTCCAACATTTAGATTAGACTTTAGGTTTGTTAACAATACATCATTGCTTTTTTCCATCATATGAATCTTTATCGTTCTATTATTAATCACTCGAATGAACCCACGGTCACCACAAATGAGTGAACTCCATAATCCTCCCTTTGCATCAGTAGAGCCAATGATAATGACGGACTGTGATTCGATAAAAAATTGATAAGACTCGTCAATAAATGGCTGAATCATTTGTCCGACTAAATTCGCTTTATTGATGACGCCAATCTTAGATTGAACTTTACGTTCTCCTGAATGAAATATTTCCATATTGTGTAACACTCCATTCCTACCGTTAATGAAATTTGTTTCCATATATCACGTCAGCACTTGTATATTTAACCGTTAAATTATATGTTTAGTGGTTAACAATATATAACACTTAGTATTAACCTGTCAATAATGATATAATGGGTTAATGTGAATTTTATTAACTTGCAAGGGGGACAAACGTGAGTCATGACAACCAATTCCCGCTTATAACAGGGGAAATTTCTCTAGATTTAGTTAATACGGAAATGATTCGATACGGAAAGAAACATGATTTGCTTGCTTCTGGAGAGGATCTTATTGCGTGGGTGGTTGCTTTACAAAAGCAACAAGCACTACATGATAGACAGTTCTCGGGAGAAGTGTATGAATGGGCTGATGAAGCATTACCTCTTTTAAAGAAACTCCGTGTACATCTTCGACAAGGTTATGAACAATTGGCTGATGATACATCGCTTCCTCGTGAGTGGATGAATCATCTTGAGCTTTTAATCGATAAAGCCCCTTTTACTTATCGTTTAGTCAATGGAGCATTGCTAGCTGTGCCGAGTGGGAAGTCGACTGATGCCCTTATAGCATTGGTAGCTTTAAATGCAATGAATCTTTTTGTCACTAATGAACTAAGTCATATTCATCGATGTGCGAATAAGGATTGTACTCTATTATTTATCGACAAGAGTGGAAGACGTAAATGGTGTTCAATGAAAATTTGCGGAAATCGGAAAAAAGTAACGCGTCATTTACGTCGTAAAGAACAGGAGCAACAGAAGTAGCTGTGGACTTCCGGCTTATTTTAATAAAATAAGAAAAGAAGGAAAGTAATTAGATGATAGATAAACAAAACAAACCGTATTACAAAAGGACTTGGTTTCGAGTGGGCCTAAGCTTGACTCTTATCGCTTCCTTATCGTTAAGAGTCTATTTCGAAACGAATACCATTAAGGTAAATAAAGTGCAGTTACAAAGTAATAAGCTCCCTGAAGAATTTCAGCTCAATGTTGTACAGCTGACAGACTTGCATAATAAAGTATTTCCAGATCAAAATCAGAAGCTATTGGAAGCGATTGAACAAGCTGAGGCAGATTTCATCGTAATTACGGGCGATTGGATTGACCGAAAGACCGTAGACACGAGTCATGCCTTAACACTCGTCGATCAAATTAAAGCTATCCATGATCATGTCTATTATGTAACAGGAAACCATGAATGGGAGAACGCTTTGTTCAGTCGTTTCATGGATGACTTGGCAAAGCGCGGCGTGATCATCCTGCACAATCAACATGTCACACTGTCCTTTCGAGGAGTTGATATTCAGTTAGTAGGAATTGATGATGCCTCGACAAATCATGAAAATCTAGTAACGGCATTCGAGAGCATTGATGAAAATCTTTATACGATTTTACTTTCTCATAGCCCAGTCGTAACAAAAAGATACCCAAACGTTTCAGCTGACTTGGTCCTTAGTGGTCATACTCATGGGGGACAGGTTCGCTTCCCATTAATAGGAGCGTTAATTGCACCTGATGATGGGTTGCTTCCTACACTAGACAAAGGGACATTCCCATTAGGTAATGATAGGTATTTATATATTGATATTGGTCTAGGTACTACGGGCGCTCCACTGCGACTGCTTAATCAGAGTCAAATTAGCTTAATTGAGATTTATCCATTTCACGATTAAATGGGAAGAATTGAATTATTAGATCAATACTCTATAAACCCCTTCAATTAAGCAATTGAAGAAATCTTCAGTAGACATAAGTGATACTTGTAATCAAGGTTGTTAAACAATACTAATTAAAGGAGAAGCTAATTCCTGTTAATTATGATGCCCCTTCAAATAGTACTGAAAGGGCATATCTTTGGTTTTAAAATCAATTTGTCAACGGGAAATTTAAGCCCGCTTGCATGTATTGAGTACTATCTCCTCAACCTCTTGCAAATACTGTTCCCTTGCTTCTGTACTTACGTGGTGTACGGCGGGAAAAATTTTATGCTCCAACACTTCCAAGTCGCAGTACTGTAATATACCGTTACCAATAGTTATGTTCATTGCTGATATCATATCTCTGGCAACTAATGCCTCTAACGGATCAGAGGCCGTTTGAAATACAAGTGCCTTCCTTCCCCCTAGTAAGCCCTCTGGACCGTTCTCAGTGTAACGAAACGCGAAGCCTGTTGAAAAAACCCGGTCAACATACCCTTTTAAGAGAGCAGGCATGGAATACCACCACGTTGGATACACA
Organism: Halalkalibacter sp. AB-rgal2; assembly: GCF_041821005.1. NCBI lineage: Bacteria > Bacillati > Bacillota > Bacilli > Caryophanales > Bacillaceae > Halalkalibacter > Halalkalibacter sp. AB-rgal2. Next base: position 35,819 of record NZ_JBGUAV010000001.1, read on the forward strand.
AAATATAAGTGATCAGCCCATGAAATGTAGTTATGCTCCTCTTGAATGTCAGCAGGATATTCCCCTTGAAAAAACAACTGAAGATCTTCTTGTGACAAGACAGAATTAAACATCATGTCATATAGATTTCGCACTTTAATATCATGCCCTTTGCCTTTCAAGGTTTTTTCTATCTTATTTTTGATTGCACCATTAAAACTATCTTTGCTTGGATGAGCATAAATAATTAAGTTCTTCATCAAATTCCTCCTCGTAGTACACACCATGAGTTGAATGAATATAGTAGCCGGCCGGCTGTTCATTCAATGTACACTGTGCTATAATGTAACTGTATGGTTACATTAAATGATTATATGTAACCTTATAGTTACATGTCAAGTCATTTTAAAAAAGTGCCATTCTAGTGTAATGGGAGTGACATTGAATGTTGACTAAACAGCACATTTTAAAAGGTAATATCAGTCCTTTCTCCGAGCAGGAATTAGCAGACATTGCGAAACGACTTTACTCGTTTGATAAAAGAAGCAGGAAGGGGCTTGGACGATCAAATTATTGCAGATGTTAGAGAAGGTGTCAGGTGAAAAGGCAGCAAATCTTAAGGCGACGATGAACTGGGAGAATAAAGAAATCCTTAAAAGACAGGTACGTAATCTGAAAGAACTCGGCTTCACAATCAGTCTCGGAATAGGTTGCAATTTATCGCCGAGAGAAAAAGCCTTTCTGAAGCATGAAAACGCTAGAGATAAAGGATAATGAAATATGAAATATGAACATATTGAAAATTTGATTTTTAAAGCTCTCGCTGATCCGAACAGGCGTCTACTGCTTGATATTCTTTTTGATACGGACGGCCTTACATTAAACAGTTTATGTACGCATCTTGATATGTCCCGTATTGGAGTCATGAAGCACCTAAAAATTTTGGAAGAAGCAGGAGTTATTACAACGAGAAAAGTTGGTAGAGAAAAGCTGCACTACTTAAACCCAGTACCGATCCATCAAATTCATAACAGATGGGTCAGTAAATTTGCTGAACCGTGGGTGTCTGGTTTAGCTTCATTCAAAAATTCACTGGAGCGTGATTTTACTGTGGGAGAAAAGCCTAAGCATGTTTATCAAATATTGATTAAAACAAATCGAGAACAACTGTGGAACGCACTGACTGATCCGAAGATGACGAGCCAGTTTTGGTATAACTGCTACATTTATTCGGACTGGAAAGAAGGCTCAACGTATACATTGACGAATGAGACAGGAGATGTCCAGGCTCAGGGCTACGTGCTGGAATGTGTGCCGTTAAATCGGTTGGTCGTCACATGGGAGTGGTTTGTCTTTGAGGAGACAAGTCAGGAAAAAGCTTCCCGAATTACTTGGGAAATTGAAGAACATCCGAATTTAACCGACGTGTGCGTGTTGTCTGTGGTTCATGATCAGTTTGGTGGGGCTCCAAATACGTACCGCATCATAGAAAGCGGATGGCCAACTGTGCTCTCAGGCCTTAAAACACTGTTGGAGACCGGGGAGCCTCTAGGGCGTTAATATCTCTTCGGGCATGTTAATAGAAGTGTTGTAAGCGAGAAACTAAGCTTTTTACAGTATGGCTGACTTACTATGGATAAAATATCGAGCCCTGAAAGTCTTGTTGTAGTATGATTACCGTAATATAAGTTCTACTAACTCAAGAGCATAAAAATTAAAAGGTGCATTATGGGAATACCGTCCGACGTCAGGGAAATGTGGATGTTCAACGCTAAGCCCATTTTCCTTCATGGTTCCCCCGAGCCAATATTGAAAAAGCGAATAATCCAATTCCACGTAAAAGCAGTGAAGGAATCGGATTATTCGCTTTATAAAAGGGTAAAATACTTATGGCAATGGGAAAAAATAGAGATCATAAATGAGATCCGCCCGTAGCATCGAGCATTTGTGCCGTGACCCATCGTCCGTCGAAAGACGCGAGAAATGCAACGATGTCAGCAATATCTGAAGGTTCCCCGACTCTCCCTAGTGCAGACATTTCACTCGCATACTTTTGTCCATCGGGAGTATGCAGCCATGAAGCGTTAGCGTCTGTATCGACAATGCCAGGAAGAACCGCATTCACTGTAATGCCTCGTGGTCCAAGTAGTTTTGCAAGATGAAGTGTGAATGTATTGATTGCCCCTTTGGTAAGGTTATAAGCCATAATATGTGGATAGGCAATCCGTGTCACACCAGACGATATATTTATGATTCGTCCTTCATCACGTAGACGAGATAGTGATTTTTGCACTAGAAAAAAAGGTGATTTGACGTTGACGGTAAATATTTCGTCAAAGGAATCCTCTGTTGTTTCTTCAATGGTTTCTGAAGTGCCGATTCCAGCATTGTTGATCAAAATATCAAATTGGTTGCTACCCGTTCGTTGATTGAGTTGCTCATCCAACGATTGAATCAATTCTTCTACACCTGCAACCGAGTTAAGACTTGCACCTACAGCAAATGCTTGACCCCCATTCGCTTCGATGGTACTAACGACTTCCTCCGCTGCGGCAAAACGACTACCGTAATGGACCGCAACCAACGCTCCTTCTTCTGCTAGCCGTAACGCAATTCCACGGCCAATTCCTCGACTTCCACCTGTCACTAAAGCAACTTTTCCTACTAAACGATTCATACTTTTCACTCCTTGTTGATCGATTACTATCACTTTACACACTCCACCATAGGGGAGAGTCAACACATAAGCATAAAAAAATCTTTCATCATTTCCTTTTGTATGGAATGATGAAAGATTTAGCTGTTTAAACATGTTCAACCGGTACGAGCAATTCAGCCATTCGAAGCTTCCCGTACAGATCTTTATCCGCTGTCAGGTAGATTTCTCGGATCGGATCCATTTCACTTGGCCGATACCCATTGGATGATATCCATGCTGCTACTTCAGCTAAAGCTGGACAAGAAGAGTGATATGGATCACACCGATGGACAAGCGAAGCAACATTTTTTAACTCAGGCCAGATATGGACGTTCACTCTGTTACTACTTGGAATATTCTTTGCAATTGGTAAAGCGACCTCTACATCGATCGAATTCTCTTCGTGGTCGTTGTTGTGCCATTGAATGTTTAAAGGGCGGTTTTCGTCCTCACCATGCAAACGTACATATTGTTTGATTTCGTCCAATAGTAGACATAAGTGTGTTCGAGGGATGATATCACGAATCGATGCAACGAACTGAGGCTTTACATCTCGTAGTACGATCGAAAAAGGCGATAATTGATTGTCCAAATCTTTAACACTCTCTAACCCTGAATGGATCTCCTTTAATTGGCGCTGTGCTTCCTCAATGGAATGCTGGAGCTCTAGTTGTTTTAAGGTAAAGGATTTTTCTACATCGACAGGCGTTAAATTTTCAGCTAATAATAACCTAATCTCTTCTAGAGTAAAACCTTGGTTCTTTAAAGCAATGATACGTTGTATGGTCAACAGTTGTTCCGCTGAATAATATCGATAGCCGGAAAATTTATCGATCGTGGCTGGTGTCAACAACCCCCGTTTATCGTAATAACGTAATGTTTTAATAGAAACTCCACTTAATTTAGAAAATGCACCGATTTTAAACATCCCTAAGTCCACTCCTTTCTTATTTCGTTTACTTATTAATTAAGAGTTAGTTTTGTATGAGACCCTCTTCCACCATCATATCCAGCTTTATATCCTATATCAATTATCCAAACCGCTCGACAACGACAAGTTTGAAACCAATCACATTTGAATAGCTCGAAATGAACTTTTTTTAACGAAAGAGTACCATTGACTCGCATTCGTACGATGAACAGTACTATGTACGAAAAAAATAAGTACTTTTTTATCATGATTATTCATGAAATAATCGCTGTATTAATAAAACATACAAAAGGATGATGAAGATGAAAATACTTGTTATTGTTGCCCACCCAGATTTGGAGAAATCAAGAGGAAACCGTGCCTTTATGGATCAGCTGAGGCAGCATGAGACTATTACCGTAAGAGATCTATATCAAAATTATCCGAACTGGGAGATTGATATTGAACAAGAGCATGAATTATTGGTGCAGTATGACCGCATTGTTTTTCAGTTTCCGTTCTATTGGTACAGCTGCCCACCCTTATTGAAAAAATGGTTTGACGATGTCCTCACTTACGGATGGGCATTTGGAACTGAAGGCAACCAGCTAAAAGGTAAAGAGTTTATTGTGGCTATTACAGCAGGCGGGTCCGAGAACGCTTACCGTTCCGGTGGTGATGATTGGTTTACGATCAGTGAATATTTACGTCCCATCCAAGCAACCATTCTTCGTTGTAAAGGAACGTATTTACCAGCGTTTATTACGTACAACACAGATGCAGGTACAGACGACTACTTGGTTGCCCAAGCAAGTCAATATATTGATCATATTTCTAGTTTACAAAAAGACCTTATTATGTAATTCTGAAAGAAAAAAGTAAGGAGTTGCTGGTGATCAAAAATCGAAAATACCCGATTGAAGTAACACTCGGTACCATCGGTGGAAAATGGAAGCCTTTAATTTTATTTATCCTTTCAGATGAGGGAACAAAGCGGTTTGGTGAGCTGAGAAAACAACTGGCTGGCATTACACAGGGGATGCTAACCAACCAGCTTCGAGAGTTGGAACAAGATGGGATCATTCATCGTGAGGTATATAAAGAGGTCCCGCCGAAAGTAGAGTACTCTCTGACCTCATATGGGAAGTCACTAGAGACAATTCTGAATGAGATGTGCAAGTGGGGAGCACAACACGAACAGCAGAAATTCCTGAGGACGGAAAATTGACCCTGCTGCAGGAATTGGGACAAGAACCAGCACACATTAATATTCACAGGATACATTGAAATAACGTTTGATCGTTTTCCCCCTTTGGTTAATTGTCTGAAGGGGTGTATTTATGCAGTGAATGATCAAAGTTACTGAAACAGCAATCGAAAAGAAGTGATACAAAGAGGGCTATGATATATTTGAAGAGGAAAATTATCTTTATTGAGGGAGTGGATTTATAATGGGAAATTCAAATCAAAAAATAACGACGTTTTTAACTTTTGAAGGAAGTGCTGAAGAAGCAATGAATTTGTACGTTTCTTTGTTTGACGATTCAGAAATCACTAGTATTGTTCGATACGGGGCGAATGAAGTCGGCAAAGAGGGAAGCGTGCAGCATGCTACATTTTCAATAAATGGACAAGAGTTTATGTGTATAGACAGTAGTGTTAAGCATGAATGGACATTTACTCCCGGAGTATCATTGTTTGTAGCATGTAAAACTGAACAAGAAATTGATCGACTCTTTGAAAAGTTATCACAGGATGGTTTCGTGCACATGCCATTATCTAATTATGGTTTTAGTGAAAAATTTGGGTGGATTGATGATAAGTATGGTGTGTCGTGGCAATTAAACCTTGCAAATAGCTAACGGTTTAGCCTTACCGTGCGATCGTTGCTGGCTACTCAAATAATTAAAGGAATGTCATCCTTTCGTTATTTAATAAGTGAAAAGGATGCCATTTCTTCAGTGTGCCGTGAAGTTTCGAAATCGTGTTGCTCGTAAAAAATCGGCGCCATATAAGTTGTATCATTAGTTTTTGAAAAAGTATAGGTTAAAAACTTTCATAAAAAATTAAATTAATGCAGGAATTTCTACTAGCGAAATTGAAGAGTCATTTTGTAAGCGTTATCAAAAGGAGGTATAGGAATGATTTCAAAACAGGATCGTCTAGTTAGAAGGTTGTTCTTTTCTACATTATTAGTATTTTTCTTTATGATCTTAGCTCATGATGACAGCTATGCAGAAGAGGTGGTGAATGCAAGGGATTTTGGTATGACGCCTGGAGTTGAGACATCGCAAACCGAGGCACTGCATGCGGCCATGAGTTATTTTTATGACAGAGGGGTGGAAGGAACGGTTTATATTCCTGCTGGAACGTATGCTGTAGATGAAGCGGTTAGATTCCATCAAGGAGTGAATTTGATTGGTGATGGTATTGGGGAAACCGTTTTAAAGAAGACTGGTACTAGGAATAATTATGTTGTCGGTAATCCGATCATGAGAAGTGGTAATCACCTTAATGTCACCGTATCTCATTTGACGATCGATGGCGATCGCGGAAATCGAGCGAATCAAGGACTAGGGCAAATTGGCGGGATGAATATTGATGCGGATGTCAGTCATTTAACGATTGAGAACGTTGAAGTTCGAGACGTGACCATTGGCTTACTCTTAAGACGATTGAAAAATTCTACAATTAGTGACAGTATTATTGATCAATCAAGTGGGCATGGGATAGCCTTTGGAAGTGAAAGCCACGCTGTGGGCGATGTTCATAGTAATCTCATTACACGCAATAAGATTACGAATTCCATTGGTGGTAGTGGCATTAATTTATCACGAGCTACGTATACAACGGTTACTTATAATCAAGTGATCAATGATGTACAGCAAGGCGATAGTTATGGAGGTATAAGAATTCCAAATAATGGTGCCTATAATACAGTAGAACATAATGTGATAGAAAATTATCCAAGAGGCATTTTTGTTTTAAGTGGTGCTCATCATAATACAATTGCGAGCAATACCGTTATAAATTCACGTATACACGGGGTATTAATTCAATCGGATCACAATATTCTAAGTGATAATGTGATTCAGCAATTAGACCCAAGCTTAAACATTGAATCGATTATTCGTTTAGCTCCAGGTAGCCAAAACCAAATTTCAGATAATAAAATCGAGACATTTTCAAGCTTTAGTAATCCTGGTATTCGATTAACAGGTTCATCGAATCAAAATACGATTAGTGGTAATCAAGTAGATACGTCTGGGACGGCTGTTAGTATCGAAGGGGGAAGCGGTAATACAAATACGAATAATGTGAGAGTAACAAACCCTATTCAATTTGATGCCCAGGCGAGTTATGAGCTTGTTAATCGAAATAGTGGCAAGCTATTAGAGGTTGAAAGTGCCGGGACGGAACCTGGTGATAATGTTCAACAATGGGAGCGTAATTTTCACCCTTGCCAACGGTGGACAATCATTCAAAATAGTGAGGGTTATTATGAGATTATCAATCGTAATAGCAATCAGGCATTGGAGGTCTTTGACTGGTCGTCATCAAATGGGGGGAATGTTGTGCAATGGACTCACTTAGGTGGGCATAATCAACAATGGACAATTGAACGAACGAGCGATGGCTATTATACGCTAGCCAACCGCTATAGCGGAAAAGCGTTAGATGCGTACAATCGATCTTTACTCAATGGTGGTAATATTGTTCAATGGGATTTGAATAACGATTTTAATCAACAATGGAATATCATAAAAGTGGATTAAACATAAAGAAGCAGGTCGATCTGACCTGCTTCTTTATACTATTTTTTTGTCAATATGGGACTAGGTTATGCTGATTGTTTGAAAAACATTAGAAAGAAACCTCTCTATAAAGAAAGTGACAATTATCACTAACAAATATTCGTGCATCGATGTAATGTACACAATATAACTCATGCCGAAAGGAGTGTTAGTGATTCTATGAAACGAAGTAAATTTGACAGTCGATTGATCATATTTTTTTGCATGATAACACTAGGAGGCTTTACCATTTCCCATATTGAGTCTATTAGTGGACGGTATGAGGTAATGGAAGTGCGAGCCTTGTTAATGAGTATTACCCTCGTATTGATTTTACTATTTTTAAAAATGAAGTCGAATAAGGTTGAAGAGTGGAGTTTATTCTACAGAGGGCGATTAACTATAGTGGTTTCTTCAATAACTCTTGGTTTTTTCGCTTGGCTTTTACCGACAATAGTTGTCATTGGAGGCTCAATAGCATTAGGTTGGGCAACAATAGAGATGGAAGTGTCGATAACAGAGATATTATTCCAAGCGCTCCCTATTCTCCCGCTTATGCTTTTGGCCTATATTTTACCAGAGGAATGGGCTTTCAGGGGCTATATCTATCGAATACTGGTAAAAAGAAGGTCGATGTGGGTAAGTATTTTTATACAGGCGCTATTATTTGCTGTATGGGGACTGCTCGCCAATGGTCAATTAGACGGTTTCATTGCATTCTTGGGATTTGGTTTGTTTCTTGGGTTGTTGTGTCATATGACAAATACAATCTGGCTTGGTGTTGGGTTACGACTAGCTGCAGCAACGGTGCCTTTACTACTTCATACAATAAATTATGAGATCATTTACATGGAGGGCTTACTTAACTTTTTACTAGGAATTCTAACAATAGTAGTAGCTTATTTAATTATGATAAACGTTAAACGGCAACAACCTAACGAAGTTTTGAATAACTTAAAAAAAGAACATCCTAACATAGGATCAGAAAATAGCAAAAACTTAGCACAAAGAGGAATTATTTATGATGTTGGTTCAAGCTATGCTCCTGGGCAGTCTTCAAAGGAAATATGGAAAAGTGAAGCTGTGAAGGATGATCTACAAATCATTCGCGAATCCCTTCACTGCAATGCAATAACCATAATGGGAGATAATCTTGAACGTTTGGAGGAAGCTACTCACTACGCTTTAGAACACGATTTATTTGTATGGCTGCATCCTACTTCTTTTGGATCTAATCCTCAAGAAATGCTTTTACAACTTAAAAACGGTGCAATTTTAGCCGAAAAAATAAGGGAGAAACACCCAGACAAAATTGGATTGAAAGTTGGTTTAGAGCTGAGTGTATTTACTTCAGGAAGTATCCCTGGCAAAGATTTTGGGCAGCGAGCACAAAATTTAAAAGGGTTCGGACTTCTCTTACCGTTGTTTAATAGACGACTTAATGCGTTACTAAAACAAGCAGTAGCAGTGACACGGGATCATTATAGAGGGGGGATTATCTATGGAGCTGGGTCATGGGAGGAAGTTAATTGGGACTTGTTTGATTTTATAGGAGTAAATTATTATTTAGATTCGTCAACTGCGACAAATTATGTCGAAGGGTTACGCCGTTACCAACAATTTAATAAACCCATTATCATTACTGAATTCGGTTGCTGTGCTTACAAGGGAGCTGAATTAAGAGGGGGAGAAGGTGGTTGGATTCAAGACTGGAGTAACCTTAGTGAACGTAAATTAGACGGCGAATATATGAGAGATGAACAAGTTCAGGCAAACTATATTGGTCAGCTAATTGAAGTTTTTGAAACAGAAAATGTTTATGGAGCCTTTATCAATCAATTTATTGAAGAAGATCATCCTTATTCAGATGAGGCTCTATATGACCTGGATATGGCTAGTCTAGGCATTGTAAAGGCCTGTCCTCAGACAACTAATGAAAGAGGTTGGATAGCTAAAAAAGCTTTTTACGAGATTGCAAACCGTTATTCTCAATACAAGAGTAGTCAATAGATTTAAGAGACTTTTAATAAAGCTGTTGATCTAAAAACATTCCTCAACAAATCGATTATAATAACATTGGCTCTGTTTTCACCTCTGTAGATATGATTGTCTAAAGGGGTGTTTTTTGTTTTTGTGTTAAAAAACATTTAAAATTATCGCCAGTGCGGAGTGTGAGGGAAACATATTGAAACCCCGAAACAAGACCCTTTGAAAGCTTTACTATCTTAATTCATTAATATGAGATTCTTACAAGTATATACAAGATTTAGTTGGCAATTGCTAACTAATGCTAGTAAAGCACAACCTGATATTGTGATCAAGATTTGAGAGATACGGGAGAAAGGAATATCTGGTGTTAGTATCCTCTATCAAAGGAAATCAAACATCAGAAAACTGTAGTAAAAGAAAAAACACCTTAATATTCCTTTACAGGAATATTCCTTTCGAGGTATATTTAAGTCATGAAAACAACTTTGAATGCTCTTGCTGAGCCTAACCGGCTACAGATTGTGGAACTCTTGCGTGATGGTCCCCTCACTGTAGGGGAAATTGCTGATCGACTTAGTCTAAAACAGCCTCAAGTTTCCAAACATCTTCGTGTACTTAGTAATGCAGAACTCGTCGAGGTGAATGCTATTTCTAATCGACGGATCTACAAGCTGAAGGCCAAGCCGTTTATAGAGCTTGATTCATGGTTAGAGTCCTACCGTCACATTTGGGAAGAGAGATTCGACCTCTTGGACGACTACCTGCAGGATCTACAAAGAAAGGATGTGAAACATGACGACAAATAGGAGTCCAGCTTTTGACTTAAGTAGAAAATCGAAAAGCTTTTTAAATAACATTGCTGGATCCTATGTTTTCTATGATAGAAAACATCCAAAAATAAGTTAACAATAATTTATTGGGGGGAACTAGAAATGCCCAAAAATGCTATGGTATCAAGGGTTGAAAGCGATCGGGTGCTCGTGCTGGAGCGTATTTTCGACGCACCGCGCGACCTCGTCTTCAAGATGTTTAAAGATCCGAAGCATCTCAAACGCTGGTGGGGGCCCAGAGGTTGGGAGCTTCCTATTTGCAACGTCGATTTCCGTCCGGGTGGCGTTTGGCACTACTGTATGAAGTGTGTTGATCAAAACCTAGGTGAATATTACGGAATGGAATCTTGGGGTAAATCGATTTATAAGGAGATCATTGAACCTGAGAAGATCGTCTACATCGATTTCTTCTCGGATGCTGAAGGTAATTCGAATGATGCTATGCCATCGACTGATATTACATTGGAATTCATCGACCTGGGCGAAAAGACGAAGCTGATCAATCGTGCTGAATATGCATCGGCGGAGAGCCTCAAGACCGTCATGGATATGGGCATGCTTCAAGGAATCACCGAAACGTGGGACCGTCTGGAAGAGGCTCTTAAGCAGATGCAATAAGAAAATATTAAGAAGTTCATCAAAGAATACATGTACGATAGTAAGGATTAGGAACAGTGAGTTCGGTAATTTAATAAAAGGGAGTGGAAAAATCAATGATTAATAAAGTTGGTCAAATTATGTTGTATGTAAATAACCAAGATGAGGCAATGGGTTTTTGGACTGAAAAAGTAGGGTTTAGTGTCATTTCTGAAGAAAATAACGGTGAAATGAGATGGATTGAAATTGCTCCAACAAAAGGTGCAGAAACAAGCATCGTTCTGCACAATATGGAACTCGTTGCTAAAATGAGCCCGGAATTAAATTTCGGTACACCTTCGTTAATGTTTTTTTCAGAAAACTTCGATGAATTATATACTGATTTATCCAATAAAAATATCAAAGTCGGTGAAATTGTGAATATGCCTTCTGGTCGGGTATTCAACTTTGCTGATAATGAAGAAAATTACTTTGCTGTCATGGAAAAGAAGTAATCCACGATAAAAAAATAATTAAGTAATGCAAAGAGGGTGTCCCAAAAGCCTAGCTTTTGGTGACACCCTCTTTTCTTATACTAATTAATTGATGTAAACGTAATGGGTTCGCTCGAATCGTTCTAGGCGGACGCTTTCCGCGGGCAACGCTTCAGCCTTCCTTCGGGGAAACCACCCTGTGGAGTCTTCAGCTGTTACTTTTCCCGCTGGAGTCACCGCCTGCCAATCTTTCGAGCTTTTTTAATAAAATTGAATAATAAAGAAATCGCCCCTTTGGTATAATTAAAGCACCACACCAAAACCATACTAGGAGGCGATTTCTTTATGAAACATGATCATATTTCTTTCCAAGATTATAACATGGATCAGTTTTACTTACCAATGGATCTTGAAGTTGAAATCCCAATCCATCACGTTTGCCGTATTATCAATCAAGCCGTTGAAGAACTGGATCAAACTATTCTCTATCAATGTTACGATGGCGGCGGTCGTCCTCCTTACCATCCCAAAATGATGTTAAAGATTATCCTCTATGCCTATATGTATAATGATAATAAAGTTATTGAATTTTGATTAATAAAAGCTAAGAGCCTTACTACATTCTACGTAGCAAGGCACTTTAAAGTAGTTTCAAATTACTTCCATCTGTTTATATAATACTAAAAAATGAATAATAAAGTTGTTTACTTCTTATTGAACTAACGCATCTTTTCGTTTAAGTGTAACTCTTTACATTTATTTGATATTATATAGGTGAATAGAAAGATAAATTAATATTTAGTTTAGTAGTTGTAAAAGTAGATTATTTATATGATTCTCTTATAATTTTTCAAAAAGGAGAGTTTATGAAAAAGATTATTGTTTTTGTATTAATGATATTTATATTATTCTCAGGATTCGCAACACAAAGTTATGCGTTATCAGATTCGAAATCTGCGGCAATACAAGCGTTGCTAGATGATGCCTGTCGTATATCGGGTGTGCCAGGAATGTCAATCTCAATACTTGCTGATGATGAAGTGTTCTACTTTTCTTCAGGGTATGCAGACCGTGAAAAGGGGTTGTCTGCAAGTGAAAATACACTCTATGAGTTAGCCTCGGTCAGTAAAGCTTTTACCGGAATGGGTATTATGCTGTTGGAAGAGCAAGGGTTGCTCTCAATGACTGACCCTGTCCAAAAATATTTACCTTGGTTTACGTTAAAGTATCAAGGGAAACCTGTTGATATGCAAAGCCTTACAATAAATAACTTTCTTCACCATACCAGTGGTCTAACAAATTTTAGGCATAGTCAAAATATTCCACAAGGAAATACGCCGGATATGTTGCAAAAGACTGTGGAAACGCTCGTAGATGCTGAATTGGCGTTCCCTCCCGGTGAACAGTATAACTATGGAACCGTTAATTATGACGTATTGGGTTTAGTTATTGAGATTGTGTCGCGACAAAGCTATGAAGACTTTATGAGGGAACAGGTATTTCAGCCGTTAGGTCTTCACCAGACGTATGTTTATAAAGAAGATGCCGAAGCCACTGGACAGTTGGCACAGGGCTACCGTTCTTCCTTTTTTATGACAACTCCATTTAATGCTCCGGATTATGCTGGGAATAAACCCGCAGGCTACATCATTTCTAATACTAAAGATATGGCGCGTTGGATGGGCATACAGATGGGTATGGTGCATGACATACCCGAAATATTTCACACGGTTATCGAAAAATCACATAGGGGTGATATGTCTGTTTCTGCTGTCAACGATATGTATTATGCGGCAGGCTGGTTGGTAAACGCCGACCAAACGATTATAGAACACACTGGGGGCAATCCAAATTTCAGAACCGAAGTAGCCATACTGCTAAATGAACGAACAGCCATCAGCTTGCTGAGCAACGGCGCAAATACCAATACAAACCTGGTACTAAAAGTTAAAGATATATTAGACGGCAATCTAACTCAGTCATATGAAATAAGCGGCACACAGCTTTTGGATATCATTATGTCGTCTATCACAATTATTCTTTGCCTATTGGCCGTCCTGCTATTTCTTTTAGGATTACGCAGAAGGAAAACGAATGAGCGGCAGCCAATGACAAAAAAGAGAATAATCGTAACAGTTATTTTCCTGATCGCTACGATTGCCCTGGGGATACTGTGCTTTGCTTTCGATTGGTCAACGATACTTATTTGGCAAACATATAGTGTTCTTACAGCTTTGATTTCGTCAGCATTATTAACAGCAAGCATTACATGGTTTGTATACACTCACCGATAAAAATACCTCGCTCCCAAGATATCTTGCATCGATCCAAGGTTATGCAGAATTATTACGAGATACAGACGTTTCTTTGCATCAGGTGATATAGAGCATATATTTGATCGTTATTACCGTGGAACAAATACGGAAAATAGTAAAGGAACAGGACTTGGGATGGCGATTGCTCGTGACATTATTAAAGCCCACGGGGCAGAAGTTGAACTCTCAAGTCGAGTTAATCAAGGAACCATTGTGAAAATAAGATATGAATCGTCTCACGAATAAGAAAAAGGGGTTGGTGACAATAAGAATGTCCTTGCGATGAAAAAGAAAGGCTGATTGAAAAGGCACTAAAAAAATGTAAATCCACACTTTTCCAGTGCCATCATGATTTAGGTACATGAAGTCTAATTTTTTATTTTGTGATAATATACTCATATAGGGTATATGAAAAAGGAGTGTCGATAAAATGGATAGTTCCAAAAGTACAATCCAACCGAACAAACAACAGCTACTTAATCGTTTGAAAAGAGTGGAAGGGCAAGTGAGGGGGATCCACAACATGGTTGAGAACGATCGCTATTGTGTAGATATTTTAAATCAAATTGCAGCCGTCCAATCCGCAATGAACAAAGTGTCGCTTGCACTTATGGAAGACCATACTCATCATTGTGTTGCTAATGCAATTAAAAATAATAAAGGTGAAGAAGCGATTGACGAGCTTATGACGGTCATGAAAAAAATGATAAAATAATTTTAAGATCACAGGAGTGTGATCTTTTTTCTGAGGGTATGTATGACAGGATCTATTCTCCGTTGTAGTTTACAGTTCTATCCCTTTTTTGTTTTTGCTAGTATACAAAAGGTTTAACATCATCATGATAGGATAGACAAAGTCTAATGGTGAAGCACATTCATAGCGCTTTAAAAAATAAGCAGAAAGGTTGAATACTATACCGGGGTATTGTATAATGGTATTAGATCGTAATATAACAATAAGGAGGAATTATTCATGGAACAAAAAACATTAATGGTTAAAGGGATGTCTTGCGGACATTGTGTAAGTTCTATAGAAGAAAACGTTGGAGGACTTGAAGGCGTGAGCAAAGTCAACGTACATTTACAAAGTGCAAGAGTAGACGTTCAATATGACATAGATAAGGTCACGCTTGATACCATTAAAGAAGTCATTGAAGAACAAGGATACGATGTAGAAGGTATCGAAAACGCGACTTCCTAAAAGAATCCTTGACATTACGTCGAGTATACCCCTGTACTGTATATGATTAATCGGGAGTGGTGGAAATGGAGCAAAAAGAAGTCTCAATGAAGGTATCAGGTATGACATGTGCCGCATGCGCTAACAAGATAGAAAAAGGATTGTCTAAAATGGAGGGTGTTCAAGAAGCGAATGTCAACTTCGCCATTGAGACTACCAAAGTCATATATGACCCCCAATATACAAATCCAAAGGATTTTGAAAATAAAATTGAGAAGCTTGGTTATCACGTTCTACATGAAAAAGACGAATTTGATATTTCTGGTATGACGTGTGCTGCATGCGCAACAAGGATTGAAAAGCGAATCAACAAAATGGAAGGTGTTTCTAAAGCGAATGTCAATTTTGCTTTAGAAACCATTTCTGTGGAATATGATTCAGAAAGAGTGAGAGCATCAGAGATGGTAGATGTCATCAAAAAACTAGGTTACCGCTTGATTCCTAAACAAGAACAAGAGGAAAAGATTGATCATAAAGAAAAAGAAATTGAAAAACAGTATGGAAAGTTTTTGCTTTCCGTAGTTCTCACTTTTCCTCTTTTATGGACAATGGTGACGCATTTTGAAATGACGTCTTTTCTTTATATGCCTGATATGTTTATGAATCCATGGGTTCAACTGGCGTTAGCTACCCCGGTTCAGTTTGTAGTAGGAGCTCAATTTTATCGTGGTTCGTATCATGCGTTAAAGAATAAGAGTGCTAATATGGATGTGCTCGTTGCTTTAGGGACGAGTGCTGCCTACTTCTACAGCATCTATTTAGGATGGGAGTGGATGAGTACAGGAAGCCAAGGAATGCCTGAATTGTATTTCGAGGCTGCCGCGGTCATTATTACCCTCATTGTTCTTGGTAAGCTATTTGAAGTTCGTGCAAAAGGGAAAACGAGCCAGGCCATACAGAAGCTGCTAGGTTTACAGGCTAAAACAGCATGTTTGATTCGAGACGGGGAAGAAGTCGAGGTTCCAATAGAAGAAGTGATGACTGGCGACCTTTTAATCATTAAACCAGGTGAGAAAGTACCTGTCGATGGTGAGATCATGGAAGGTCGATCAGCTATAGATGAGTCGATGATTACAGGGGAAAGTATTCCGATTGACAAGTCGATTGGAGATCAAGTGATCGGAGCTACAATCAATAAGAATGGCTCTATTAAAGTAAGGGCAACTAAGGTCGGAACAGATACGGCTTTATCACAAATTGTCAAAGTAGTTCAAGAGGCACAGAGCTCAAAGGCAGATATTCAGCGTATGGTTGATAAAGTATCAGGTATTTTTGTCCCGATTGTTGTAGTTGTTGCGATTGCTACGTTCTTAATTTGGTATTTCGTCGTTACGCCTGGAGATTTACGCTCTGCGTTAATCCCGATGATCTCTATTTTAGTTATTGCATGCCCTTGTGCACTAGGACTCGCTACTCCGACATCGATTATGGCTGGGTCAGGTCGATCCGCAGAAATGGGGCTCTTGTTTAAGGGTGGTGAACATCTAGAAAACACACAATTGATTCAAACCGTCGTGTTAGATAAAACAGGTACGGTAACAAAAGGTGAGCCGGAGCTAACTGATTTAATGGTTGCGAATGGTTTTTCTAATGATGACGTGCTTTATTATGTTGGATCAGCAGAACGTAACTCAGAACATCCTTTGGCACAAGCGATCGTAAAAGGAGTAAAAGCAAAGAAAATCAGATTAGGAAACCCCTCTGACTTTGAAGCTATACCAGGATTCGGTATTAAAGCAACAGTGGATCAGAAGACGATTTATGTGGGAACTCGGAATCTTATGAGAGAAAACGACATCGCTTTGGAAGAAAACGTTGTTGCACAAATGGAGTCTTTAGAAGGTCAAGGGAAAACAGCAATGTTAATTGCTGTTGATCACCGTCTTGCTGGGGTTATCGCCGTGGCAGATACCGTCAAAGAAACGTCGAAAGACGCTGTAAAACGAATGACAGACCTTGGTTTGGAAGTCATTATGTTAACAGGTGATAATGAACGGACAGCACAGGCGATCGCGAAGCAGGTTGGAATTAAACACGTTATTGCTGAAGTCATACCTGAGCAAAAAAGTGATGAAATTGAAAAATTGCAGAAAGAAGGAAAGAAGGTCGCCATGGTTGGCGATGGAATCAATGATGCACCAGCATTGGCGATGGCCGATATTGGAATGGCGATTGGAACAGGTACGGATGTTGCCATCGAAGCTGCAGACATCACCCTTATGCGCGGGGATTTAAACAGTGTCGCTGATGCGATTATGATGAGCCGTAAGACGATGAGGAATATTAAGCAAAACCTCTTCTTCGCCTTCATCTACAATACTTCTGCAATCCCAATTGCCGCAGTTGGTTTGCTCGCTCCATGGGTTGCAGGTGCTGCAATGGCTTTTAGTTCCGTATCAGTTGTATTAAACGCCTTACGACTACAGAAGGTGAAGCTCGTTAAGAAGGAGGCGGCCTAATGAGTAACAAAAAGTGGTGGTTGCTTTCAGGTGTGATCTATTTGATTCTTGTTATTGGAGGCTACAGTTTGGTGACTGGAGCAAATCCATTGGAAAGTGGTAATATGCATAGTGATCACAGCGAGGAGTCACATGAAACGTTTGAAGATCACAATGAGAATGCAAGTATGGATCACCATGAACACCAACATGATTCTCACAGTCACTTCGGAGAATCTCAATCTCAAGTAGAAATTCATATTCATCAGGCTAATCAAAAACTGATCATCCATTTTGAAGATGAAGAGGGCGATGTTCCCGAGCTAATTGAAACACATGAAAAGCTCATGCACCTCATTCTAGTGAGTGGTGATTTGGAGGAGTTCCATCATTTTCACCCAGAAGAAGTAGAGAGTGGCACGTTTGAGAAAGAAACAGATCTCCCTGATGGTCACTACTATGCGTTTGTAGATATTCACCCAGTAGGTAAAAGTTATGTGGTCGAGCCACAAGAAGTGATGATTGGCGAGCATCATGGCGAAAGTGGAGAAATGAACCTTCAGCCAGATAGTGACTTAGTTAAAAGTAAAAGTGGTAAAGAAGTAGAGCTCGTCACAACTGATCTCAATGCTGGTGAATCCGTTGAATTAACATTTGACTTAAAGGGTGAAACGCCTGAGCCATATTTAGGAGCACTTGGCCATGTAGTTATCATTGATGAGCGTGTCGATCATTTTATCCACGTGCATCCTAAGTCAGATGATTCAACCGAATTTGAAGCTTACTTTCCACACGAGGGAGTTTATAAGCTATGGGCTGAATTTAAATACAATGATGAAGGCGTCATGGCGTTTCCTTTTGTGCTAGAAGTCGAATAATTTGAATGCGAAGGACCTTGAGTACCAAGAGAGGTTTATAGTTTAAGACAACAGTAAAGGCCCCCACTTTGAGCATCTCGATAAGGTTAAGTGGTAAAAGACATCCTATAATGGTTTTCCCGCTGATTTACCCATTTTAGTCTGTGATGAAATAAGCCTCTCACGCTCATTGACCGTTACAAGGTTTTCTAGTTCCTTTAAGGCATGCCGGCCGATCCATCGTTCATGTTTGGATGCGCTGTTATGGAGCTCATAAGCAAGGGTGAGAGCTCGTTCCAAAAGGTCGGCGTCCTTCTTTCCTATTTCTCTCAAGGCCCAGCTAACTGCTTTTTTAACATGAGTGCGTTCATCGTCTGCATGTTTACGAATGATGTGTAAGTAGTCATCGATATCTTCACGTGTCAGCTGAATTTTGCTAGAGGGCACACAGGAAGCAGCCATGAGGCAAAAAGCTGCACGTTTGTAATACGTTTTCGTATCGTCACACCATTTGTGGATATATTCTCGAAACTTAGGTTGAAGGACGATTAGGTTTTTACAAACATGGTCGCACAAATCCCAGGAGTGGACTTCCTGCATGAACCGTTCGATGTCTGCTTCATTCGTCTCAAAGGGATCGACCAATAAGACGGCAAGAAGCTTTCCCTCATGATACCCACTCTGCCACAAGGAAAGTCCTAATTTATGTGCCTCATGGGCAGTCACCAGTTTGTTTATTTTTTTTGCCAGCTTTCTCACTTCCCCAGTTGATACCCCAATGCTATTGTGCTCGGGTATCCCCATTCTAACTACATTTTGTTGGTACTTAATCGAACTTTTCTCTTTTAAGCTGTTGATGATATCATCTCTCTTCACTTCTTTCACCTCCCTATGGCACAGCCACCGAGCACTGAGTTGCCCAGAAGCTGTCGTTGTATTTTATATTATTACATAACTAGCAGGCTATTATAAATCGACTATTTTAATTTAATTTTAAACTTCATTTAATTTCTCTTTAGTTTGAAGTGATAGTCTATGTACAAGAAGGTGTCGATTACTGAACAACAGATAGGGAAGGATCAATCATTTTTTTATTTAGGGAGGAGATTTGTGTTTTGGGGAATCGAGTTAAGATAGGCTTATTTATTTTGGTTATTATATTTATTTTTACTTCATTTTATATAATTGCGTACAATGGCTTAGCGAATGATGTCGAATTTGCCTCAGGAAGCGGAGAGGTGGATGATCCATATATAATCGAAACAGCCGAACAGCTTAATAACGTCCGCTTTCATTTGGACGGACATTTTGATTTGGGAGATAATATTGATTTAAGCACTTATTTATCACCTGGTGGAACGGGGTATGAGCAATGGGAGGAAGCTGGATGGCTACCAATTGGTAGGGGATCAGGATCATTCACTGGCACGTTCAATGGTGTTGGTTTTGAAATAAGTGGGCTAAAGATTAACGGTAATGGAGCTGGGTTGTTTGAAGAAATTGGGGAAGAAGGGGTCGTTGAAAATCTTGTCCTTTCTGATGTAGACATTGTGACAGAATATACAGCGACGGGGAGTATTGCTAGACATAGCAATGGACTTATTCAACATGTGACCGTGGATGGTCTCCGAGTGACTAGAGATACTGCGACGGATAATAGTACTCATGTACTCTATATAGGCGGTATTGTAGGGGACAATAGTGGGACTGTGCAATTTGTTACGATAAAAGAGGGGGTTATAAGTAGCGGATATCGAATTGTTGGTGGTGTGGTCGGTAGGAATGCTGGATTGATACAGCATGTTACTTATGAAGGTTCACTCCAGAATGATGGTGGACATATAGGTGGTATCGTTGGCCGGAATAATGCCGGTACCATTCAATTTGCTCAAGCCTCAGGGGAAGTGATATCCTCAAATACTGGTGTAGGTGGACTGGTAGGCTTAAATGATTCTTTTAGTGGTAGAGCGGTTATTCAATATTCACATACTAATACTTTCGTTCAAGGTGAAAGCGAAGTCGGTGGTTTAGTAGGGCGAGATATAAATAGTAGTATTATTGAAAATGTATATACGATCGGTAATGTTGAAGGAAGCAAAAGTGTTGGTGGAATTGTTGGAGAAATGTCAAGTGGAAAAATAAACAAAGGGTATTCAATCGGTCATGTGATGGGAAGCGAAAATGTTGGTGGTGTAATCGGCTTTGATTTTCGTAATAATGTAAGGGTTGAAAACAGCTTTTATTCCGATGGAGAGGCTGATAACGGTTACGGCACATTTAAATCAACGAGTGAATTGCAAGATGTTGTGACTTATACAGATGTCGATGTAGAAGGACTTGATGAGCCGTGGGATTTTGATTTGATTTGGAAGATCGATTCGACAGGGAATAATGGGTATCCGCATCTTCTTACAACGGTAGATTTGACGTATGCTGCCAATGGTGCAGAAGATGGCTGGTCAACAGATACTCAAGTATATCCGTATCCTAAATACAAAGACGTAACCGTACAAGGGGCAGGTGGTTTGACGAAGAGCGGCTATACGTTTGACGACTGGAATACCGAAGCGGATGGAAGCGGTGAATCGTATCGAGAGGGCGATACATTTAGCCTCGGGATAGAAGATGTAACACTATATGCGCAGTGGTTGATTAATCATTACGAGTTACGTTATGAAGGGAACGGTGAGGAAAGTGGAAGTGCACCAGAACCGGAAGAGATTGTGTATGGAAGTGAAGTGGAGATAGCGGATTCACATACGTTGAGTCGAACGGGTTATACGTTTGTCGGCTGGAACACGGAAGCCGACGGGAGTGGCGACACGTATAGGGAAGGTGACACATTTACGCAAGGTACAGAAGCTATGACGTTATATGCGCAGTGGTTGATTAATCACTATGAGTTACGTTATGAAGGGAACGGTGAGGAAAGTGGAAGTCCCCCAGAACCGGAATCTTTCAGTTATGGAAGTGAAGTGGAGATAGCGGATTCTCATACGCTGAGTCGAACGGGCTATACGTTCGTCGGCTGGAACACGGAAGCCGATGGGAGTGGCGATACGTATAGGGAAGGTGACACATTTATCCAAGGTACAGAAGCTATGACGTTATATGCGAAGTGGTCGGTTAATCACTATGAGTTGCGTTATGAAGGGAACGCTGAGGATAGTGGAAGTGCACCGGAACCGGAAGAGAATATGTATGGAAGTGAAGTGGAGGTCGAGGATTCACATACGTTGAGTCGAACGGGTTATACGTTTGTTGGCTGGAATACGGAAGCCGATGGGAGTGGCGACACGTATAGGGAAGGTGACACATTTATCCAAGGTGCAGGAGCAATGACGTTATATGCGAAGTGGTCTGTTAATCACTACGAGTTACGTTATGAAGGGAACGATGAGGATAGTGGAAGTCCTCCAGAGTCGGAATCTTTCGGTTATGGAAGTGAAGTGGAGGTAGCGGATTCTCATACGTTGAGTCGAACGGGCTATACGTTTGTCAGCTGGAACACGGAAGCCGATGGGAGTGGTGAAGCCTATAATGAAGGTGATACGTTTACCCAGGGTGCAGGAGATATGACGTTATATGCGAAGTGGTCGGTAAATGACTACGAGTTGCGTTATGACGGGAACGGGCATGATGAAGGAAGTGCGCCGGAACCGGAAGAGATTGTGTATGGAAGTGAAGTGGAGGTAGCGGATTCTCATACGTTGAGCCGAACGGGCTATACGTTTGTCGGCTGGAACACGGAAGCCGATGGGAGTGGCGAAACGTATAGGGAAGGCGACACATTTACTCAAGGTGAAGGAAATGTGACGTTATATGCGAAGTGGTCGGTTAATCATTACGAGTTGCGTTATGAAGGGAATGGTGAGGAAAGTGGAAGTCCCCCAAAACCTGAGTCTTTCAGTTATGGAAGTGAAGTGGAGGTAGCGGATTCTCATACGTTGAGTCGAACGGGTTATACGTTTGTCGGCTGGAACACGGAAGCCGACGGGAGTGGTACTACTTTTAATCCTGGTGATACCTTTCGTATGGAGGTAGAATCGATTACCTTGCATGCGCAATGGGGAAGCAACAATGCTTTATTAAGCGAGTTAGTCATTAGTAATGGTATATTAAGCCCCGTATTTGAAGCTGAACGGACTCATTATACGGTGGAGGTTGGACATCACGTGGCATCCATTACCTTTACACCAAGTCTTCAAGATGAACGCTCAACGGTGACAATCAATGGAAATGAGATAGTGAGCGGTCAAGCATCAAGTCCTATCTCACTAGATGAAAGAATGAATAAACTATTAATTGAAATCACATCCGAGGATGGCTCAACAATGGCGTACACGGTCGATGTGCTAAGAAGAGTGCCAACCGACACCGCCCAACTGACTAGAATCAATGATTACGTGACAATGGATGATGAGCCGATTCGAATGCTGGATGATGGTGGAGTTCTCATTGTTACCTTAGAAGATGAGCTAGATGATGTAACTGAAGTAAGATTTACTCAAAAGCAAGTACAGCAGTTGCAGGAAAAAGGAGTGTTTGTTCAGGTCGTTAAGGAGGATGTGTCTTTGCAAATTCCTTTTGCGCGTTTTGATCCAGATAAAGGCTTAGATCTCACTTTACAAAGACAGGGTCAAAAGCTAACTGAACTCGTTTATGCTGACCGAGCAACTAGTTCGATTTATCAATTTAATATTTTTCAGGATGGGGAATTGATCAGTGTATTTGATCATGAGATAGAATTATCCTTTCTAGTGAATAGCGATGGAATGAATCGAGATGAACTTCAAGTGTATTACTTCAATCCTAATACACAAGAATGGGAATGGATTGGTGGAATTTACAGCAATGGTTCTATTCAAGCAAATACAAGTCATTTTAGTACATTTGCTGTTTTTCACCCAAGTGATTTTGAAGAGGTTATTAGTGAAGATGAGCCTAAAGAGTCCGTAAGTGAAGGAAAACCTGAACACGAAGAAGTCATAGAAGATCAGAAGCTAGAAGAAAACGATGAAGGTGAATCATTACCGATGACGGCTACACAGTCATACAACAAAATGATGATGGGAGTCATGCTGTTGATAGCAGGTATGATCATGTTCTTATCGTATCGGCGTCATAGTATGAAAGGAATGAGAAAGTAAATAAAGTAGTTCCAATTAAGGGCATACTGCACAATGTGTGGTATAGCTCTTTTTTGATTGCTTGTTTTCTATTAGTTGACTAGATACTAAATGGTGTCATATAATGAATTAGACACCATTTAGTGTCGTATTAGGAGGGAGCGCTTTGAACAAAACAAATGAAAAACGAGATGTATTTGTAGCGATTGCAGATCCAACAAGACGTAAATTAATACGTATATTGGCAAATACCGATGAGCTACCTTTACATGAACTAACTCCTCACTTTCATATGGGGCGTACAGCCATCTCAAAGCATTTAATGATCCTAAGAGAAGCGAATTTAGTAACAAATCGTAAATCAGGTAGGGAAACGAAGTATCGATTGAACCCAGAGCCTTTGCAAGAAGTGCGAGACTGGTTGTCCTTTTATGAACAATTTTGGAGTGAACGAGCCGCAATACTTAAAAATATGTTGGAGGAATGAGGAATGGCAGAGATATCGTTAGATTTTCAATTTAAAAGTCCGATTAACAAAGTGTGGAAAGCATTAACGCAATCTGAAACACTTGCCCAATGGGTGATGGAAAACAATTTCAAACCAATAGTCGGATATAAGTGTCAGTTTTGGAATAAGGAAATTGATTTAGTCGTAGATTGTGAAGTGTTAGCTATCGACGAGCCTCATACCTTATCCTATACATGGATAGGCGGATCAATAGATACGGTCGTAACATGGACTTTAACAGAAGACGGTGACACAACACATGTACACCTTGACCATATCGGATTTGATGAAAAAGGCCAAGCCTATAACGGTGCGAAATATGGCTGGGCTTACAAAGTTGAAGAACTTCAGAAAGTGCTAGGAGAGAAATCACCCGCTGGCAAGGGAGGTCACCGTATGGCGGATTTTACAGAATTTCTACAAGGAATTGACCATGAGACGCATAGGGAAAGAACGGAACAACT
The DNA here is from genome assembly GCF_041821005.1 of Halalkalibacter sp. AB-rgal2. Taxonomy (NCBI): domain Bacteria; kingdom Bacillati; phylum Bacillota; class Bacilli; order Caryophanales; family Bacillaceae; genus Halalkalibacter; species Halalkalibacter sp. AB-rgal2. The sequence goes on from NZ_JBGUAV010000001.1 coordinate 60,040, forward strand.
ATTTAACTGGATTGTAGAAACATACCCGAAATTAGAAACAGTCATCAAATGGAATCAACCGATGTTTACGGATCATGGCACGTTTATCATTGGATTTAGTGTTTCAAAAAAACATTTAGCTGTTGCTCCTGAACAGATAGCGATTCAACACGTTGAAGAGGACATACGAAAAGCGGGGTATGAGTATACGAAAGAAATGATTCGAATCCCGTGGAATCGTGAAGTCGATTATGATCTCTTGGCGAAAATGATTGATTTTAATATTTGGGACAAAGCAAACTGTACAACGTTTTGGAGGAAGTAATGAACCAATTGAAAAGGAGTGAATGAGATGGCGTTTTTTCAAGATATGGTATCTATCTTTAAAAAAAGAGAGCTGCCTTTTATCGAAAGCTTTCAACAATCAGCAGGTGTTTATACGTTTCGTTTTGAAAAGGCAGAGGATGTCACTTGGAAGGCTGGGCAACACGGCTTATTTACGATCACGCATCAAAAAATCAAAGATCACACGCGTCCTTTTACAATCGCATCTTTCCCTGAGGAAGGTATAATTCAATTGACGATGAAAGTGAGCGAACAACCGAGTGAATTTAAGAAAGCGATATTGTCTTTAGAAGATGGAGATACGATTAAAATGGCTGGACCTGTAGGCTCCTTTTACCTTAAAGAGAATACCCCAACAGTGCTCATAGCTGGAGGAATTGGTATTACCCCATTTAGATCGATGATCAAACAAATCGAAGCAGATCATCTTAGTCATACACAAGTTCAATTGTTGTATCTGGAGAGTACTAAGCCACACCTCTTTCAAGAGGAATTAGATGATCTCGCTAAAAAAACATCCGTTCAAGTAACCTACCTTGATCAAAGAGATGATTTAAACAAGGCATTGGACAAGTGTATAAGCTCATATTCGAATAATGGTCGATTCTTCGTTGCTGGACCGAAGTCAATGGTAGCAGCGACAACGACTTACTTACAGAGTCAGAATATACGTAAGCGACATATTAAAAAGGATACATTTTATGGGTATTAGTAGATTCTAAATAGGTTTTCAGAGGGAGAGATTCACATAAATAGAAAACCAATCATGTTTTTAACATAGGAAAAGGAGAGGGGAGAAGCTTTGATGATTTTTATCGGCTTCATTCTTTGTATGATCTCATCTATTCTTATTTTCTTGAAACTGAAGTATGTTTTGACGGGGAAATTAGTAGAAGGAGAAGTTATAGGTTATGTACGCGGAGCAAAGGGGCTGTACGGCTTTGAAGGATATAATTATAGAATTAGGTTGGAATATAAAGGTATACAGTATGATGTAACCTCTATGGAAGGGATAACTGTTACCGTTGGGACTATACCTAAGAAAAATTTAGGTATGCAGTGCTTAGTCTATTTCAATCCGAAATCAGAGAAGGGAAAAGTTGTTTTAAAAGGCTTTTATCAACTTGACTGGATCGCTGTACTTTTGTTTATATTGGGAGCTTTAAGTATCATCATTGAGATAATGATGCTGGTATAGTTTTCAAATGAAGAGGTAACGGCATCACGTTACGTAAAGGACACCGGAAAAGTTATAAACCCAACTTTTTCAGTGCCCTAATTGAATAAGACTCATATATTATTAAGATAATAACCGTAGCGATTCACCATTTCGAAAGTGCCGACCTCGTGTCCCGCCCCTTCGAATTCTTCTACCGGTGAAGTATCTCGACACCTTCGAACATGTCTGTGATGACTGTTGCAATTTTAGCCATTTTCAGAACGCATCCTTAGGTTATTGAATTTATATTCGTTATGTTCTTCTCTACACGAAGAAGTGATAGTCAAACATGCCCTAAAGAAAATAGCATATATTTTCCTTTCATCATTCACAGCCTGTTTATATAAAAAAAACAATCATTTTATACAGAAATAATATAACTAATGACGAAATGATTGATGTTGTCGCTTGTTTAGAAGCTTGCTTTATTGCAAATATGGAACCCATTTCTTTCCCGATCGTCCATATTGTGACTAGACATGCTGATAATGTCGAAGCTAAATAGACAATGATAAATAATTCAACCGTTGAAATCGCTGATACGAGTTCACCGCCACCTTGATTAAATAAAAGAATACCATCTTTTCGAATGATGGAGAACAGCAACCCCACACTTGCATCAACAGGAATAGATAAGAAGGATAAGACCGGCTCTACCCATGACAATAGTTTAGCAATGAGTCCTAACCCATTTAAGATCGAAGCGATGATACATATAATGAAAAAGATCGGCATGGCTTGAAGGAAAAATTGAGAGGCTGAACCTTTTATTTTATGAAAGAATTGCTTTAAGCTACCTCTGTTTAGTTGTGATGTAGGCATGAAATAATCCTCGTATTTATTAGAAGTTGGGTACCAAATTCTCGTATGCAATACACCTACAATTAGTAAAACGAACAAGTACGGAATAAAAAGCCATGGCTTCCCCCCGACACTAAAAATAGAGAGCGTCGCACCAATTTGATAGCTGCATGCTGATCCATAGGATATCATCGATATGCACTGTTTTCTTGAACAAGCATGACAGGATTTCGTTTGGAGAACAGCAACAACATTACAACCATATCCTGTTAGTATAGGGATGAAATCTCTTCCGCTTAATCCGATTTTTCGTAATAGCGGGGTCATTTCACTTGTTATTTTATCCTTTAAGCCAATTTCTTCAGTGAAAGCGATACTTGCTCCAACGAATAAAACGACAGGAAATGCCCACAAGAACGAATACATACCTAGAGTCAGTAAGCCGAAGTCTCCTACAAATATTTGAGCGATAAGGTAAGGTGAATGAGAGAATAATTGTTCAAATCGTTCAATGACGACTCGTTCGAACATTGGCTCTAATGCACTTGCGAGTAAGTAAGCGGCATAGACCGGAAGTCCGTAAATGCTAATGACTATAAGTAATGAGAGCACTGCTTTTCCATTAGTAAACGGAAGCTTTGGGAATTTCATCGTTCGTTTATTTAAAGAATACGGAGGCGTTTCTTTTCTTGTTTCGCTCATAGCAGCTGTCTCCTTACTTCATACAATGGGTACTCAAAAAGTCAATTTGTACTTCTTCAGTGGCCTCTGGTTAATATTTTTTCGGTTCTCCCCAATATTGAAATTAATCGAAAGAGAAAAAAATGTCTTAGCATTGACACGAATTGTCACAGCAAGAAAGGTCATCAAGCAGCATGTTTGATCGACGATATTCCTCAAACACCTCGTCATTTAATTCCATTCCGAGCTGCTTACCGATTTCTCTGGCAACAACAGCAAAGCGTTGGCGAAATTTATAAATGAAGCAAAAGATCACTTCTTTATGTCGGACTTGTGGTCCAATAAGAAACAGCCCTTCTGAAACCGTTGATTCATCTAATTCCGTTAATTTAATCATGTTGTTTTCATCATAGGAGAAGTGCTCAATTATTAAGGATAGACTACTTCTAAAGCCAGTCGCTAATATAGGGCGTGAAGAGCTAAATATGACTTCACCACCTTCTAAAGAAATGAGGTAGCCTTCTTCGGTTTGTTCAACACGATTGACGGTACAGTTCCCTTTTAAGGTTAGTGCTTCATCATCTATTACTTCATTCAGACGATCAAAGGTGAATGGTGATAATGCAATGCTTGGGTCGGGGTTATCATCTTCCCATACGGCCCCTCTAGATAAGACAGTTACTTTCTTTCCATAATGAATGAGGTTGATGGCGGCATCGATAGCACTTTCATAACCACCGATAACGATCACCTCATCGTCTTCAATATCGCCCCATGAAGCAACGTTACTAGTATGTAGGCACAGTTTTGCACCAGGGAATCCATTGTTATGAGGATATTGAAACTCTCCACAAGCCCATACAACAAATTTTGCTTCATAGTCACCATCATGCGTTTCAATGGCAAAGCCTTCTTCCAACTTGTCTAGGCCTGTTACGTGGACCCCAAATTTTATGGGGAGTTCGAAATGCTGTGCGACAGCCTCTAAATAATCGGCATATTCTTCTCCACTTAAATGCTCGGTTTGAAATGTGTAGCCAGGTGAAGTAGAAGGAACAACAGCATTTAAATCTAGAAGCCCAAATCCATGTCCTGGGAATGAGGGGGTTAATAATCGTGTTTCCTCTGGCCATTTTTTGAACGAACTTCCAATTGCATCACGTTCTAATAGGAGGAAGTTTTTCAGTCCCATTTGTTTAAATAGTGCCCCTAATCCTATACCAGCAGGGCCCGCTCCAACGATGATAACGTCATAATAAAGTCTACGATTCAATGTAATCCCCTTTCTAATAAAACGTAATTATTACGATTTATCACGTAATATTATTCTCTACTTTTGTCATTTTGTCAATCTTAAGCATGTTATTCAAGATTATAATAGACTAATGGAGGTGTACGTTCATAATAGAAATTCTCTTAACCATGCAAATGATAAAAGTAACTGGTGGTAAGAAAATTGGTAAATTTAATCCTTGACAACTGACTTGGTAATGCATATGATAAAGGTAAGTCAGTACTGACATTAATAAAAGGATGATAGTGTATGGTTTCAAACAGAAAAAAAGCAACTTCTGAAAAGATAATGGATGCCGCAATTGAACTATTTTCGAAAAATGGCTTTGAAGGCGTTACAACAGAAGAAATTGCAGCAGAAGCTGGTTTTAGTGAAAAAACGTTGTTTCGTCATTTCAAAAGTAAGCAAAACTTATTGGAGCAGGCCATTGATCGCTACCATTACGCGGATGAAATGCGTAAGGTTTTTGACCGTGAGTTAAGCTGGAATATAGAGGATGATTTGTGGTTGATTAGTGAGAATTACCACAGAATTATGTACCGAAACCGTAAGATGTTGCGCGTCATTATGAAGGTTGGCAAAAATCTTCCCGAACTGCATCAGTATGCGCATCGTCATCCGAAAGCATTGCAGGAATTTTTAACTAATTATTTTGTGGAAATGAAAAAGCAAGATAAGCTGTATGACCTGGATGAAGAAAAAGTAGCGATTACTTTTTTGTATATGAATTTTGGTTTGGCACAAGGACGAATGAATGAAGACTCCAAGTTTTCTGATAAAGAATTCAAGGAATTATTGAAAGAAAGTGTGACTCTTTTCACTAGGGGAGTAACCCCCTAGTTATTTTTACAAATGATAATGTCAGTCAGTACAGACTTTCTAATAAGAGGGTGATGAAAATGATAATGAAGAAACACAATGAAACGTTGCTAATGGTCGTCATGTTAACGGTGACCTTGTCTTCTATGAGTGTTTTGCTTTTTAATTTCGTTCTTCCGTTAATTCGAGAAGAATTTCAACTTACGAGTTCTCAGGTGAGCTGGGTTACTTCTTCGTATACGCTTTTATATGGAATTGGCACTGCTATCTATGGGAAATTGGCCGACCGTTATCAATTAAAGTATTTGTTGACATTTGGATTAGTTGTATTCTGTTTAGCTTCTTTGCTTGGCTTCTTTTCGACTTCCTACTGGTTGTTGCTTGTTGCAAGAAGCATACAGGCTATCGGGGCAGCTGCTATTCCCGCGACAGCGACACTCATCCCGATTCGTTATTATCCAATAGAACAACGAGGGAAAGCAATGGGAACTGTATTTGCTGGTCTCGCATTGGGAAGTGCACTCGGTCCAATCACTTCAGCAATGGTTGTCAGTGTTTTGGATTGGCGCTGGTTGTTTGTTATTCCGCTGTTGTTGGTGTTTACCTTACCAATCTATTTGAAGCTTCTTGGAGATGAACAGGTGGTGGAAACAAAGATTGATTGGTTGGGAGGTGCATTGCTTGCATTAAGTGTAGCGCAAATCTTATTATCGGCTACGATCCATATAGCGTGGTTGATTGGAGGAGGGGTAGCGCTCATCTCTTTTATCGCTCGGATTCGTTATGCTAAAGATCCATTCGTACAACCGAAGCTTTTTCAAAATCGTGAGTACCGATTTTATCTTATTCTAGCTTTTATTGTTACAGGAATTGGCTATTCGTTGTTTTTTACAACTCCGCTTTTTCTGGCAGAGGTACACACTCTTCAAGCGAGCATCATTGGTTTGGTCATGGTGCCTGCTGCAGCAGTTACGGCAATTCTTAATCGGCAAGGTGGTAAGTTAGCAGATAGAAAGGGTCCAAATGTTCTATTTTTTGTTGCTGCGAGTTTATTGTGTTCGTGCTTTTTATTATTGTCCACCTTTATTGGTGCAAATGTTTGGATCATCGCTTGCTTCCTTATATTAGGGTACTTAGGCCAATCCTTTATGGCAATTGTAATGTCGAGGGCGATCTCGTTGACATTACCTGCAAATCAATCCGGTATTGGCATGGGGCTGTTAATGATGCAAAACTTTATTGCCGGTTCGATTGCAATTGGAATTTATAGTAGAGTCATTGACATTGAAACAAGTCGTTCATGGAATCCATTGTCACCTCACTTGTCGGGCTCGGTTTTCAGTAACCTCTTTCTCGCTTTGGCGATTTTGTGTGTAACGGTTTTTATTATCTACTCCTATCGTTTGCGAATGAATCCTAAAAAAAGTTTACACGAATTTGAAGGATAAAAGGTGACAGCAACGATTTAAGCAATTTTGTAATTGATGGTGAAAGGAGGTGGTTACATGAAGCTAAGCCATTTGAATTTAACAGTCAATGATGTGGATGCTACAAGGGAGTTCTTGGAAACTTATTTTCATATGAAGTCCGGCAGTCCTTCTGGAAAAGGATTTGCTGTGATGTATGACGACGATCAGTTTGTCTTGACTTTAATGCAGGGGAAAGATGTTCAGTACCCTAAAACATTTCATATTGGTTTCCCTCAAGAGAGTAGAGAAGATGTTGATCGCATTAACCAACGCTTGAAAAAGGATGGTTATCAGGTCGGTTCTCCAGCAGAATCTCACGGATACACCTTTTACGTTAAAGCCCCAGGTGGATTTACTGTTGAGGTGATTAAAAGAAAGGGCATTTAAAGTATTAAAGGCTGCTTTAGAAAAGAGTTAGGAAAATTAAGGCGTATAGTCGGGAGCATCGACCTGTTACTTTGCCATACAAAACGTAGAAGTGAACTAGCATTAGGCGATGAAGTGCAAGACGCTTCTACGTTTTTCTTTTACTTTTAAATCATTGAATGTTCTTGCACTCTCAAGTCCTCCTTTTCGATTTGAATCGTGCTATGTTCAATGTGAAGCTTTGTCCTTATATAATGATTCGCTTGTAACAAGATATCATGATGCTTTTCTGAATAGGAAGGCTCAATGATGAGGTGTGCAGTTAAGCTATTGATACCAGATGTGATCGTCCATACGTGTAAATCATGGATATTGATGACACCCTCTACTTGAAGTAAAGCATTCTCAACCTCTTGTAAATGGATATTTTTCGGTGTTCCCTCCAATAGGATATGAATCGTTTCCTTTAATAAGGAAAATGCTGTAAAAGAAATCATGATCGCAATGATGATACTTAGTATCGGATCGGCTACAAACCATCCAGTAAAGTAAATGATGATTCCAGCTACAATAGCAGCAACAGAGCCTAAGGTATCACTTAGTACATGCAAATAAGCGCCTCGCATATTAAGGTTATCCTTCACATCCCCTCGCATTAGAGCAAACATAGCGCCAATATTAGCTATAAGTCCAATGAACGCAATGAATATCATCGCTCCTCCCATTACTTCTTGAGGCGACATGAACCTGTCAATTGCTTCTCGTATAATAAATACGGAAATGATTAATAAAGCGACACTGTTCAATAGAGCAGCTAAGATTTCAAATCGATGGTTTCCAAACGTACGTTTTCGAGTTGCTGCTTTTGAGGCAAGAATAATAGCCACTAAGCTGATCAACAAATTAGAGAAGTCATTAAACATATGAACCGCATCAGCTAAAAGCGCTAAGCTCCCTGTCCAAAGACCGCCGATAAACTGAATAAACATCCAACTTCCGATGATCACCATTGCGATCATTAAATTTCTTTTATTCACTTGTCCAGTATGATGATGGTGATGCTGTCCCATTATTATCTCTCCTTATTATAATTATTTATATATGAACATATATTCATGTATAAGGTGTCATTTATTGATAGTCCTAAAAAGCACTATTTCATTAGGGGGATGAACACCTTTTAATCGTGATTTGAGTGTTGGATGGTCTTTTCAAGAATTTCCATGACATGCTCATCTTCGGGAGAATAGTAAATAGATGTTCCAACTCGTCGAGAATTAACAAGGCGCAAATTCTTAAGAAACCGTAGCTGATGAGAAACGGTCGATTGTCCTAATGATAAATGTTCTACAATTTCGCCAACGGAGCATTCTTTTACAGATAATAAATGCAAAATTCTTATACGGGTAGGGTCCCCAAGAGCCTTAAACGTTTGTGAGACGATAAATAGGGTTTCTTTATCAAGGTCAGTATGATGTAACATCATTTTGCACTCCTTATAAATATGATCATGTGTTCATATTAACATAATATGATTTAATATACTAGAATGATCTTAAAATTTCCTGTAATGTTAATACAAGATTTTCTTAAGAATAATATGAAAAGTTGATGAGAGTTTGTTAAGGTTGTATATTGATATTCATCTTTATTTTTAATCATAAATAAAAAAATATAAAATAACCGTTGACCCTTACCTTAGGTAGGGGTCTATTGTTTATGTATAGGGAGGTGAGTCAAGTTGTTAACAGTGAAACAAGTGGCTGATTTGACGGGAATCACGATTAAAACGCTTTATCATTATCACAAGATTGGTTTGTTAGAACCTAGTGAAGTAACGGAGGCTGGCTATCGGTTATACGGAAAGGAGCAGCTTGAAAGATTACAACACATTTTGTTTTATCGAGAATTAGATTTCTCACTAGAGGCCATTCAAACGATATTAGGTGAAAGAAATAATCGTTACACAGTATTAATGGAACAAAAAGTATTGATGGAAAAGAAAAGAGAGCGCATCAATCTTATTTTAGAAACGATTAACGAAACGATTCATTTTGAGGAGAGGGGAAAAAAGATGGATGAACATAAGATGTTTAAAGGTCTAAATAAAGAACAGTGGCAAGAACAGATGAACGAGCAAAATGAGTATTTGAACGAACACTATGAATATGAAATTCCAACAGATGATATAACGAGTAACGAATTGGATGAGTCCGCACGAGAGTCTCAAGAGTTCATGAGTAAAATGGCTTTTGCGTTAAAAGAGGGGTGGAGTGTGGATGATGAAAGGGTGAAGCATCTTATCGCTCACCATATCGACTTTATTAACGAACATATTATGGAGCTCGATGAGAAAGGCTTTGTGGAATCGACTTGGTTTTTTATAAACGATGAATTTCACAAAAATATGTTGGAGGAACAACAAATTGGATTAAGTTATTATTTGTATGCCGCTTCTGTTAGTTATTCCGAGTAGACTTTATTAGGATTGGGGGAGGTTTAATGGAATCAGTTATTAAAGTAAACAAGTTGATCAAACAGTACCGTAACTCTAAAGAGCATGCTGTAGATCATATTAGTTTTGAAGTGAAGGAAGGAGAGTTTTTCTCCTTTCTTGGCCCGAACGGTGCCGGGAAAACAACGACGATCTCTATTCTGACAACGATCTTATCTAAAACGTCTGGAGAAGTGATGATTGCAGGCTACGATGTAGATAAGGAGGCTAAGCAGGCTCGTCGTTGTATTGGTATTTTGTTTCAAAACCCTAGTGTAGACCTAGAATTAACATTTGAGGAGAACATTCGTCTTCATGTGAGTTTATATGGGATTTATGGCTATCGTCCACTATATCGTCTTATGCCTAGAGAGTACAAAATGCGCCTTCAAGAATTGGCTGAGATGATGGACATGAGTGAAGCCCTTTTCAAGAAGCTCAATACATTCTCGGGAGGGATGAGGCGAAAAGTAGAAATTGTTCGAAGCTTAATGCATCAGCCCAAAATACTATTCTTGGACGAACCGACACAAGGATTGGATGCAGCTAGTCGCTATTCTTTTTGGAATTATATCCAAAAGGTTCGTAAAGAAAAGAATATAACTATTTTTTTAACGACTCATTATTTAGCTGAGGCAGAGGCTGCGGATAAGGTGTGTCTGGTCCATCGAGGGAAAATAGCGATGTATGGTAAGCCTAATGAAATAAAGAATAGACTAATGGTTGAAAAAAGCATGTATATTGATGCGGATGATCAGAATGAATTAAAATCTGAATTATCAAATCTGGGAGCAGAATTTTCAGAAACAACTGATGGCTTAAAAGTGGTCTATCGAACTAAGACACCTCAACGGCTGATAGCACAAATTAATTCACCACTGAAAAAGCTCCAAGTGATGGAACCAACGTTGGAGGAGGCTTACATGAATTTGATGATACGTATGGATAAGGAGAGTGATACAGATGTCAGTAGCTATAAGGGAATTTAATGCAATGACTGCGATTACGTTTAGGGAATTTATCAGGGCATTCAGAAGTCCTGTTCCCTTTGTTGTTAGTCTTGTTTTTCCAATTCTCTTTCTTGGCATATTGGGAGGGAGCTTGGCTCAAAATTTAGGAGAGGGAATCGGATTTCATTATTTGCAATTTGTGATGATTGGTATGATCGTTAATAGTTTGTTTTTGGAAACAATTAGTGGAATGAGTTCGTTAATAGAAGAGCGTGACAAGAATATGACACAGGGGCTTTACGTCTCCCCTATTTCTCGGTATTCAATCATCTTAGGTAAGATGATTGGATCTGGAATGATGAGCCTAATTGGATTAGCAGGTATAATAATCGTTGCGATTGCCATGCAAATCCCCCTGGGTGGTATGAATTTACTGTGGCTTTTATTAATTACCCCAGTTATAGGTATGGTTGGAGCTTCATTAGGCATTTTCTTTATTGGTTTTGTGCGTGATAGCAAAACAGCAGATGCCGGTTCTATGTTACTCGTAATGCCACAGTTGCTCCTTTCAGGGGCTCTTATTCCCATTACCCACTCTGAGGGGATTCTTGGTTTCTTGGCGAAAATCATGCCTATGACTTATTGTATTGATTTTGCTAGAGCTGTTTTTTATTGGGGAGAACCAGAATATGATGCCGTTGTATTGCATCACCCACTAGTTAATCTATCCGTAATGATAGTTTTGTTTCTAGTCTTATCAATAGTAGGTTCAATGATGTTTGCAAGAGCAGAGAGGAATCGCTAATGTGAATTTCCCGGAAGTATGACTAAAAAGACAAGTGGAGTGAGTATGGACTTACTAACAGTAACCTTGTAAATGCAAATTTTAGGAAAATTAGTATTCATGTAGGAAATTTAAATATAATGCTTAAAGTCTAGGTTCAATGGATAGGATCTTGTAACGATCCCATTTAAATAGAGTTATTTTGATCATGCTAATCTGATTGCGCCGACTAGCACAGCACGCTAATACTCATGCTGATACACCAAAATAAGTCTTTGATGAATTTATAAATAAGTGTTGACAAAAAATGAAAGGAGGAGTAAATTTCTCTGTGTACAAATTAAATCACACGCATACCTTTTGATCGCTTAATCTGTTTTAGAGCGGGGGAACCATTTTTAGGTGGTGAATGCCACCTTTGGGGTGAATCTTACTAAGTAAGAGGGGATACTCTCAGTCCCTAATCCGTCAGCTAACCTCGTCAGCGTTATTGTTTTGGAGAGAAAGGTCTTAAGTGAAGACCATTCTTAGTGATGGTCTTTTTTGCGTGGAAAAAGGAGTGAGAACGATGGCAGAGAAAAAGAAACAGTTTGCTGTCATAGGCTTAGGTCGTTTTGGAGGAAGTGTTTGTAAAGAATTGTATAGAATGGGGCATCAAGTATTGGCGATCGATAACAACGATGTGAAAGTAAATGAAATTGCCCCATTTTCAACACATTCAGTCATAGCAAATTCTACAGACGAAAAAGCGTTAAAATCTCTGGGCATTCGCAATTTTGAATACGTAATCGTTGCAATCGGTGATAATATTCAATCAAGTATATTGACAACCTTAGTGTTAAAAGAAATGGGAGTGGAAAATGTATGGGTGAAAGCACAGAATAACTATCATCATAAGGTCCTCGATAAGATTGGAGCAGATCGCATTATTCATCCAGAACAAGACATGGGAATTCGAATTGCTCAGCATATAACATCAGAAAAAATAGTAGATTATATAGAGTTATCGGATGATTATAGTATTGTTGAGCTACTAGCGACAGAGAAAATACATAATCGTTCGCTCATCGATTTACATATACGTGCTAAATATGGATGTACGATTTTAGCTATTAAGCGTGATGAGGATTTGAATGTTTCTCCGCTGCCGGCAGATGTTATTCGTGAAAAGGATATTTTGATTGTGATTGGTCATAAATTGGATCTAAAACGATTTGAAGAAGAAGGTATGTAATATGTTGAATAAAAAGGGAGTTTTACACCGGAATATTCAAATGTCACCACCGCAAATATTAGCATTGAGCTTTTTTCTTGCCATTGTGCTCGGGACTTTGTTATTGAAGCTACCCGTTGCAACAACAGAGCCAATCAGATGGCTAGACGCTTTGTTCACTGCTACTTCTGCGACGACGGTAACAGGCTTAGTCGTGTTAGATACTGGACTTGATTTCACCGTATTCGGTCAAATTGTCATCATGATACTTATCCAAATTGGCGGCTTAGGTTTGATGACATTTGCTGTTTTGATTGTTGTTATGTTAGGAAAGAGAATCGGATTGAAAGAAAGAATACTCGTACAAGAAGCATTTAATCAAACCTCGATGGGGGGAGTGGTTCGTCTTGTTAAAATAGTATTTGCATTTGCTATTTCAATAGAATTGACTGCTGTCATTTTACTTTCAATGCGATGGGTACCAGAGTATGGCTGGGCATTCGGTATCTACACTAGTATTTTTCATACTATTTCTGCTTTTAATAATGCTGGATTTTCCTTATGGTCTGATAGTCTAATGGGCTATGTCGGTGATCCTGTTGTGAATATTTTAATTACATTACTTTTTATTACAGGTGGAATTGGCTTTACAGTATTATCTGATTTATGGCGTACGAAGACATTTCAACAGTTGTCATTACATTCAAAGTTAATGATAGTTGGAACTTTAGTCATTAATATTGTGGCGATGTTATTTATCTTTGTACTGGAATACCAAAACCCAGCAACATTAGGGACATTAAGTTTAGGAGAAAAGCTATGGGCTTCTTATTTTCAAGCTGTGACTCCTCGAACGGCTGGTTTCAATTCAATCGATATTGGAGATTTAAATGCTGGAACAATTGTGTTTATTTTATTGTTAATGTTTATTGGAGCAGGTAGTGCATCTACAGGTAGTGGTATTAAGCTGACAACTTTTTTAATTATTATGATGGTAGTCTTAACATTTTTAAGAGGAAGAAATGAGACGGTCGTTTTCAATCGAACGATCAGACATCAAATCATTATTCGCTCACTAGCAATCGTTGTAATTAGTTTAATCGCAGTATTTATAACGATATTAATCCTATCCATTACCGAGAGTGTACCATTTTTGATAATTGTATTTGAGGTATTTTCAGCATTTGGAACAGTAGGATTATCTATGGGGTTAACTGGAGAACTATCAGATGTGGGGAAATTAGTTATTATTGTATTAATGTTTATCGGGAGAATTGGTCCATTGACATTAGCGTTTTCTTTAGCTGTTGCGCAGAAATCTAGTATTCGTTATCCAGATGGCGAAGTGTTTACGGGGTAAGGTAGGTTGTATGGTTATTTTCATTTATCCTTTACATGTACCTTGAATCATTGGAGGCTAGGGCATGTGTTCGTTAATAGGAATACTTTTTTCATTATGATCTATTTATTGTCCTAGTAAGTGCTTAGTAGGTTCCTTTCTTTAGAATGAGATGAGATTATATATAAAATGGTGAAAATAACTGATTTACTAGTGAGAAGCAGAAGGTGATTCTGCTTCTTTTTACGTAATTCAGTCATACGGTTTATCTTGAATTTCATTAGAGTGAAAAATCTCTTGACAGTGACACTGGTGTCATCCTTTAAGGTGGTAGAAGAAGCTGGTTATGAAATGCTTCTTCTATCAGAGTATTACTTCATTTTGAAAGGATGAGCCAAATGAATGAACGATTAGAAATGTCCAATGTACCGAAACAACCCGTTTTGTTAATCGGAGGATCAGGTGTCGTAGGTTCAGCTACTGCAAAAACATTGCGTCAGCTTCATCCAGAACTACCGATAACGATTGGGGCACGTAATGTACGTTACGCTGAGGAGGTAGCTGATCAGATTGGTGGCGCCGATGTAGTGCAGATTGATCTTGAGAGGCCGGATTTAGGATTATCGGGCGAAAAAAAGTTTAGTGCAATCGCTATGTTTATTAAAGATAAGTCGCTCCACTCGTTAAAATATGCTCAAAAAGAGGGAATTCCTTACCAAAATATTTCTGGAGCTGCTTTTGAGCTCAGTCCGGAAATCGCCTATTTTGTTCAACGTCCTACAAGTGCTCCCATTTTAATGAATAGCTATTGGCTTGCTGGAACGGTAACGCTCGCGATCCTTTCTATTATTCAGGAATTTTCTTCGATTGATTCAATTAATATAGCGGCATTATTAGATGAACAGGATATGGGTGGTCCAGCAGCATATGATGATTTTAAGAGGTTATCGAAAGCAGGCCCTTATGCATTAATGTTGAAAGATGGGGAATGGATCTGGGCGATTGATGATGATAGGATGAGTCACTTTGAAAGTGTGGATGGTAAAGTATTTCATGGAGAAGCCTATTCGGCTCCTTTGGATGTCGCAGGTTTAGCTGCAGCAACAAATGCCAATTCCATTCGTTTCGATTTTGCCTTGGGGGAAACTGCTTCACGACGACGAAATGAGCCATTTTCAATTGAAACGATTATTGAAATGAGTGGTAAACAGAATAACGGATCGTTCGGCAACTTTCGGTATGAAATTGTTCACCCAAAAGGGCAAGTGCCAATGACTGCCTTGGGTGTTGCTGTTGGGATAGAACATTTACTTGGTCTTGTTGGTGCCCCCACTGTTAAAGCAGGATTATATTTCCCTGAAGTTTTGATAGAGCCTTCATATATGATGAAACGTTTGAAAGAATTCGGTACAAACTTCTCTCAAAAAAAGTGATAGATTAGTTGGGTGTTGCGATCATACAGCTAAAGTATAAATTCAAGGTTTACCATAAGCAGTAAAATTGTAGAAACATTATGTAAGTGAGATAGTTAGTGTAGCATGAATGAGGAGGTGAGAACATGAAAGCCAATAAAGTGATCGTCGCTCTTTCTGGCAGTATACGTGAAAATTCATCTACTCAAAGAACGCTAAACAGCCTTCAAAAGCATATTTCAACTGAATGTGAGTACATCATTTATAACGGGCTACACAAGCTACCTCACTTTAATCCAGATTTAGATGGAGAAACCCCCCCATCTGATGTCCAATCATTTCGATCTCTATTGGATCAAGCAGATGGCGTCGTTATTTGTACACCAGAATATATAAAAGGGGTACCAGGAGTCTTAAAGAATGCCTTGGAATGGTTAGTATCATCAGCTACTTTATACGAAAAACCAGTAGCTGTCATCACGTCTTCTGGAGGAGGGGAGCATGCGCATCAAGCATTGCAGTTGAATCTAAGTATGCTTCAAGCGCATGTGCCTAATGAGTGGACGCTCCTCATTTCTGGTGCAAATAGTAAACTAAATGAGAATGGCGAGTATGTTAGAGAAGAAGTAGTTGAATCGTTGCAAAAATTGCTCGATTCCTTAAAAGGCCATATTACGTCAAATAGTTAGTTGGGGAATGTTTGGATGCAAGGTAATCGAGTAGTAGGTTTAACCTCCTACTCGATTAGCGATGAAAATCGGTACACAGTATTATTTCACTCAGAATATGATACCTTTTCAGTATCTTCTGCTTTCCCAGCAAGCTGGACACAAAAAAGACCAATGATAATCAAAATTATTCCGATAATTTGAATAGTCGTAAGTGTATCTCCAAGTAATGTTGCGCCAATTAGGGCTATAGTTAAAACACCAACTCCAGACCATATCGCATAACCAATACCAATATTCATCCCATGTTTGAGACTAAGAGAAAAAATATAATAAGAGGTTACAGCGAATACAATTGTAATCGTTGTTGGTAAAGGGGCTGTAAACCCTTCTGTATAGCGAGATGCAATAGCTGCAGCAATTTCTAAGAAAATAGCTGTTAACAAATAGAAATGTGCCATACTAAACCACCTCCATTACACCAATCTCTAGTAGAATAACTCCTACTATGATAAGTCCTACACCGAGAACCTGTACTCTTGTCAGAGTCTCTTTAAAGAAAATCCAACCCCAAATGGCAATGAGTGTAACTCCAACACCAGACCAAATAGCATACCCTATACCAATATTCAACCCGAACTGAAGACTAACCGCAAAGAAAAAATAAGCAGCAATAATCGTAACAATGGTAATACTGCTAGGGATCATTCTTTTAAATCCGTCTGAATATCGGCTAGAAATGGCTCCTGTCAGTTCAGCAAGAATGGTTAATGCTAAAAAAAGGTGAACCAATTAAATCCCTCCTTTGTTAAATCTCTTTTAGTATAGATAGGATGCTGTATTATGTATAATGATTATTAGTGATTAGGCTATCAATACAAATGATGGTTTATGAGGGGGTGTAAATATGGAGCTAAGCGATTTAAAAGTATTTCAAGCGATTGCAGAAGAAACAAGTATTTCAGGTGCAGCAAAACGTTTGGATTATGTTCAGTCTAATGTCACGACAAGGTTACGTAAGTTAGAAGAAGAATTAGGCGTACTCCTTTTTCATAGAAGTGTGAAAGGGATAGCCATTACAGAAAAAGGTGAGCAATTTAGACAATATGCGGATACCATTTTAAAAATGGCTGAAGAAGCAATTACTGTAATGCAAGATGAGGAAATGCCATCTGGAACTCTGCGAATAGGTGTCGTTGAAACGGTCACATGTGGAAATTTCATGAATCTCATCTCTTCTTATCAAACATTATATGAACAAGTAGCGCTTCGTATAGAAACGGGAAATCCTTTCGAATTAATGGAGAAGGTGAAGAATTATGAATTAGAAGCTGCCTTTGTAACAGGTGATTTAACTTCAATAAACTTTACTTTTGATTATGTACAAACGGATGAAATGGTACTCTTATCAAAAACGGAAATGGACGTACCTTCATTATCAGAGCAAAAATGGGCATTGTCACCAAAGGGATGTCCGTTCAGAAGGAAATTAGAACAATGGTTTCAAGAGGATGCAATCGTATTGAATGATTTCATGGAAATCAGTTCACTTGAAACGATTTTGAGTAGTGTAAAGGAAGGGATTGCAGTTACCATTTTGCCAAAATCAGTATTAACAGGTTCTTATGAAGATTTACATGTTACTGCTATCCCTGAACAATACCGAACGATTGAAACAGGATTGATCAGAAGAAAAGAAAAATATGCAAGTCAGGCATATAAAGCCTTTGCAGAGTTAGTGAAGGAGCAAGGGTTATAATACAAAGAGAATGTCTTTTCAGTGTTGGGATGATGATTGTAGAAAACAAATTACTTAAGGATATTTTCTCTCTAAAGAAGCAACACGTTGAGTTGAATAAAATTCTAAGATCCTATAAGAAAAACTTCTTAGCAAAATGAGCAATCCACAAGAAATATCGCCTAAAGGAAACGCTTATGATAATTCTATAAGAAAATTCTTACAGAAAGGAGGAGGTTAACACATTTGAAAAAGGAAGTGCTTCACTTTAAAGGTGGCCACAACATTGCTTTTAAGCTTCCTAAGTTTAAGTGTGATGAAACAGTAAAGTTCTATTTTAAAACAAAACCATATAAATAGAAGAGATGAAGTCGAGATCCATTTCCATGAGAATTCAAACGGCTACTCGGTTTTCGAGCCTTCTGAAACGATTGTTAGAATGAACCCTAAGAAATAGGAAGCCATGGCTAATCAAAATAACAGGCACGAAAAAGTCTATTTATACTTTTTCTGTGGCCTTAATATGGGAGGTACAAAAAATGTCTGTTAAAATACGCCCTTATTTAATGATGAATGGTAATGGTAAGGAAGCAGTACAATACTATGAAAAAACGTTAGATGCAGATGTGCTTGAGCTCATTACCTATGGGGACATGCCTGATCCCCCTTCAGCTGATCTAAATGGTCTAGTGGCGCATGCGAAATTAAGTCTAGCAGGGTCAGAAATCTTGCTCTCGGATAGCCCTAGCACGATGCCTGTCCAGCAAGGGAATCAAGTGACGATTTGTATTTCTACAAATGATGTGGAAAAATCCAAAAAGTTTTATGACGCTTTGCAGCCGGAAGGTCAAGTGAAGATGCCGTTTCAAAAAACGTCATTTAGTCCTGGTTACGGTAGTTTAACAGATAAATTTGGTGTGACCTTTTTAATTGATACGGAAGTCGACAGTATGCATTAAGCATGTTATTATTAGAAAAAATGTAGACCGCATGTTAAATTATGGTTCACGATCTTATTATATTTAAGAAAGGGGTATCCAAGTCATGAAGAAACGATCACTTTCATTTTTATCTATTGGTTATGGATACTCTACTGCCGTTTTTTTCTAAAATCATTTTAAAGGGTGAAGTGTGTCTAAAAATGATGGAGAAAAAAAGGGTAGGAATACGAATATAATGGGGTAGATACTGTGCAAGATAGCAAAATAACGAGAAAAAACCCAACAAATGTGCCTAAGCCAGTTGGGCATTACACGCATATAACGAAAATACCTAGAAATGCAGATTTATTTGTTACGTCTGGTCAAATTGGGATTGATTCAAATGGTCAATTTCCAGAATGTTTGAATGAGCAAATCTCTAATACGTTCAATAATATTAGAAGAGTGTTAGCATCTGAACAATTAGAAGCAACTAATATTATAAAAGTGAATATATGGGCTACGGAAAAAATTGATTGGGATTATATGTATTCCGAGTGGGGTCAATTATTCGGTAATGATTACCCTGCTATGACTGTCGGATATCTTTCTGAGTTAGGCTTGCCTGAAATAAAAGTGGAAATCGAAATTTGGGCAGCTAGCATTTAATATTTACACACTTCATCTAAACCATGGAAACGTCTCAATGAGATGTTTCCATGGTTTGTTTGGCTGGATACTAAATATCGAAGTTATAGAGTAATGGCTACGGTCGTTATGTTAATTGAGAAGAGGCTGGGACAAAAGTGGTTTAACTAAAAGAAAAGCCGAACAATGATAGATGGAGGACGTAAACCGCTCCTGAAATATACTTCGCTTTCCGCGGGAAGCCGGTGAGCCTCCTCGTGCTTCGCACTGCGGGGTCTCACCCTTGGCTTGTCATCCCGCAGGAGTCTACGTATATTTCATCCGCTACGTTCATCTTTTGTTCGGGTTTCCAGATAGACACTTTAGTTATGTCCCAGCCTCAAAGAGATAAGACTCGTGTTTTTATGACAATAGTTGAATGGATTCTCTATTAAAAGCGGGCATGTCGTCTGGTTGTCTACTAGTGACTAGCTGGTTACCACAAACGACGACTTCTTCATCATGCACTTTCGCACCCGCGTATTCTAGGTCCATAAGAATGGATTTAAATCCAGTTGCATCTCGACCTTCAAGTGCTTTTGCAGTAATTAATAACTGAGGTCCATGGCAAATGGCGAATACGGGCTTCTTTTCATCCATAAAGTGCTTAGCAAATGCCACAAAGCGGTCATCTCCTCGTAGCATATCTGGTGAAAAGCCACCTGGAATAAATAATGCATCAAAATCTTCAGGTGACACATCATCAATTCCGTGGTCAATTGTAACCGTTACATCGCCTTGCTTACCTTGCACTTTGTTGTCTGCTTCCTTTTCAATTGTGACGACCTCGTGCCCTGCTCCTTCAAATTCTTCTACTGGTGAAGTATACTCAACATCTTCAAACATGTCTGTGATGACTGTTGCGATTTTAGCCATTTTAAAAACGCCTCCTTAGGTAAATGATTATCGTTATAGTCTTCTTTACCACAAAGAAGTTATATGCAAACATTACCTACCTGAATAATTCACAGAAAATCGATGATAGTATACAATCGCCTATCGAATAGGCAATTTGCGTATTCCCTTTGGAAAAGTATAGCTGCCGGAAATGCGATAATGAACGCAACGAACCAGGATTTTAGCCATGTGACTCACCCAAAAGATTCAAATCCGACATCAGTACTACCATTACTAATGAAATAATACATGACATGGTCAGCGCCATTATTCCACGCTTCATACTTTCTTTTCAATACTAATAAAATCACCTCTCTAACAACGGTAGGGAATTCATGGTAGCAAGCACTTTAATGTGGTATAGTAACAAAAAATATACCATTGGGTTGTGTTCTAATGTAGACGTATCCTTTGCAATGTGTTGAAACTAAAAAAGTGATGGAGGTTATTTCTGGAAAGTGGGAGCCGGTCATTTGGTTTCATTTGTTATATGGCGGAACGATGCATGTCGGTAAATATGAATGGGGATCATTCACATCTAGTATATAATCGAAATGTTATTAAATGAAGAATACTGAACTCGTAATATGCACTAATTATTTGCACATACACAAAAGTGATTTTACAACGAATCGCTGAAGAGTTACTACCACCCACACTGTCTTCTTTCACGAGACTCTCGTCCAAAAGAGGCACGATAGTCAGCTTAGTAATGATTTCTGGATCTTTGTAAAAGGAGTTTTAAAATGACAAAAACCTATTTTATTTGGCTAATGATTCATTTTGCTGTATGGTTCCTTATATTTACGGAAGGGACATTCATGATTGATGAAATGCGATTAATTAGTATGTGTCTCTACTTTATCCTCTTATTTTCGGTTCCTCTATTTAGAGAAAAGCCAATCGTGCAATTATTACTATTCTGCATCCAGACACTAACGACTGTTGTCATCTTTTATCCGATATACTATGAGCTGAATCTCTCTGTTTTACTTATTCATCTGTTGCTTATAGCGGAAGCTGTCTATTATCTATCGCGTTTGAGGAGTCTAATGGTAGCAGGGATTCAATTAGGGTGCTTACTGTTTCTCGTTTTTGTAGCGGATATTTCTATCTCCGAGCTCTTATGGGGCAGTATGCTTTATTTGTTATCCATCTTCGCTTTGTTCTATTTTCAAACGATACATAAGCGAATGCAAGAAGTTCAAGTGAAAAATGATACATTATTAGATGAGTATAGAAAGATGAAAAGACAGCTTGTTACAGAGGAGGAGCAGGTAAGGCAGGATGAGCGGATGATGATTGGTCATGAAATTCATGATTCTGTTGGACATAAACTGACGGCGCTGCTTATGCAATTTGAAGCATTTCGTTTGACAGCACCTGAACAGGATAAAGAAAAAATCGAGAAGCTTAAAGGACTTGCTCAGCAAAGCTTGGAGGAAACAAGGCGAGCAGTGAAATCCTTTAAACAGAAAGAAGTCGGAGGACTACAGGGTGTCATACAATTAATTAGAAAGTTAGAAATGGAAAGCTTCATGAAAGTCAATTTTTCGGTTAAGCATGGTGCGTTTGCTGCACCGATAACTGGCGAGCAATCCTTTGCGATCTATCGTGCGGTACAAGAAGCACTGACGAATATTATGAAGCATAGTTCGACAAGATCGGCACAGGTCATGTTTGAATCGCCTGGTGGGAGTATTTTTCGTTTTGAGGTGGTCAACTTAGCACCTCCTAATTCCTTTTTTCAAGAGGGGTATGGATTGAAGGCTATGCGGGAGCGATTGGAGCAAGTCGGTGGTTCATTAGACATTATCCATGATGAACGTCAATTCGTAGTAAGAGGAAGTATACGGTTAATTGAACGGAGAGGATAGGATGATCAAAGTATTGTTAGCAGAAGACCAAGTGATGGTGCGCCAAGGCTTGAAAGCGATGGTGGAAACAGACGAAGAAATTAGTGTAAAGGGAGAAGCAGATAATGGTAAGGAGGCGGTCTGCCTATGTGAAAAGCACTTTTTTGATGTAGCGATTTTAGACATACGGATGCCTGAGATGGATGGGATTGCAGCAGCAAAGATTATACGTTCTCGTTTTCCTCACATAAAGATCCTTATGCTCACTACGTTTGATGATAATGAATTAGTTGTGGAGGCCTTAAAGTTAGGGGCTAGTGGTTATATGCTGAAAAATGGTGATACACAATCACTAATTCGTTCGATAAAAAGTGCGATGAATGGTGGACTTTCCCTAGAAGATAAGGTGGCGGCTAAGGTCATGCCTACCTTACTTCAAAGCCAAGAGGAGGAGACCGTAGATCCAACTTTAACTCCAAGAGAAAGAGCGATTTTAACGTGTATTGGTGAAGGATTAAATAATAAAGAAGTAGCAGAACGTTTAGGCTTGTCAGTCGGAACCGTTAAAAATCAAACGAGTCATATTTTTGATAAATTACAATTAAGAGACCGAACGCAACTGGCGATTTATGCGATTAAACATCGACTCGTATGATAACAATAAAGTGACAAAAGTCATAAGTGATGCAAAGGAACGTTACCAGAGTCAGTAGTGACTTTGGTTTTTTTGTTTTATCATGCAAATAAGAGAGTTGAGAAACCTTAAGGAGGCAATACGAAATGCTTGAGACCATTCATTTAAGTAAATCATTCAAAGGGAAGAAAGCCGTACAGGATGTCAATTTATATTTGGATCATGGTGAATCAGTCGGATTATTAGGGCCAAATGGCGCTGGAAAATCAACGACCATTTCAATGATGTCTAGTTTGATTAAGCCTACTAGTGGTGAAATTAAGCTCAATGGTACGAACATTATTCATAAGCCAGGAGAGATTAGAAAGGTTTTAGGTGTTGTACCTCAGGAGTTAGCGATTTATGAGGAGTTGTCAGCCTATGAAAACCTGAAATTTTTCGGATCCATTTATAAGTTAAAAGGAAAGGAATTAGAAAAGAGTATTGAGAATGCTTTGGAAATTGTTGGGTTGAAGGATCGACAGAAGGATTTGGTGAAAACTTTTTCTGGAGGGATGAAACGAAGAATAAACATTGCAGCCGCCTTGCTACACCAACCGAAAATACTCATTCTAGATGAGCCCACTGTTGGAATTGATCCACAATCGAGAAATCACATTTTGGAAATGGTTCGCATGTTAAATGAAAAAGAAGGAACAACGGTTTTATATACAAGTCATTACATGGAGGAAGTGGAACAGCTTTGTGATCGGTTGTACATTATGGATCACGGTGAAATTATTGCTGCTGGAACGAAAGAGGAGCTGCTTAGCATTTTATCGACAGAAGATACGATAAAAGTAGAGCTAAGTAAAATGGACGAAGCCTTCGTTGATCGTGTGAAGGTAATTGAAGGTGTTCGTAAAGTCGAGGCTACCCATGTACAAATGAAGATCATTGCAAAAAAAGGAAATGATTTAATTAGAGATCTTGTTCATCTTACTGATCAGTATCAAATCCAAATGATTAATTTCCATCGAGAGACTCCTAGCTTGGAGGATGTATTTCTTCATTTGACTGGTCGGACATTAAGGGATTAAGGAGGTGTAGGCATGTGGAGCTTTATCAAGAAGGATTTGTTACTATTTTGGCGTGATCGTAAGGAGCTTGTTACGATATTAACATTACCGATTGTTTTAGTATTAGTCATGAATTTTGCTTTTTCTGGAATGTTTGGTAGTGATGATGAAGAGCAGCTAGACCTACAGTTGGCTATTGTCAATGAAGATGATGAAAGAGAAGGTCTCGACATCTTAGAGGGAAAGTTGATGGCAGTGTCATCTAGTGAAGACGATGTGATGCAATTTGTAGAATATGCTAGCCATTTACGCCCAGCGTCACTACTATTTGATTATTTCAATAGTGATGAGTTGTCCGAGTGGTTAACTGTTCATGAGCTACAGGAATCCGAAGCTGTCGCTAAAGTCGAAGAAGGGGATTTAGACGGAATCCTCGTTATACCGGATGGTTTTACTGTAGACAGCTTGTATGCTGTGTTTGTAGGTGAACCATCGACGACGTCACTTATTTACAAGATGGAAAGAGAGACCATTAACAGTAGTACGATCTATCAAATTGTTCAAGGTTTTATTGAACATATGAATAATGAGTTTGCTTTACAGGAAATAGGGGGAGCTGCGGAGGCGGAAATTCTATTGCCTGAAGGAGGCTTTGAAGCAGTAGGAGCAGGAGAACGTTTTACGGTATCACAATATTCTACGATCGCGATGGGGATCTTGTTCTCTTTATTTGTAGCTGTAACGGTTGCTACGAAAACAGGAGAGGAACTCAGGCAACAAGTCATTAATCGAATCCTTTTGACGAATAGTCATCCACTACAATTTTTGCTTGGGAAGATAGCCTCAACGTTTTGCTTAGTTTGGTTACAAATTATGTTTGTTTTTGTACTGTCTCATTTTATTTTAGATGTTTTCCCTGATCGTACGATAGCTTTTTGGTTTGGTGTTGTTGGGATTGTGATGGTATTATCATTAGCGATTGCTGGCTTAGCTGCCATGTTTACGAGCATTTCGCTAAGAGTAAAGGACCTTAATGCAGCAAGTGGGATATTTATGATTGTTTTATTACTATTCGGTATGAGTGGTGGGAATTTTGTTCCCGTTTTTATTTTACCTAACTGGTTACAAGAACTGGGCGAATGGACACCGAATGGGCAATCTTTAGTCATCTTAACGGAGTGGGTTCAATTTGAACAGTTCTCCACGATTTTAACACCAAGCCTGTTATTAATAGGTCATTTTCTACTATTTACGACCATTGCATTAGCGTTATATCCGAAAAGGGGGAAGACGAATTGAATTCTGTAATTTGGGCACAGTTTGCCAAAGATAAACGAAACCCTTTAGTGATACTATTATTTATTGCTGGTAGTATTCTCATGACTCTCTTATTTGCTGGAGGTGTGTATTCTCCGACAACGGTTTATGTATTTAGTGAGGAAGAGAATGCCACAGAGATTGAAGAAAAATGGGAAGAACTACTAAATGTTGATGATTCATTTCAGTTTGTCATCGTGGAATCAGAGCAAGCTCGTGATGATGTGCAAAGTGGAAAAGTCGATGTAGCAGTAAAACTAATGGAGCAGGATTATCGCTTAGTAATAGCAAGTGAGCTTCCAACGATTCCTTATGTACAACAGCATGTAGATAAGGTATTTCAGCGGGAGGCACAAATAAGTGCCATTGCTAGCTCTAGTAATGATGACCAGGTTCGAGAAGAAATTGAGAGCTATCTAGCTAATGCTCCGTTTCAGTTAGAGACTCAGGGGCTTGAAACGGAAGAGATTCCGCAATTTAATATGAGTACTCAGTTATTATTTGCATTTACTTTTTTTGTATCGATGTTTATTCTCGGTTTAAGAGTAAACAATGTGACAAGCGACAAAGTTTCAGGAGTTTGGGATCGGATGATTTTATCTCCTTTGAGTAAAACGAGTATGTATTGCGGTTATATTATATATAGTTTTCTTATTGCTTTATTTCAAGTCACGGTCGTTTTGCTCGTGTTCAAATATATGATGAATTACGAAGTGGGTGACAACCTTTGGTTAATCATATTGATAGCTACATTCTTTATTTTTAGTATGATTAGCATAGCTATGCTGATAACAGGATTTGTCAAATCGCCAGAGCAATTTTATGCGATTTATCCATCAGTCATACCACTTCTACCGCTAATTAGTGGAGCTTATATGCCACCAGAGACGATTACACACCCTGTGTTAGTGTTTGTTGCCGATCTATTTCCGTTTTCACATGCGATGGATGCAGTGATGTCTGTTGCTTTCTATGGTGCAGGTTTTCAGGACGTGATCATGCAGCTTGTCATCATGCTGTTAATAGGTGTGATCGCAATGGGGGTTGGAATTAACCTGATTGAGCGTAGGAGTTAGTAGTTGGAAACGTCATGAGAATTCCTCTCATGGCGTTTTACTTTGATTAGATAATTAGAATGTATAAAATTCATGTAAGGAAGTGTGAGAAGAAGCTAGCGGGACAATTCAATGAAGGCTTAAAGTTAGTTCACCTAAGAAGGGACATCGCTGTTTCTGTCGAAGTTAGTATACGTTGTAGATAAAAATTTCAAAGGATGATGATGATGGTCTATGTCGCTCTGCTTCGCGGGATTAATGTGGGTGGGAAAAACAAAATAGACATGAAATTGCTTAAACAAACGTTCGAACAAGCTGGAATGAATCATGTCGTAACATACATTAATACAGGTAATATTATTTTTACGTATGATGATCGATCAAAAAGAGAGTTAGCACATTTATTAGAAGAAGTGATCCATAATGATTTTGAATTGCCAATCAAAGTCGTCTTACGAAGTTTTGATGACATCAGAGAAATGATACATGCTATTCCAGAAACATGGAAAAACGACAAAGACATGAAAAGTGATGTTATGTTCTTATGGGATGAAGTTGATGATGAATCGGTACTTGGAAAGTTGGTCATTAAACCAAGCATTGATATAGTAAAATATGTACCTGGTGCGATACTCTGGTCGGTTGATAAAGAAAATATAACAAAAAGTGGTATGTCGAGAATCGTGGGATCTAAGCTATACAAACAAGTGACAGTAAGAAATGTCAATACCGTTCGCAAGATTTATGAACGAATGCAAGCTCAACCTACTACAATTGAATAAAGTATTTTAGGTTATCTTAATAGGTCATGCTAGGCCTTTAAGGTAACCTTTTTTAATGGATTCGTTACAAGTTCTTCTGAAAGAATCCCACTTTCAAAATAACTTGAACCCATTGTAACGACTATACACGACGCAATTAAGAAAAGACGCTACGCGTTTTTCTTAACACATACATGATATCTTGTATTTCATCCAGTAGAAAAAGCGTCTTATCCCATTTATAACAAAGAGGGACGTTTCTGATCATACTATATATACAAAGGAAGGAGGAGGTTAAGATTGTTAACTTTAACGAATATCAATAAAAGCTATGCTAGTAAAAAGGCATTATCTAATGTGTCATTGAATATTTCGAATGGAGTTTGTTTTGGGTTAGTTGGTCCTAACGGGGCAGGTAAGTCAACCTTGATTAAAGTGATCTCTTCGGTCATTAGAGATTACAAGGGAAAGGTTCAGCTTCCGAAAAATCAAATGAAGATCGGTTATGTCCCGCAGGATATTGCATTAGAGGAAACGGTGACGGCTTATGATAATTTACGATTTTTCGGAAATATTTATGGGTTGAGAGGAAAAGAGTTATTAAAACGTGTGGATGAAGTCTTATTGGAGATTGGGCTGAAAGAGCGAGCGAAGGAAAAGGTGATCACCTTTTCTGGTGGGATGAAGCGACGCTTAAATATTGGATGTGCGCTTTTGCACAAACCAGATCTTATTATTATGGATGAGCCGACTGTCGGTGTTGATCCTCAGTCGCGCCGATACATTTTTGAGATGGTGGATCAATTAAAGAAGCAAGGAAGCACGATTATATATGCAAGTCATTATATGGAAGAAATTGAGCAAATATGTGATGAGGCAGCATTTATTGACAACGGTCAGATTATTGAATGTGGGGGAATTAACCAATTGCTTTCTGAACACGCAACTCCATCTATTTATGTAAAAGGAGAAAACTGTATCCCTAGTCAATTAAATCAGACTAATATAGTAAAAGACAAGGATGGCGGATGTGTGATAACGACTAAAGATCCACTTAGTACGATGGAGGAAGTGATCAACTTCTGTAAGAAGGAAGATGGACGGATTGAACGTTTAGAACTTGTTCAGCCAAGGTTAGAGGACATTTTCTTTTCATTAACCGGAAGTAAACTAAGAGATTAGTGAAAATAGGAGGAAGGTGATAACAAATGAATGCGATTATGAAATTAGAGTTGAAGAAAAACCTTCAAGATAGAGGCCTTTTATTTTGGACGATTATTTTACCTATTGCTTTTACCGTATTATTCATATCTGTATTCACGTCTGGTACTAGTGAAGCAGAGAGCGAACAAGTGATATTATCAATCGTACCAGGGTATACAATTATGTTTATTTTCTTTATTATGATATCAATGACTGAATCTTTTATTAAGGATCGCAATATTGGTATGGTTGCTAGAATGGCTAGTACCCCATTGTCATCGTACAGCTATTTATTAGGAAAATGGGTCTCTTATATGTACATCGTTATGTTACAAGTGTTAGTATTGTTGATGTTTGGAAAGCTTGTATATGATGTACCATTAGAACAACCTATCTTTTTACTTGTTATTTTCATAACCTTGACATTTACAGTGACAGGACTTGGACTGGCACTTGCGATGATGGTTAAAACAAATAACATGGGAGTTGCTTTGACACAGGTTATCGCTTTGGGAGGTGCAGTGCTTGGAGGGCTATGGATGCCAATCGATATGATGCCTAATGTGATTCAGACAATAAGCTTGTTTTTGCCGCAATATTGGGGACATCAAGCTGTTCAGGAAGCCATGGCAGGCACACTTCAGATAGGAGAATTCTTTCGGACAATCGTTATTCTGTTTAGTTTTGGTATCGTAGCTTTTGTAATAGCGTTAGTCTGTTATCCGCACTTCTTAAAGCGAGCAAAGGGATAGTTGCAAAGGGGGCTTAATGGTGAAGGTAAACATCGATATTGATGATAAACACTCTGAACCATCTATAACAATTAAGACGAATGAGTGGACGGAGGAGCTAGAGGAAATCGTAAATATTATTAAAGGGAAAAATCGGAGACGACTGTTTGGGTTTGAGTCCGATCAGACCGTACTGCTTGACCCTAATGATATTGATTTTATCTACGCAGAAAATAGAAAAGTTTTTGCGTGTATGGAGAGTCGTCGTGTCGAGTTAAGAATGAAGCTCTATGAAATTGAAGAAATTTTAGCCCCCTTTCATTATATGCGCTTTTCTAAGTCTGTTATCGGTAATCTCAATCATATTGACCGTTTTGAATTATCATTCAACGGGAACCTTTGTGTTTATTTTTACTCCGGGAACAAGGAATATATTTCTAGGAATTTTGTGAATCCTATCAAAAAGAGATTAACGATAGGAGGGAAACTATGATAGTAGAAGCGGTAAAACGAATGATGACAGGAATTGCTTTTGGTGGGTTGATCACATTCATCGTACTAACGATCATACACTTTAATGATATAGAAACCACTATTTTCTACGTGTGGGCTTCAATGCTTTGCTCTTTTATTATCGGTATTTATTTTGGTTTGTCTTCCTTTATTTTTGAAGCGAATGATTGGAGTTTATTAAAACAGACAGTCATCCATTTTATGATGTCGATTAGTTTTTACTTCATTATTGCTTTGATTGTTGGTTGGGTGCCCCTAACGGTTCTTGCTATTCTGTTGACTAGCCTTATTTTTATCCTCTTTTATGCACTCATGTGGACTGGCTATTATTTGTACTACAAAAGGATTGAGAAATCGATGAATGACAGTCTTTCGAAAAAAGATTAGGGGAGAGGCTTTGTTTTTAAGGAGGCTAGTTCTTAAGAAAGTAGGAAGCAATGTTGAAAGAGAGTGTACGAATCGTTTAATTGTTTCGTGCACTTTTCGTTATTTAGGAATGATGTAGAGCATTGGTTATCTCAACCAATTGGAAATCTCACATATAATATCTATAACTATATACGACTATTTGTAAAACTAAACTGCCACAGCCTGTTGAATTCAGGGCTATGGCAGCGTAAGTATTTTTTCTTGTCCCGTTTTAAAGGGACGGTTCAAATGTTCTCAAAGGTGTTTTTAATAAAAGAAGTACAAGTGAATCACTAAAAGGACGATTAACATTAATCTTGCTCATATTCAATAATGGCTTCAATAGATTGGTGTGAATTTGATCTTTCCACAAGGTTTCCAACAAGCTTTTCTCCGTCACGTCCATAGGCTTCACGAATGGTTTCCCATTGATTGTGATAAGGACTGAAACGCAAGGTGAAATACGGCTCTTCTGAGTACGTGTATTCAATTTTTAATTCAAAAGTTCCGTCAGGGTTTACCCTTGTTTCGTCTTCACGACCCCATCGGTCTGAATAAAAGCCTGTTATCGCACTACCTTCCAATAAATTCGTTCTTCCTTCTACGTAGAAAAAATCGCCATCTTCTGTTACTTCATCCACTTCTATCCAAACTCGAGGGTCACCTGCATCCTCAGGAGGTTCTCCCCATTCAGGTTCACTAAATTCATGCTCATTCTCTTCGTCTAGTGCGAGCAGTGGTAAACGAATTTCGGCTTTTTGATAAACACGTTCAAGGTCCCAATGCTGTGCTAGATACACATATGGACCTTCCATTAATTCACCAGTTTCACCATAGTGCTCAAGTATTTGTTCCTCTTGCATACTATGATAAAAGTCAAATGTAATCACAACCTCAGCATCTCCATACTGGTGATGTTCTAGCTCCATATTAAAATGCCCTTTATTATCTACAAGTTCAGTAGTGTCAGAAAATATTTCGTTTTCGTTAACAAATAACGTTCCTGTCACTCTTGAGCCTTCAATCAAATTAGTGCGACCATCAATTAATATGCGATCGTCCTTTTCAATCACATTACCGCCTAGATAGACATTCGTGTCACCTAATGAGTTCCCGCAGCCTGCTAACAATAAAAATGAGCCTAGAATCATTAAGAACATGATTCGACTTTGATACGTATTTGGCATTTGTGTCACCTATTCCTCGTCTTCTTCCGAATCTACATCTTCATCAAAATCTAAATCCTCTATATTATCTAAGTCTTCGTCACTATCTTCCAGTGTGTTTGGTTCGTTACTGCTACTGCTTTCAGAACGTTTCTCATCCCATGGAATTCTTTTTTCTACATATTGTCTATCAGTGTTATATTTATTAGTTTGTACAAGGTTACCAACTAGTCTTTGGCCGTTCGCACCATATGCTTCTTCTATTTCGTTCCATTGGGGATGACTGTAAGGTTCAAACGTAATAACGATATCGTGATCCTCTAAATATTCATAATCAAATTTAAAATTAAATGATCCATCTGGTAGAACTTGGGTAGTGTCGCGGTTGTTGCGGTATTCAACTTTTATTTCACTACCTTCTAATAAGTTACTGCGTCCATGGACGTAAAAGTATTCGCCATCTTCTGTAATGTCGTCAACCTCAATCCAAACACGAGGATCACCGTAATCTTCTGGAGTGTCATACCACTCTGGCGCTTTGATGACTAAATCATTATTACCTTGTGGATCATAGGCCACTTTTGCTTCAGCTTTTTGATAAATAGTACGTGATACACTATGTCTGTAAATAAAGGGTCCGTCTAAATTTTGGCCTCTATCGCCATAATGTCTAATTACATGATCTTCTTGAACACTATCAAAGTCCATGCGAACGATAATTTCTGCTTCACCATATTGATGATGATCTAACTCAATATAAAAACTACCATCCTCTTGGACAAGCTCGGTACTGTCTGAGTAGATAGTCTCACCTTCATCTACAAGTACTTCTCCGATAAGGCGTGAACCAGGAATTAAATTACTTTGTCCTTCGATAATAAACGTTTGGCCTTCCTCAATGACACGGCCACTAAAATCAATGACATAATCACCTAATGTAGTTTGTTCCGGACTCTCTGACTCAGAATCTTCGTTTTCTACTGCATCATCTTCTTCATTTGTTGCTACATCCTCTTCGCCTTTTCCGGCGTCACCTTCAGTTTCACTTGTATCTGTACCGCATGCCGTAACTAGAACTAAAAGAAAGGCAACTAGCAAACTTCCTAACCATTTATAGTTTTTTAGCATAAGATATGGCCCCCTGAATTATTTTAAATTGATGACAATTTCAACTCTGCGATTTTTCGCTTGCCCTTCTTCTGTATCATTTGAAGCAATGGGTCTGTCTGCACCCAACCCTTCCGTTGTGAAGGTTACTTCGCTTGAATCGAGTTGGTCCTCTAAATAGTCTCGAACTTCATCTGCTCTCTTTTTCGATAAGTCTAGATTATATTGATCATTTCCAATATTATCGGTATGTCCGTAAATAACAATATCAAAATCCTTTTTATTAAAGGAATTTTTTAAAGTCTCGCCAATTTCTTCGAGCGTTTCTTTTGATGAACTCTTTAATTCATATTCATCAAAATCAAATAGAACATTATCTGGAACTAGCATAGTGACTTCTGATCCATCAATCGTCAATTCAACGTTATCAGGTACATCAATTGTCGTTGATTCCTGTTCGATATATGTTTCGATAAATTGTTTATCACTATATTTATCAGGAACGACTAAATTACCAACTAGCTTCTGTCCTCTTGAACCATAACGTTCTTGTGTTTCATTCCACTGGGTAAAGTGACTTGGATCAAAACGAATGGTAAAGCTGGAATCCTCCTTATATTCATAAGGAACTTTTAAATAAAATGAGCCATCAGGCAAAATGCGTGTTTCATCTTGACGACCTCTATTACCAAAAGAAACAAAAATTGTTGCACCTTCACTTAGATTACTTCGTCCTTGTAAATAATAAAATTCACCGTCATTATTGATTTCATCAACTTCAATCCAAACACGGACGTCACCCATATCTTCAGGAATAGGGTGCCAATTTGCTTCTCTAAAGTGACGAATGGCTTTTTCCTCACTCGGCTCAAATGAAGCCACCACCATCGCTTGATTGAAAATATTTTGTGGGTTTCCGCCCCCTACTTGACCTTGGTGCCTATATATATATGGACCTTCTAAGTTCTGACCACGATCGCCATAATGGCGAATGATTGCTTGATCCTGCTGACCATCAAAGTGAAATCTCACTCGTACAATTGTTTCCTCGCCTAAATTGTGATTGTCCAGCTCTATATAAAATTCTCCGTTTTCTTGAACAATCTCTGATGTATCATTAAAAAAGACTAAGTCGTCTTCATCGCCAACGAGAATTTCTCCGAAAATACGAGCACCTGGAAGCAAATTACTTTCCCCGTAAATAATGATTTGATCCTCGGTTTCGAGCATTTCACCTCCCATATAGACGCTATAATCACCTATATCATCGCGCTTCTCCTCATCTTCAACAGGCTCAGTCTCGCCCACTGATTCTGATTCTTCCATTAACGACTCCTCTTCTTCAATCGAATCGGTTGTTTGATCTTCTTTCGTTTCTTCATCTACTTCTACATCAGGTTCCTCAGGTGTTTCATCAATGACTTGATGATCCTCATCAAGACTCGTCTCTTGTTCAGACCCACAACCTACTGTGAAGAAAACAATAAAAAGTAAACAAACAGTAAGAGTCACCCTATCCATATCGTAACCTCCTCATTTGAAAATGACTTGAATGATTAATTTTACAAAAAATGACACAATATGACCATTTTAAATCATAGCAAATTGTATAATTTTAGGCATGAGTACAATTTCATGCTCTTTTTTTCATAGTTTTTTAAAAAATCAGAATCTCCCTTTAGAGAGCTTGTTCAAAAAGCACCTCAAGAAGCAAGGGAATGGCGCCGTTCGCTACGTGTCTTGTGGGGAGAAAACCCTCCCCACAAGATTTTTAAAAGATGTAGCGAATACGATTGATACTAAATGAGTGCGTAGATTGAATCGTTCCACTTTCGAAACACTCAAACCTTTGTAACAGCACAGCGCAACGCAATTAAGAAAAGACCGCGGCACGGTTTTTCTTAGTTACTCTTCTTCTCTAAGAATCCGTCCTTCGATGTGTTTTCGTTCGAGTTGGTGCTTCGTTTTACGGTAGTCTACCGATTTGAAGATAATATCGAAATCATAGTTTGGTGGGTAGAGCTCGCTCGCACGGATATGAAGAGTTAAACGTTTATGGTTAATGCGCTGCTTTTCCCCTTTGATTTGCACAACGTAGTTTCCTGTCTCGTCAGGTCCTTTATAGACGATACCAACGGCACCATATGGAGAAACGGTCACATTGTCTCCTTGGTCGAATAAGGGGATTGGTGATTTTTTTGCTTTTCGTTCTGTGCGCATATAGTTGGTTGTACGTAATTGATTTTCGTAACGGTGCTTTTGCTTTTGATCGATATCTGTTATGGAATATCGGGTTTCATTAAATGGATTACCTGTTAGCTGTCGAGCCTTATGAATGAGCGTTGGATGGAGACCAAGCTTGAAGGCAATATCGAAAGCTTGACTATTGCCCATTTCCCCCAATAAGAGGCGATAGGTTGGCTGAAGTGTCTTTACATCAAATTCCATCGATCCATTCAAAAAGCCATCGTGCGTCTTAGAAAGGGTCTTTAACTCTCGGTAATGGGTTGTCGCTAAAATCGTTGCGCCTTTCGCAAAAAGTTGTTCCAAAAGAACTTGTGCAAGAGCCATTCCTTCGTTTGGATCAGTTCCCGATCCGAGCTCATCCACGAGCACTAATGTTTGATCATCGGCGTTTTCAAGAATGTGAATAATGTTAGTTAATCTTGAACTGAATGTGCTTAAATTTTGTTCGATGCTTTGACCATCACCGATGTCAACAAATAGCTTCTGAAACACGTGAAGCGATGTCTTAGATCCAGCAGGGATCATCAAACCTGTCTGAGCCATTAAGGTAAGAAGCCCAACCGTTTTTAATGTCACCGTTTTTCCACCTGTATTTGGACCCATGATGATAAGTGCTCGCTCGTGAACCCCTAACGTTAAGGAGAGAGGCACCGCTTGCTCACCTAATAGAGGATGGCGCGCTTCATCGAGGTGGATCAAGTATTCTTCATTTAAAGCGGGGATGGAGCCGTCGATGGTTTGACCGTATTTCGCTTTAGCAAATAGGACATCATAGAAATGCATAATGTCTATTGCTATGTTCAACTCTTTTTCAATATCTAGAATACTTGCGGTTAATGTATAAAGGATTGTTTCTACTTCGTAGTTCTCAGCAGCAAGCAGGTCATTCAATTCATCGTATAGTGCTGTCACTTCTTTCGGCTCCATAAACACGGTCGCTCCTGAAGAGGACGTGTCAATGATAACGCCGGAGACTTTAGAACGAAATTGCTTTTTGATTGGGATGGTGAAACGTCCATTCTTTTCTACGATGATGCTCTCTTGAAGATACGGAGCAAGCTTTTTTGAGCGACACATAGTTTCTGCCTTTTCCCTTACCTCTGCTCGTTTTATCCGAAGGTGTCGTCGGATGGTTGCCAGTTCTGGTGTGGCATGGTCATCAATTTGGCCGTTACGAAGGTTGCGTGCGATTTCACTTTCGATAGTAGCCATGTTTTCGATTGATTGTACATACGTCGCGACGTTCGGAGCTACTGTCTCTTTATCGCGCATAAACATTTTAAGCTTGCGGCAATGCTCGAGAAAGGAAAGGACACGCTGGAGCTGACTTGGTTGTAAAAATAACCCCTTTTTCGCTTGCTCTAGGTAGGAGGTCATATCGTCAAGCGAATGAATCGGGACACTCGAGTTGATTTCGAGAATTTTGGAGGCTTCGTGTACCTCATTTAGCATGTGTTCAATACGCTTTTTGACAAGCTCTGGTTTACTCTTCTTAATCGTTTCCTTTGCCCGTTCTGTGTAGGCAAATGAAGCCACGGTTTTTAAAATGTGCTGGTAGTCGAGTTGTTGAAGGGATCTATTGTTCATAATAAGAATTATCCTTTCTGTATAAAAATGTACACAAAAAACGCCTCAAGCAATCGCTTGAGGCGTTCGTTCGCCCTTTACGTTGAATAGACCCCAAAAGTGTCAGACAGGTGTCTAAAATTGCTCGGTTCTTAACTAGTACGAAAAGGTAGCACAAATAAACCGACGAGCTGTCGATTTTTTTGACCGATTCGTACGTATCCAATTACGGATTAGTTAAGAACACTCACACTCATAAAACAAACTCCTTTATGCCCCGTTCTAATGGAGCAATCAACGTAAAGGTTGTGTAATTACTCAAAGTGTATACATGTATCTTACTTTTGTCAATGAGCTTGTCGGGAAGGTGGTCCATGTAGGGTTCAAATACGATATGAGGTATTGCATAAGCCAGCATGAGGAAGCGCTCTTAACGGGCAATTACGATCATATTTTACTAATATAGGTCAACACCGCTTCACGCAAAAAGGCAGCCCCACCTTTCACCCTCCGATCATAATAATCCCTAAACCGTTCATCCTGCACATACATCTCAACAAGTCCAGCATGGGCTTCATGCGAGTAGCTTGGCCATGAATACATGAGCCATTCTTTATGTTTTCGAGCAAGCTGTTGTGCGACATCTGAAGCAGGATCACCTATTGAAATGGCCTCTTTTAATAAAGAAACCAACTCAAGTTCTAATGCTTGCATCGCATTGTAATCCTTTTCGGACATACCTTTTAATTTGGTATTGCTTGCTTCAACTGTTTCATGACCATACTTGTTACGAATTTCGTTGCCGTATTTTGCTTCATTTTCGGCGATTAATTGATCTTTTAAGCCTTCAAATTTCTCTTTGTCTGTCATGTTAAAACCTCCTTCATAGCTGTTAATGGTTTTTCTCATCGTTTTGAGAATTTTTTCAAGGCGGTCACGTTTTCTCATTAAATGCTTGTAATGATGCTTCAACGCTTCTGTTTGATCAACATCAGGCTGATGAATCAGCCTCTTAATCACATCTAAATGAAGATCTAACTCGCGATAAAATAAAATTTGCTGAAGCAAATCAACCTCTTTTCTACCATATATTCGATAGCCAGATGAATTGACTCTCGCAGGCTTTAATAGCCCAATTTGATCGTAATAGCGAAGTGTACGTCCGCTAATACCAGACATTTGCGCTAGTTTTTGAACGGTGTATTCCATCGTGAACCCTCCTTGAAGTTGATCATACACCTTTACGTAACGTAAAGGTCAATGGAATTTGATGATTTTCAAAAAAATATGACATCATGTAAAGGGTATGATGTATTTTCGGTTTTATCGATATATGATAGAAAGAAAGAGAGGTGGGGACAAGAATGGAAGATTATAAAGCTGATGTTTTTATTAATGAGTTAGAGCAGCACCAAAATGAAAATGATGTGGAAAGAATGAAGCGATTTTTCAAAGACTCTGATCCTCATACATTATGCTTGGGATTACACATGAAAACCGTGTTTCAAACGGCTAAACGTTTTATTAAGATGCCGTTGTCAGAAATTGAAAAGCTTCTTGAGAGTCCTTATTATGAAGTGAGAATGGGTGCTGTTAGCATTATGGATTTCCAAGCGAAGCAGAGAAAGCTCTCGCAGGACACGAGAAAAGCATTATTTGACCTGTATATTCACAGGCATGATCGCATTAACAACTGGGATTTTGTTGATCGTTGTGCACCTTCAGTGATTGGAAAGTACTTATTAGATCGCCCAAGAGATATTCTCTATAGTCTAGCGCGTTCTACTAATAAGTGGGAGCGGAGAACGGCGATTGTTAGTACGTATGCCTTTATTAAACAAGATGAGTTAGATGACACGTTTCGAATTGCGGAACTATTAATTGCTGATGAAGAAGAGCTTATTCAAAAGGCTGTTGGAAGTTGGATCCGTGAAGCTGGAAAGAGAAATGATGCGAAGCTAAAAGCCTTTCTTGATCAGCATGCTCAGGAGATGTCGAGAATGACCTTGCGTATGGCAGTTGAGAAGTTTAATAACGAAACGAAGCAATACTACTTATCTATTCAGAGTAAGTAAGCGTATTCCAAATGAATAACTAGATAATGACGCCCTCTAGTACATGTGATTAGTTAAAGAGGGCGTCGTTGTTTGTGAGCTTCAACTTAGTCGGCTATATTCAATCAATCCAAAAGTGATCCCGACTGGGTCGCTAAAGATACAAACCTTCCCAATGTGTGGAATCTCGCGAAGGTTGGAGTGAGATTGAGCTCCTAAATTTTGCGCGCGTTGAGCTGTATCTTCGATTGAGTTCACGGTGTAATACACGTTCCATTCCGAAGATCCGGACTTAGAGGAAGTCATTACTCCTATTATTCGATGACCGATTTGAATATGAACGGCCTGTGTGAAATCATATTCAAACGGTTTGAATGTCCATCCGAAAATTTGCGTATAGAAGACCATGGATTTGTTTAGGTTAGGAGTGGTTAGCTCAATGTAACTAGGGACTCCTTCATTTTGTTTAAGAACATTCATTGCTTGAAAGGTACCGGTCTTCAACAAGGAAAATATGGCTCCATCAGGGTCTTGAATGACTGACAAATGCATAAGGTCCTCTAAATAGAATGGTTCGACAAGAATCTGCCCCCCTCCCCTTCGACAATTTGCTGTAATGCTATCAATAGAATGAGTAGCGAAGTAGACACTAAGATGTGAAGGTGTCCCTTCAGGTAGAGGAGTATCGTTCATATTTGTCAGGCCACCAAGTGTAGATTGTTGCTGTTTAATGATGGGATATGTTTTATGAGGCCACTTTTCGTCATGGTAGCCCCAACCGAATAGCTTATTGTAGAACGATTTCGTGCACGCCATATCTGCTGTTTTGAGATCTAACCAACAGAGTTCTCCTACTTCTCTAATATTCTGCATATAATTATTGATGCCTCCTCATACAAATTTTTTGTACTTTACGTACTGTTGTCTTACAAAGGCTGCTTTTGTATGGACCCCTCCCTTAACACGAAAAAAAGCGCACACTATCCCTAAGGAAAGTGCGCGCCTTATATGTGCGCTATATTTTTTATTTAAGTTATACTATTTATATATTACGATAAGAGGAGAAATGAATCAAGGATAACAGGTAAATAAGTGATTTAAAGTCTACTAGGGTGAGGTGATGAAATGTTTGATAAGGAAAAGCATTACAAAGAATTAACGATTCTAAAAACAATTGCCGAAACATTAAACCAAAATACCAATATGAAGGAAATGCTACAAACGACGCTTGAAAAGCTATTAGATTTGACGAGCTTAAAAACAGGCTGGATTTTTCTTATTGATGATGAACCGGATTATGAGCACATAGCAGACCATAACCTTCCGCAAGCCTTGGCGCAGGAAGATAAAGAGGTTATGCGTTGTGGTGTTTGTTTATGCTTAGGGCTATATTGGGCTGGAGGTTTAAATTCAGCTGTTAATATGATTGAATGTGAAAGACTACACAATGCGAAGAAATATTCTTGGGGAGATACGGGTAATTTGACGCACCATGCTACGATTCCGTTAACCGTTCGTGGGGAGCGGCTTGGACTTCTAAATGTCGGCTCACCGGGAAAGGAAAGCTTTAATGAGGAGGAATTAACGTTTTTGGAATCGGTTGCTTATCAAATTGGGACGGCTATTGAACGAACGAGATTAATCGAACAAAAAGAGAAGCAAGCTGTCGATAAAATTGCGCAGTACATCGTTAATTATTATGCAAATGCCAATCACGTCACTCGTTATATATGGAAGATCAATGATATGAATAAATTGCTCTTGGCGGTCGTGAGAGAGGTTGCTCAATCTTTTCATTGGCCGACAGTAGCCATTGTGTTAAAAGAGGGAGATCAAAAATTCGTTAAATCGATTTACTCTAATGGAAAAAGCGAGTTGAGCCATATTCCGATACCGCATCATCACGATATGATACATCGTGTCTTTTTTGAGCACACCTATT
The DNA here is from genome assembly GCF_041821005.1 of Halalkalibacter sp. AB-rgal2. Classification (NCBI taxonomy): domain Bacteria; kingdom Bacillati; phylum Bacillota; class Bacilli; order Caryophanales; family Bacillaceae; genus Halalkalibacter; species Halalkalibacter sp. AB-rgal2. Next base: position 99,733 of record NZ_JBGUAV010000001.1, read on the forward strand.
GCATAAGTGATGAACAGAATGAGCATTTACCGCAATTACCTTCAAATCAGTTTACCGTGGCGATTCCCCTAAAGGTTCATGAGATTCACATGAATGTTGAACCGATTGGTGCCCTTTATTTAGGACGAGAAACAGAAACATTTAGAGGGTTAGAAATGGAAATTCTGGAGGTGCTGACGGATCATATTTCATTAGCGATGGAGAAAATCCGCCTCTATAATGAGTGGCAAGGATGGCTGATTGCAGAGGAACGAAATCGTCTTGCTCGTGATTTACATGATTCCGTCAATCAAAAACTTTTCTCGCTCTCTCTCATGGCAGGAGGATTGAAGGAATTGATGAAAGAAAGTAGTCCTGAAATAGCTGATGTATCACATGATATCGGTCAACTTGCACAAGAATCATTGAATGAAATGCGCTCACTCATTTTGCAAATGCGCTCTCAAGGTGAAGTGAAAGGGATCCTTGGAGCACTGCAAGATTATGCTGAACAAATAGGTATTTATTTAACCATTTATATGAAAAAAACTGTCCCGCTACCAGTAGAAATTGAAAAAGCATTTTGGCGAATTGGTCAAGAGGCTTTAAATAATGTGAAAAAGCATGCTGAGACGAATCGCGCCTGGATTCGAATTGAAAAGGATTACAATGAGATACGAATGAAAATATCCGATCAAGGTCGTGGGTTCGTACCAGAACGGCTAGAGAAGTGTACTCAGTCAATCGGGATTTCGAGTATGAGAGAAAGAGCTGCTGAGATTAACGGGCTGTTAACGATAAGTAGTGAGGAAGGAAGTGGGACGATTATAATCGTTTCTGTCCCTATTTCATCTCAGAAGGGGAGAGGAGAATATGAAAATTAATGTATTGCTAGTTGACGATCACCTTGTCGTACTCAAAGGATTAACGTTTTTCCTTCAGACTCAGCCGGAATTGAATATTGTCGGTCAAGCGAAAAATGGCAAGGAAGCGCTTGAGAAGATAGAAGAGCTGAATCCAGACGTAGTCTTAATGGATTTGATCATGCCAGAAATGGATGGTATTGAAGCAACAAAACGAATTATGGCAAACCACCCGCACATTAAGGTGATCATGTTAACGAGCTTTTCAGATAAAGACTCCGTTCTACCAGCTATAAAGGCGGGAGCGATTGGATATCAGTTGAAAGATGTTGAACCGAGTGTGCTAATAGATACGATTACAGCTGCGATGGCGGGAAATAAGACTCTTCATCCGCAAGTGACTAACCAATTAATCAATCAAATGACAGCAGATGACAATAAAAACGTCTCGATGTTAACAACACGGGAAAAAGATGTGCTTGAACAAATTACATTAGGACGTAGCAATAAAGAGATTGCTTCCGTTCTACACATAACAGAAAAGACAGTGAAAACCCATATTACACATATTTTTGCGAAAATGGAGGTTCAAGATCGGACACAGGCAGCAATGTATGCGCTGAAACATGGCTGGTTCAAGTAAATAATTGATCTCAGACAAAGGTCGTATAGGAAGGTCTTACAAAGATGTAAGGCTTTTTTTGTATGGAGATTTCAACCATATGACGGGCGTCTTCAAGGACAAAAATGAGTAAGCTGAATGTAGTTAAAACATAAGGAGGAATGAACAATGAATACCGTTTTATTTGTAAAAGCGAATGACCGTCCGATGGAAAGCTCAGTCAGCGTGAAAATGTATGAGCAATTTTTACTGAGCTATAAAGAGTCGCATCCCAATGATACGATCACTGAAATTGACTTGTATGAAGTGCCCCTACCTTATTTAGGGAACAAGGTTATTGATGCTGGTAATAAAGCAGCGAAAGGGCTGACTATGACGACAGAAGAACGAACGTTACATCGGTTTGTCTCAAGTAAATTGGAACAATTTATTTCGGCTGATAAGATTGTGTTTGCCTTTCCGCTTTGGAACTTAAGTGCTCCTGCTGTCCTTCATTCTTATCTCGACTATATGCATCATCCGGGAAAGACATTTTCCTATTCAGAGGAAGGGGCTACTGGATTACTGACAGATAAGAAAGTAGCTTTACTCAATGCAAGAGGGGGCATATATGCAGAGGATGATCGTTTTGAAATGGCAGTAAACTTCGTAAAAAACCATTTATCCTTTTTTGGAATTACAGATATTACGACATGTGTCATTGAGGGACATCATGAGTTTCCACACAATGGGGAGAGGATTATACGTGAAGGGCTTCAGCAAGTGGAAGAAATAGCAGGTCAATTTTAACGTTAAATATAGAGTGGAGGGGAAAGCGTATGAGAAGCATGGATCATCAGGAAGAATGGGCGATTAACGCCCAAGGACTCGTTAAAACATTTGGCCAAACTCGTGCCGTAAATGGTGTGGATCTTCAAGTGAAAAAAGGAACCATTTATGGAGTGCTTGGTCCAAATGGCGCGGGGAAAACAACAACAGTTCGTATGCTAGCAACATTATTGAAGCCTGACGGAGGTCGGGCGGAAGTGATGGGACTTGACCTAGTCAAGGAGGCTGTTGACGTACGAAGTAAGGTGAGCTTGACAGGCCAATTTGCCTCAGTCGATGAGGAGTTATCAGGATTAGAAAACTTGATTCTGATTGCTCGGTTAATTGGTTATAGTTGGAGGGAGGCAAAAGCAAGGGCGAAGGAGCTGCTTAAGGCGTATAACCTAGAGGAGGCGGCACTACGCCAAGTCGGGAAATATTCAGGAGGAATGCGTCGTCGCATCGATATTGCAGCGAGTACGATCATTTCTCCAGACGTCTTATTCCTCGATGAACCGACAACCGGTCTTGATCCACGAAGTAGAAATCAAGTGTGGGAGGTCGTCAAATTGCTGGCAGATGCGGGGACGACTGTGTTGCTGACAACTCAATACTTGGAGGAAGCGGATCAATTAGCAGACCGGATTGCTGTGATTGAGGATGGTAAAGTCATTGCAGAAGGAACGAGCAGTGAATTAAAAGCATCAGTAGGAGCAGGAGTGTTCTCTATAAGGCTTGTTCATTCAGAGGATCGAACACGTGCTGAACGTTTGCTTGCGACTAAATTAAATGCAAAAGTCCAGCAACCAACTGATGCAAAGCAATTATCCATACACCTATTAAACAGTGGAGAAGCTTCAGAAGTGTTGGAGATTTTGGAAGCTGAAGGGATTGAGCTTGCTGATTTCTCATTCGGGCAACCAAGTCTTGATGAAGTATTTTTGACTCTTACAGGAAAACAGAATGACAAGAGCAAAGAAGAGGTTTCATAATGAAAACATCCACTTTACAAGATCGACAGTTACAAACGGCTATCTCAAAACGCCAGCGCCCAAAGCGCCCAAGTGCTATTTCAGCAACAGTAACATTTGCCTGGAGGGCACTACTTAAAATCAAGTATGTACCTGAGCAGCTCTTTGATATTACAGGTTTTCCGATTATTTATTTGCTTATGTTCACGTATTTGTTTGGAGGAGCGATTTCCGGTTCGACTGAGCAATATTTACAATTCCTTTTGCCTGGCATACTTGTTTTAACAGTTGTTATGATTACGATGTATACGGGAGTAGATTTAAATAAAGATGTCTCAAAAGGGATATTCGACCGGTTTCGTTCATTGCCAATTTGGAATCCGTCCGTTCTAACAGGAGCGTTAGTCATCGATATTCTTCGTTATAGTGTCGCCTCGATTGTCATCATGACTCTCGGCTTCATACTTGGTTTTAGACCAGAAGGGGGCTTATTAGGAGTCGTGTTAGCCATCTTCGTCCTGCTCTTCTTTGCCTTTAGTCTTTCTTGGATTTGGACGACGCTCGGGTTGGTTATGAGAACGGAGAAGGCACTAATGAATTTCAGCGTGATGATTTTGTTCCCTGGAACGTTTATAAGTAATGTCTTTGTTGATCCAGAGACGATGCCCACATTCCTGCAAATTATTGTAGAGGTGAATCCCGTTTCGATTGTCGTGACCGCTGTCCGCGCTCTAATGGAAGGAAGCGCCACATGGAACGATATCATTTGGGCATTGATTGCCTCGGGAATCATCATAGTCATCTTCGCCCCACTGACAATGTTTTTTTATCGGAATAAAAAATAATTTAGATAAATTGTAATAGGTCTTTTTCTTATAAGTCGAGTTCGACTTTTTGGAAGAGGCCTTTTTAAATTTCCACCATTTCGGGATAGAACAATCTGAATATATATTTTGGTTCGACTCGTCCATGTTTATAATTTTACAATACGAATGGTTAAGGTGATAAATAAATATTGACAAAAATAGGTGAATATGAAATATTATACATACCGGACGACCGGTATGTAGGAGGGGTAAAATGACTCGAAAATATAAATCCGAGGAAACGAAGGGAAAGATTATTGCCATTTCAACTAAGCTATTTATTGAAAGAGGTTTTGAAAAAACAAGTATAAGAGATATATGTGAAGCAATTGGAATGTCTAAGGGGGCGATCTATCATCATTTTAAGTCTAAGGCGGAAATCATTGAGGCCGTTAAAGAAAATAAATATAGCAATGTCGAACAAACAGTAAATGATTGGATCAATGAAATCGATGCACAATCAGCAAAAGAAAAATTAACAGGCCTCTTAGAAAAGGACTTAAAAGACCAAGAAGCACACTCTCTTGATGAAGCTTTAAGTACACAAATAAAAAGTAGTGATTTTATTGTCTCCATGATGAAGGATTCTGTGAACAAAAGTGCGCCTATTTTTGCAAAAATTATAGAGGAAGGAAACCGAGATGGGTCAATAACAACTGATTACCCATATGAGTGTTCGGAAGTATTCTTTTTATTATTAAATGTTTGGTGTGACCCTCAAATTATGGAGTGCAATGAGGAGCAATTACATCGTCGATTGACATTTTTGCAATTAATGATGAAACGAATGGGAGTAGATATTATGAGCGATTCAATGGTCCAAGACACTGAGAAGTTTCTGAAGAATTTGTATTCAGGTGGTGGGGAAGCTTGAGTCACCAAGCGGCTATAAAAGTCGAAAACTTGACTAAAGCGTTTAATGGTAAGGAAATCATCAAATCTTGTAATATGTTTGTTAAAGAAAAGTCTATTTATGGCTTCTTAGGTGCAAATGGGGCAGGGAAAACAACTGTTTTCAAAATAATAACAGGGCTTCTTTCACCTACGACGGGCAAGATTGAAGTTTGCGGGATGGAAGGTAGCAAACAGAGAGAGGACATATTAAGGAACATAGGGAGTATGATTGAAACACCTGTATTTTATGAACATTTATCAGCTGAATCAAATTTACGCATTCATCTTTCCTATATGGGTATTCAAGAGGATGATAAGAGCAAACGTATAATGATAGTAGGGTCAATTTGTTTGGGACTGGGGATCTTGGCACTGCTTAGTGGTATTTTTCAATTAATCACTGTTTAGTTAAAAGTACCTTTGTACCGTTAAATCAGTTATACTGTTTAAAAAAGGAAATTGGAGGGAGAAGATGATTACAATTGATGATTTTAACAAGCTTGATATGAGAATTGGAACAGTAGTAAGAGCTGAGCCTTTTCCAGAGGCGCGTAAGCCTGCAATCAAATTAGAAATTGACTTTGGAGAGGGAGGTATTAAACAGTCATCAGCTCAGATTACGAGAAGGTACGAGCCAGAACAGCTAGTTGGGCGACAAGTCGTCGCTGTCGTAAATTTTCCTCCTATGCGGATTGCTGGGTATAAATCGGAGGTGCTAGTTGTTGGAGGTGTGCCTGAGGATGGAGATGTCGTTCTTCTTCGTCCAGATGAAGCTGTTAAGAACGGTACACCCATTTCATAAAGGAATAATCGGTCAAGAAAAGGTGTCTCAGAAGAGAAAGTCTGAGGCACTTTTTCTGTTGTAAAGACCAAGAACCAAATATTGACACTACCAAATTTTATGCTATAATTTAATGAAAATCGTAATCATTATTATTTAATTGGTGAAAAGAGGGATGTGATGAAACAGGAAGTTGAATTCATTAAATTAAACCCAACACAAAATATGACGATTCTAGTAAAAACGAATCATCCAAGAGAGTTACATCCTCGTATTGCTACTAAATTGATGTCATATGATAGCGTATACGCTGAACAAGTAGGATTTATCGAACAAGCAACTACTAAAGAAGCTGCTGCTCATTTGAATATGGCAGGTGGTGAATTTTGTGGAAATGCATGTATGGCATTGGCCTCGTTGATTGCATCAACGAAACTAGTAGATGAGCAAGATTTGACAGAAATCGTTTTAAACGCGTCTGGTACAAAAGAATTAATAAGATGTAACGTAATAAAAACTACAGACCATTACGATTGCCAAGTGACAATGCCATCTCCTGAAATAATAGAACAAAAAGCGATTGAATATGATGGAGAGCATACAGAGATCGTGATAGTAAGATATGACGAATTTATACATATTGTCATGGAAATAAATGAATGTAATGAATCTATGAAAAAAAAGGCTGAATCATTAGCTAGGTTGCTAGGGGTAGCAGGAGGGGCAAAGGTTATTGGCATTTTGCTCTACCAAGCAACAACTAATGAAATGAGTCCACTGATTTATGTGCCTCATATAGACAGCATGATATGGGAAAGGGGGTGTGGATCAGGGACAGCCTCAATAGGTGCTTACCTTGCTTGGAAAACAAAGAGAGCAGTTCAAGTGCAGGTTAAGCAGCCAGGTGGAACGATGAAAGTGCTGGCAATGGTTGATAACGAGAAGATCACGAGACTTAGCATTGAAGGTTCAGTTGGAATAGTAGCAGAAGGTAAGGCCTTTATTGATTTGTAACATCATAATTTATTAGGGGTGAGAATCATGAATGCCATTGGACGAATTCAAGATGATTTGAAGCCATTCAGGGAGAAATTTGGTGAATATGCAAGTCTGTATGACCGTACTTTACTTAATAGTTCAGAATTAGAGCTTTTAATGGATGCTTATTCTTCGTTTGTCATCGATGAAGACCACAAGAAAAGATGGGAACAGCTAGAACAGCAGGAATGGAGTGAGCTAGATCCCCTAGTTGCTGAATTAAGAGAGAACTCAGCTAGTTGTGTGGCTGTACTAGAGAAATACCGAGCATTAAGGCTATTAGATGGTGGAGAGGTTGATATAGCCGATTATTTTAAAAATATTGAATCGTGTATTGAAAAAGAATTTGGTCATTTTCATGTGACAGCTGATTCAAAAGTATTGTTAGTTGGGTCAGGGGCGTTTCCTATGACTCCACTTCTCATTGCAAAAAAGACGGGGGCAGAGGTTGTTGGAATTGATATCGATGAGGAAGCCATTGATCTCGGTAGAAGAGTAATTGATAAGCTTGGTCATGATTTATGTATTCGTTTAGAAAATACCTTCGTTGAAAACCTTGATTGTACAAAAGAGTTAACTCATATCATCTTCAGCTCAACTGTGGCAAGCAAATACGATATATTGGAGCAATTGTATGATTTAACGGCTGAACATGTCGTTGTTGCGATGAGGTTTGGTAATCAATTGAAGTCGATTTTCAATTATCCTTTACAAGAAGTTAACACGAGCAAGTGGAGAATGGTTGAACAAATTTTGCGACCGACGCAAGTATTTGATATTGCCTTATACCAAAGGGTTAATCAATCATTTGATATGTAAGGAAGGAGACCATTATGATGAAGCGAGTTTTACTATTAGGAACAGGTCCTACCTCGGTTCAACTAGCAGTTATATTAAAAAAATATGCTCATTGCGACGAAGTTGGAATTGTTGGGAGAACTTCTGTCCGTTCTGAAGGTTTTTTTTCAGCTCTTGAGAGAAACGAAAATCGTCTTCAGGCTCATATACAAAATCAAAAAGACGAGAGCATGCAAGGTGAATGTTCAATTGATCAAGTATTTTGTGGGTATGAAACGATTAAAGGTACATGGGATACACTTATTCTTTCTGTCACGACAGATGCATATATGGACGTATTACAGCAGATAGATACTGGAATAATAAGGGACGTTACATGCATCATTTTAATTTCTCCAACCTTTGGGTCGAACTTTTTAGTGAAGAGCTTTTTCCATCGTTTGCATTTAAATGTAGAGGTAATTAGTTTTTCTACATATGTTGGAGATACCCGCTGGTTGACGAATAATCCATCTAATCAAGTATTAACAACAGCGTTAAAGAAGAAGGTTTTTATCGGTTCAACGTCTAACTCGTCGGAAACGATTGATCGATTAGATCGCTTATGTCAGCAGCTAGGGATTACGTTAGAGAAGATGAGGTCACCAATTGAGGCGGAAACACGAAATATTTCGTTGTATGTGCACCCGCCATTGTTTATGAACCCATTTTCGCTAAAGGCTATTTTTGAAGAAAGCGTTGTAATGAAATATGTGTATAAACTGTTTCCTGAAGGGCCGATCACACAAAATTTAATTCGCGATTTACGCACTCATTGGCAAGAAATTATGAATATCTTAAATAAAATTGGAATAGAAGAAATAAACCTCCTTAAATTTATGATCGATGACAACTACCCGGTAAGGCCAGAAAGTATATCAAGACATGATATTGAGAGCTTCCCACAATTCCAAGTCATTCATCAGGAATATTTATTGTACATACGGTATAGCGCGTTATTAATCGATCCGTTTTCTAAACCAAATAAAGAGGGAAAGTATTTTGATTTTTCAGCTGTTCCGATTCGCCAAATGTTTGTTAATCGAGAAGGGGAACTAGACATTCCAAGAATGCCAAAGGAGGATTACTATCGAATTAAGATCATACAAGGAATTGCGAAATATTTAGGGTTAAGTAGTCCAACCATTGATAAGTTCGTTGAAACGTATGAGATAAAGATAAAAGAAGTGACAAAGGCCCATAGTCAGAAGCGGTTGTCGAATGCATTTGTTGTTCAAAGGTTTCATGATGATGTGCAAATGATTTGCGAAGAAATAGATCAGTATGCGAATTAAATCGTAATAATTTTGATTTAATAAAATGATAGTTTAAATGAAAAGGGGAGATCGTACGTGTTAGTAAAGAGATTAAAGGTAACTATTTTTATGGTCATGATGGTTTCGGTGTTCGTTGCATGCTCTGAGACATCAGAAAATACGAGTGGAGAGGAAAAGGAACAAGAACAGGAATTAGTTTATGCAGCAGCTAATGATATTAACGACTTGAATCCACATTTATATGCAGGTTCGATGCCTGCGCAAGGAAAGATCTTTGAATCATTAGTTGAAAATACGGAAGAGGGGATTAAACCATTGCTTGCTGAGTCATGGGATATTTCTGATGATGGAACCGTGTATACGTTCTATTTAAGAGAGGATGTGACGTTCCACGATGGGGAGCCATTTAATGCTGAGGCTGTTAAACAAAACATTGAAGCGATCCAGGAAAATGCCGAGACCCATGCTTGGATTCAATTATCGACAAAGATCGTACAATGCGATGTGTTAGACGAATATACGATTGAAATAACGTTATCAGAAGCCTATTATCCGACTCTTGTAGAATTATCGATGACAAGACCTTATATCTTTACTTCGCCTAATGACTTTATTGGTGGTGGGACGAAGGATGGTGTAGATGGCTACAATGGGACAGGACCATATATGCTATCTGAGTATAAAACAGATGAGTATGCCATTTTTGAGGCGAATGAGAATTATTGGGGAGTTACACCTCATATTCAGACGATTACCTCACAAGTTCTACCAGCAGGTGAGACAACCTTTTTAGCGTTACAAAAAGGCGAGGTTAATTTTGTTTTTACAGATGATCGTGGTGCAGACAGTATTGATGTAGAAGCAATGGAGCAATTAGTAGCATCAGGTGATTATCAGATTACTAGAAGTAAACCGATGAATACGAAAATGATTGTCGCTAATAGTAGTAGAGTTGATAATCCTGTTAATGAATCGGCTGTTCGTGAAGCGATTTGGTATTCGATTGATCGAGAAACCATTGCAAAGGATATTTTTAGCGATACGGAAACGGTAGCTCATACATTGTTTTCCTCTAATATTCATTACGCAGATGTCGAGTTGAAAGAGCGGGGCTACGATGTTGAAAGAGCAAAAGAAATTCTAGAGGAAGCAGGTTGGTTATTGGAAGGTAACGCTGAAGTTAGAACGAAGGATGGACAGGAATTAGCGATGCTACTGTATTACGATGTCAATTCACCTTCGCAAAAAACACAAGCTGAATTTATTCAGAGTACATTAAAGGACGTAGGCGTTCAATTGGACATCTTTGGTGAAGAATCAACGTCTATTGCAAACAGACGAACAACAGGTGATTATGACTTATTATTCAACCAAACATGGGGATTAGCGTATGATCCACAAAGTACGATATCTGCTTTTAAATCGGAAACAGCGTATATGCACACGACAAGTGGGATTGAGCAAGTGGATGAGTTATACGAGAAGATTGATGAAGTAATGGTCACGATGGATGAGGAGGAGAGAAGTGATTTATATGCGGACATTTTGACGATTGTTCATGAAGAAGCCGTCTTTATCCCGATTTCAAATGGAAGCATGACAGTCGTTGCACCGAGTGAGTTAACAGATATTTCATTTAGACAAACACAATTTGAGCTGCCTTTTGAGCAAATGAGGTTTGAGTGATTGATGAAAAGGAGAATTTAAATGGGGAGCTACATCATTAAGAAAATCGTGATGACGATTCCGTTACTGCTCGTTATTTCATTTTTAACGTTTATTTTAATTAACCTCTCTCCTTTAGATCCTGCTGAAGTGGTGCTACAGGCTCAAGGGGTACCGAAGATAACCGAGGAGTTAATTGCTCAGACAAAGGAAGAACTAGGGATGGATCAACCATTTTTTATACGTTATATCGAATGGGTCATCGCTTGTTTAAAGCTAGATTTTGGTCACTCCTATGTGACGGGCCAGCCTGTTTGGTCTTTAATTGGTCCGGCGTTTCTGAATACATTCAAGCTCACCCTCGTCTCCTCGATCGCGATTATCTTCATTTCGATTGTAGTGGGTGTTATATGCGCCTTACAGGAAGGAAGAGCAATAGATAAATCAGTAAGAGGGCTTTCCTTTCTTCTAACGGCGATGCCTTCCTATTGGTTGGCTTCGCTTATGATATGGTATTTCTCTGTAAAGCTAGACTTATTGCCGACTTATGGGATGGATTCATACGAAAGTTATATTTTACCTGTTATCATTATCGTGATTAGCTATGCCGGTATTTACTTCCGTGTTGTACGAAGCTCGATGCTAGCTAACTTAAATGAAGATTACGTGTTATATGGTAGAGCGTGCGGATGGACGGAGAGGAAGGTCATTAAGCATATCGTACGAAATTCATTACAAGTTGCAGTTTCCATCTTCTGTATGGCGATACCAATTATATTAGGAAGCACGGTCGTCATTGAAAATGTTTTTGCATGGCCTGGATTAGGAAGTCTTAGTGTTCGTTCCATTTTGAGTAGAGATCTCCCTATTATTCAAGCATACGTCCTTATATTAGCTGTCGCTTTTGTTTTGTTTAATACGTTGTCTGACATCATTAATGCCGCAATGAATCCGAAGCTAAGGAATGATCTTTAAATGAATGTTTTGAAGAGTATTAGTAAAGATAAGATAGCCACAATGTCTCTAATTTTGCTTGTAGGTGTGATGGTTGCGGGGATATTGGCTCCGATTGTTGCTCCACATGACCCAAATGAAGTCGATATGAGCCTTCGATACGCTCCAATGTCTTGGACGTACTTATTAGGAAATGATCATTTAGGTAGGTGCGTATTATCAAGGTTGATATATGCAATACGTCCGAGTGTGCTAGCGGTCTTAGCTGCATTAGTGATTTCTGTCTTGGTCGGCATGGTATTAGGCTTTATAGCAGGCTATTTTAAAGGTAAGGTCGATGCAATCATTATGAGAATGTGTGACACGATGCTTTCTTTTCCTGGATATGTGATGGCTTTGGCGATTATCGGAATTCTAGGAGTTGGCCTAGAGAATATTTTAATTGCCTTTGTTCTAATTAAGTGGGCCTGGTTTGCGCGCATTATTCGTACATCGGTTATGCAATACGTTGATTTAGACTATGTAAAATACTCGAAGGCAGTCGGGATGAGTCCTATTAGAATTATGTATAAGCACATTTTACCAGTTAGCTTTGCAGACATTGCGGTTATTTCTAGTGGTGCGATTGGCTCGATGATCTTACAAATATCAGGTTTTTCCTTTTTGGGGTTAGGGATACAAGCACCGAACGCTGAATGGGGCATGATGTTAAATGAAGCTAGGGATGTCATGTTCACAAGGCCAGAATTAATGATAGCGCCTGGGCTGGCGATCATGCTTGTTGTATCAGCTTTCAATTTCTTGTCCGATGCCCTTCAAGTAGCTTTAGATCCTAAGTTGATGAAATCAAACGATCATCCGCACAAGAAGGAAGTGCTCTCAGAAGTAAATGTTCAAGGGAAAGGGGTGGCTAATTAAATGGCTAATCTATTAGATGTTTCGAACCTTAAGGTATGGGATGCTCATACGGGAAAGGTCATTGTGCATAATAGTTCCTTTCGTTTAAAGGAAGGTCAATGTCTAGCTATTGTCGGTGAAAGTGGGAGTGGAAAATCAGTCACTTGTAGAGCAATTATGAAATTGAATAAAGCTTCGCTATTTCAGTCAGGCCAAATCAAGTATAAAGAAAGACAGCTAAATGATCTTGCTGAAAGAGAAATGAGAAAAATAAGAGGTAAAAGCATTTGCATGATTTTACAAAATGGGATGAGTGCCTTTGACCCGACGTGTACGATCGGTGTTCATATAAAGGAAACATTGACTGAGCACTTTGATATGCCTAGTGACCAAATGATAAAAAAAATGAAGAATGCAATGGAAAGTGTGAGGTTGAAGCATCCGATCGAAGTCTTGAATAAATATCCTCATCAATTATCAGGAGGTATGCTACAGCGAATCATGATTGCTCTTGCTATTGTGTTAGAACCGGACGTCATTATTGCTGATGAACCGACGACAGCATTAGATACGATCTCACAATTTGAAGTGGTCGAGCAACTCATTCAATTAAGAAAGAGAATGCATACGTCTATGATTTTTGTCTCGCATGATTTAGGCATTGTACGAAAAATAGCGGATGATGTTCTCGTTATGAAGGATGGCAGAGTTATCGAGAAAGGGAAAACAGAAGCGATCTTCTCTGAGGCGCAGCATGATTATACGAAACATTTAATAGGGACTAGATTAGCGTTGAGCCAACACTTTGAGCGAATTATGGGAGGAGAGGCTAAAGTTGCTGAAAGTTGACCATGTTGAAAAATCCTATAAAAATGGCGGCTTGTTTTCAAAAGGAAAGCAACATGTATTGAGGGGTATTAGCTTTGAATGTAAGGATGGAGAGTGTTTAGGAATCATTGGTGAAAGTGGTAGTGGTAAATCAACATTAGGACGTTTATTAGTTGGGATTGAAAAGCCTGACCGTGGAACCGTCTTATTTCATGGAAAGGATGTAGGCGATAGAAAAGTGAGAAGAGGGGCAATCAGTGCTGTATTTCAAGACTATAAATCGTCTATTAACCCGTTCTTTACTGTATATGATGCTATTAAGGAATCTCTTATCCCACATTTTAAAAATAAAAGAGACCTTGACTTGAAGATTGACCATCTATTATTTCAAGTTGGACTAGATCCATCCTATAAAAGTAAATACCCACATGAGCTATCAGGGGGTGAAGCGCAAAGAGTTTGTATTGCAAGAGCAGTATCAACTGAGCCTAAGTGTCTTTTATTAGATGAGGCGATTAGCTCGTTGGATGTTTCCGTGCAAACACAAGTGCTTGACTTATTAAAGGAGTTAAAGGAAGTCTACAATATGAGCTACATTTTTATTACGCATGATCTTCAAGCGGCTGCTTACATATGTGATCGGGTGATGATTTTTAAAGATGGTCAAGTTGAAGAAGTTGTGAAGGTCGAGGAATTGGGCAATGTTCAATCCGAATATGCGCGAAGGTTATTAAGGGCACTTATTACATTTTAATAAATGAAGGAGAAAGTCATGTTTAGTGGAGCAATGTCTTGGCCTTTTTTACGTTTGTATGTGTTAGTTCTCCTCTATTTCAGTGCGAACGCTATACTGAATGTCATTATTCCATTACAAGGGGAAAGCTTAGGAGCTAGCAATACGACGATTGGTGTGGTCATGGGGGCATATTTATTTACAACGATGTTCTTTCGTCCATGGGCAGGCCAAATGATTGAGCGGCATGGGCCAATAAAAGTGTTGAGGATTATTTTGATCATTAATGGGGTTGCCTTGCTATTATATACAATTACTGGATTAGGCGGTTATTTAATTGCACGGATGCTACAAGGGGTGTCTACTGCTTTTTTTTCGATGGCGCTACAAGTAGGCATCATTGATGCCTTGCCAGATAAGGAACGCTCGCAAGGTATCTCATTGTACTCTCTATTTTCATATATTCCTGGTATTATTGGACCCTTGTTGGCGATAGGTATTTGGCAAGAGGGAATGAATTATTTTACGGTTATTATGGTTGCGATTGCTGTTATAACAGGGTTCGTTGGCTATAGTGCGAAAATAGAAAAAAGCGAGCAAGCAAGCGTTACGAATGAGAGTAATGAACGGAAGGCAGTTACCTTTCGTTCATATAGTCAGCTAGTGAAGAATCCCTTTTTATTTAAATGCAGCGTACTTATGCTTGTTGCATCTATTGTTTTTGGAGCGATTACGACCTTCATTCCACTTTATGCCATGCAACTAGAGAGTGGGAATGCGGGAATTTACCTTATGCTTCAAGCGGCAACAGTAGTGGCTGCGCGGTTTACATTAAAAAGCAAAATTCCTTCAGACGGGAAGTGGCACTCTACTTTTATGATGGGAACGATGCTACTTTTAACAATAGCGTCCTTATGTGTAGGATTATCAGCAATTGGTGGGGCCATCGTTTTCTATATTGGCGCTATCTTAATGGGAGTTGCTCAGGCTTTATTATATCCTACGTTAACAACATACTTATCATTTGTTTTGCCCCGATCAAGTCGGAATATGCTATTGGGACTATTTATTGCGATGGCAGATTTAGGTGTGTCGTTAGGGGGAGTGATTATGGGTCCGCTAGCTGATCTATTCTCATACCCGCTGATGTACATCATATGTGCGGTATTAGGTTTACTGATGGTAGGGTTCGCTTATGAGCGGAGGAAGGAATTTGTTGAGTGAAAAAATATGTAAAGGGTGGACCTCCGTGTAATTGGAGGTCTTCTTTTGTTAAAAGATTAAGAAACGATAAAATTCGAGGAAGAAATAGACGCTATCGCGTTTTTCTTCTATAAAAAACAGCCAGGAAACATTCCAGTAGAGATACCTAAGCGATTCCAGCTATTTATCGTATTAATAGCCATGATGATTGTGAGAAATTCCTTTTCGGAGTAGTACTGAAGGACGTTCTTATAAACATGGTCTGGGACTCCTTCTTCAGCTACCCTTGTCACGCATTCCGTTAATTCTAGTACAGCTTTCTCTTCATCCGTATAGTTAGAAACTTCACGCCAGACGGTCAGTAATAAGATACGGTCGAGGCTTTCTCCCTTCTTTTGAAGCTCTTTCGCATGCATATCGATGCAAAAGGAACAGCCGTTAATCTGCGAAGCGCGCATCTTAATAAGACTGTACAGTGTTGGATCTAGTCCACTTTCAGTAATCAAGGTTTCTAGCTTCATCATCGTTTTGAAAATTTGTGGATGGACCTTTTGATGATTGATTCGAATAGTCAATGCTATCACTCTCCCTAAAAATAGTTTGTTGCAATATATATGACAAACGAACAGGGGAATTTGTGACATTATTGAGAGAAATATTTCTCTGGAAAATAAAGTTGCATAGATGAATGCTTTACGTTAGCGTTATTTATGATGGTTGCGATAAACACTTGGAGACATCCCGGTATGCTTTTTGAATAGTCGGCTGAAATAATATACATCTGAATATCCAATTGCTTTAGCTATATCGAGAACAGAGTGATGAGTGAACGTAAGTAATTCTTTAGCTTTTTTGATTCGGAATTTAATCAAATAATTAATCGGACTTAGTCCGTTATAATATCGAAATTGAGATGAAAAAAAACCTTGACTGACGTTATATCGATTAGCCATATCAGTTAACGTTATTGATTTACTATAATTCAATTGGAAATAGCGGGCGGCATCATGAACCATATCTGTTTGCTCATTCGAATGGGATTCGTTTTGACAAGAAACAATGGATTCATACAATAACTGATAAAATAGGATTTTAGAACGAAATGTAGAAAGGGGTCCAGACGCAACAGAGTTTGTATGAAGAGACTTTAATAGTTCGAGTAATGTATGGTTAAGGTGCACTTGTAATTTATAGTGTGACTTGACGTATTTATCAACTGTATCAGCTTCACAAGTATAATGGATTAAACAATATTCGAAGTCTGTCTTTGTGCTTGTTTCATAATCTAAGTTCATTTGACACCCACCGTGTAAAATGGTTCCTGGCGTAGCACTGTATTCTGTCCCATCAAAAGTAAATTTTCCATCTCCTTTAAGTACATACAAAAAGCCAGCAGCAGGAGTTTTGAAGTTCAAATTAGAATATCCTCCTTCAAGAGTGCACCAAAATACATCTGAAACAAAAAATAAGCCTCTTGAATAGTATGAAGTTAATGAATCTAGTTTCACCATTGCTTTACCCCTTATACGATCATTATGATCAAATACTATCATACATAATTGCTTAGGAGAAATCTCAACTAAATTAGAGGGACATGATCGTGAAGAGATGGGTGGCAAATGAACTTAAAAAAATAAGCTTTCCTTGCAAAAGAATGCTAATCAAGGAAAGCTCTAACTAAACAGCTTGCACGGAGAATTAGTAGTAATGTTAATGATTTAAAGCATTGATAATGGTTTCAATTCCGTAAGTTATCCCAATTGGACCAGGAGAGAATGCGGAGCTTTCGAGCAAATGAATGTGATTGTTTTGCACGGCTTGTATGTGATTCCAAACGGTGCTGTTTTCTAATTCTTTTAATCTAGGCTCTAGTTCGACATCGGAACGGTTGTGTATAAAGATATGGTCTGGATTTAATGAACTTATCCCTTCAAGCGAAATTTCCTGAGACGTACCATCAAAAGGTTCAGGAGTTGTTAATTCAAGATCATTGTAGTAATGTAATCGTTCTGTTCCCCATAAGTAAAAGCCATTGTCTTGCACATCGACAAATAATACTGTCTGTTCATTTGAATCGGATAATTGATCTTTGGCATCATTTAGATTGTTTTGATATTGAGCAATAATCTCTTCTGCGTCTTTCTCAAGGTTCAGGGCCCTACCAATTTCAAGCAATGCCCATTGCCAATCGTCATTTGCCTTTAAAGAATCAATGAAAAATACTGGTGCGATTTGAGTTAGTTGAGTATAAATCTGGTCATTTCCCGAAGCATCTCCATCAGAACCTGCTGCTAATATTAGATCGGGATTCAGATCAAGTAATTTCTCTAGGTTGATTTCATTGTAGCTACCAATATCAACAATCTCTGTTCCTTGGTAGTAGGGCTGAAGTGCTTTGAAATTGGCTACAAAGTCGTCAAAGTAATTTGCCCCGACAGGAGGGTGGTTGAATGAAAGCAGAAGCTCTGTTAATGAAAAGTAAGTGACTGCTATTCGTTCAGGGTGTTCGGGTAAAGTCTGCTCTCCTTTATGGTCTACGACAATTCTATGACGACCTATATTAGAATTTGTATCTTCTAATTCATCTTCTGTAGTAGAAGATTGAGAACTGCATGCTATTAATAATAGAGTTAGTGCAGTAGTTAATAATAGAATAATGCTAAATCGAGTCTTCAATGTAAACACCTAACCTTCGTTTTTTTTATTTGAAAATGATTATCAATGTCGATGATATTATAGACGACTTTATCCTGTAATTCAATGGACGATCTGAATAAGTAAGGATGGATTATTCAAATGTAATTGAGGAAGACGTATTTGTATCGTGGGTGTTTAGCTCCATACGTCGCATCGTTCCACCTTCAATAAGGCCGTTGTTATGCCAAACGGATTCTCATTCCGTTAATAGGAAGAAATACACGGTTTATGCGTACGATGTGGAACGTCATTCCGCTAATACTCCAAAAGAAGAGAAAAGTGAAGCACAAAAGGTCGAATAGCGGAATGAGGTTCCGGAAGGGTGGTCAAAAAGGGCTTTATGAAGGAAATAACGGAATGAGGTTCAATTAAGGAGGATGAAAGTAGATACCGAGGGCCCCTTTCAGCGATATGCGAAACTGTTTCCTATTTTGAAAAGCTTGATAAGAGTGAATTTCTTGTATCAAGCGAGCAACGAGTGGAGACATTGTCAGTCAAATCATAGGTACTGAAAATAATAATGATAAAAATTCTCATTGACACAATGAAAGCTGTCGCTTAAAATAAATGACAGTGATAATTATTATCAATATACATAAAGAGGAGTGGGGAACATGTCCAAAGTGGCATTTTCACAAAAAGGGGTACATAGTAGTCGTTTATTTGTTCTTATTTTATCATTTTTATTCATTTTAGCGGCGTGCGGTGGAGAAGATGCTGCTCAATCGCCAGATGAGGATGGAAGTGATGAGCAAGTAGAGGATAGCCAAGATGAGGAAGAGAGTCAAGGTATACGTGAGGTTGAGCATGCATTAGGCACAGCCGAAATTGACGGAAAGCCAGAACGCATTGTTACACTGTATCAAGGAGCAACAGATGCGGCGGTTGCATTAGGGATTACGCCGATTGGAGCAGTGGAGTCATGGGATCAGCAGCCATTCTACGATTACTTCGGTGATGCGTTAAATGATGTTGAGGTTGTCGGCTTAGAAACTCAGCCTAATTTAGAAGAGATTGCACAGTTGAATCCTGATCTTATTATCGCTTCACAAATTCGTCATGAGGAAGTGTATGAGCAGCTTTCAGATATTGCTCCGACTGTCGTGCATGAAACGGTGTTTGACTTCAAAGGGTCAGTTGAATTATTAGCTGAAGCAGCAGGTGAGGAAGAGAAAGCGAATGAAATTCTAACAGATTGGAACAATCGAGTGGCTGATTTCCAAGTCAAAATGGAAGAAAAATTAGAAGATGAGTGGCCGTTTTCTGTTTCTGTATTGAACTTTAGAGCGGATCATGCGCGTATATATGTAACTGGCTTTGCTGGTTCGATTTTAACAGAGCTTGGCTTTGGTTCTCCTGAAGGCCGTCAAGATGATGAGGATATTTTAATGCTAACAGATAAAGAGAGTATTCCTGAAATGAATGCAGACGTCTTCTATATCTTCTATGATCATACGGAAGGTGCGGTTGAGCAGAGCTTTGATGAATGGACGAGTCATCCATTATGGGATAATTTGGATGCTGTTCAACAAGATCAAGTGTTTGTGGTTGATGAAATTACTTGGAATTTAGCTGGTGGTATTTTGTCAGCGAATTTAATGCTTGATGATATTTATGAGCGGTTTGAGTTAGAACAATAATGACTGGTGCATAAAAGGGTAGGGAACGATTGCTTGAGTGTTCCCGCGCGTTTATGCAGAATCCACGGACAAAGGTAATGAAACCTTTTCCGTGGCTTTGTTGTTATTTTTGTTGTAAGAGTTTGTGAGGAGGAAGGTATGTATGTCATGGCGGTGAATACACCTTTTAAATGGATAGGCTTGGCCTTCGCTTTTATTTTATTTGTTAGCTCCTTTTGTTTGAGTGTCGCTTTTGGGCAAACCTCTATCCCATTAAGTGTCACGATAGATGCTTTCTTACATTATGATGAGTCAAACACAGAGCATATTATTGTGACGACTTCAAGGCTATCTAGAGCGGTTATTGCAACCGTTGTTGGTGCTAGTCTTTCTGTGGCTGGTGCGCTTATGCAAGCGTTAACGCGAAATCCATTAGCGGCACCAGATATTTTTGGGATCAATGCAGGAGCGGTCTTTTTTATTGTGTTTTCTGCTGCTTTTTTATCTGTACAATCGTTAATGCACTATATGTGGATTGGGTTTTTAGGAGCTGCGGTTGCCAGTGCACTTGTTTATTTTTTAAGTTCACTTGGAAGAGATGGTTTATCGCCTATCAAAATTGTTTTAGCTGGAGCTGCGATTTCAGCACTATTTATTTCATTTACACAAGGGCTATTAGTGTTAAATGAGCAAAGTATTCAGAGTGTTTTGTTTTGGTTGGCTGGTTCTGTTTCAGGGAGAAGTATGGATATGCTTTTGCCTATTTTACCTTATATGATTGCTGCGATGCTGATTGCTTTATTTCTAGGGAAGTCCATTAATTTGTTGCAGTCTGGTGAGGATGTAGCGAAGGGGCTAGGACAGCGCGTTATATTAGTGAAAATGTTGATCGGTATCGTAGTTATCTTGCTTGCAGGCGGTTCCGTTGCAGTAGCGGGATCAATTGGTTTTATCGGTTTAATTGTTCCGCATATGGTGCGTGGTGTCGTAGGCTATGATTATCGCTGGGTCATCCCCTTTAGTATGCTATGCGGAGCTAGTCTGTTATTGCTAGCTGATGTGGCGGCAAGGTTTGTGATTATGCCACAGGAGATGCCAATCGGTGTGATGACGGCTTTGATCGGTACGCCATTTTTCATTTATATTGCTCGTAGGGGGTTGTCGAAGAATGGCTAAGTATTTCACATTTCGAACGAAGTCAGAGTCGGTATCTATACAAATATACAAAAAGCCATTTATCGTCTTACTATCGCTCGTTGCCCTTACGATGATGTTATTTATTACATCGATGTCCGTTGGAAGCTCGTTGATTCATCCGTTCCATTCGATCAAGCATTTATTCGGCTTTGGGCTTGAGGAACATCATTTTGTTTTACACACATTAAGGCTGCCTCGAATTGTTCTTTCCTTCTTCGTTGGAGCAGCTCTTGGAGTATCGGGACTTATATTACAGGGGATCATACGTAATCCGCTTGCCTCACCAGACATCATTGGTATAACAGGTGGTGCAACAGTTGGTGCACTTACATTTATTGTGCTCTTCGCAGGTGCGGTTAGTATGCAGTGGCTTCCGTTAGCAGCTTTTTTAGGTGCAGCGATCGTATCGGTTGTGATTTATTTTCTCTCATGGAAGAAAGGTGTCACACCCATTCGCCTCGTTCTAATTGGAATTGGAGTAGCAGCGACGATGAGTGCATTGACGACAATGATGATCGTCCTAAGCGATACAATGGCTGTAACGAGAGCATATTTGTGGATGACGGGAAGCTTATACGGGGCGAACTGGCAAGATGTGTATCTTATCCTACCATGGGTGTTGATTTTCATACCACTTGCTCTGTTCTTTTCACGAGTTGTCGATGTGAAGGAGCTTGGAGATGATGTAGCAGTCGGTTTAGGGATACACGTTCAGCTCCATCGATTTATGTTGTTATTTGTTAGTGTCGCACTAGCAGGAGCTGCCGTGGCTACGGCAGGTGGAATTAGCTTTGTTGGCTTAATGGCGCCTCATATAGCCAGAATGCTGGCAGGTCGATCTTTTGCGAGTCTTGTGTTCATTTCTGCCTTTATTGGTGGAATGATTGTCATTATTGCTGACACGGTGGCACGTACGGCCTTTGTACCATTGGATATTCCAGCAGGTGTTTTCACTGCCGGCATTGGTGCACCATTCTTTATTTATTTGCTATATCGTAATCGAAATATGTAGAAGGAGCTGAGAGACATGAGTGTTCTTGAGACGAAATCATTGTCATTAGGCTATGGTGAGGGACTTATTATCGAAGAGTTAGATTTGCAAATACCAATTGGAGAAATTACGGTCTTTGTTGGAGCAAATGGGAGTGGAAAATCGACTCTGCTTCGTTCACTCGCAAGGCTATTAAAGCCCCAAGCGGGAGACGTTCTATTAGATGGCGATAACATTCGTAGCTTATCAACAAAGCAAGTGGCAAAGCGCTTAGCTATTTTACCACAAGGTCCAATTGCTCCGGATTCATTGACTGTACAGCAATTGATTAAGCAAGGCCGTTTTCCTCATCAAACGTGGTTAAAGCAGTGGTCGAAGGAAGACGAACGAATTGTTGATGAAGCTCTTGAAGTGACGAACTTAAAGGAGTTTGCCGACCGTCCTGTTCAATCGTTATCAGGTGGACAACGGCAGCGTGCTTGGGTCGCGATGACTCTTGCTCAGCAGTCAGATATCATTTTATTAGATGAACCAACGACTTACTTAGATATGACACACCAAATTGATGTGCTTGATCTCTTATTTGATCTGAATGAACGAGAGAAGCGCACAGTTGTGATGGTGTTACACGATCTTAATTTGGCTTGCCGATATGCTCATCAAATAGTGGCTGTATGTGATAAGAAGGTGTATACACAAGGAAAACCAGAAGAGGTGTTAACACCCAAATTGGTCAAGGATGTATTTCGGATGGAATGTGAGATTATAGAAGATCCTCTCTTTGGAACGCCTTTATGTATTCCCCATGGTAAAGGTAGGTATCGAGATATGACAACAAGTACGAGAAAGACGTCTTAGGTGGCCAAAATGAGTACAAGTGTAATAGAGAGATTAGATAGCTTTGACATAAAGCGATTAGGGGAAAGTGACATAAGTATTTCAACGATCGATTTACTTCAAGAGGAGAAAGCACTTGCTTATTTGCAAAATCAAAAAGAGAAGCTGAATGCACCAAATTTGGCGGTGGCTGCATCAATGTTGTCAAAGCGATATGCTTATTTAGTCGTAAGTTCAACTTTGTATAGTATGGTTGAACTGAATGGTGCGCCGTGCTTTCCGATGAAAGCGTGTGCCTTAACGGAAAAACGGGCACTATGTATAAATGAAGACGATTGTCCATGGCAAGAAGCACATGCTAACCGTGAAGAGTGGCGTACAGCAGTTTTTCAGGAGCTATTTGCTAACCATCTTACACCAGTCGTAGTAGCTCTACAACGTGTTAGCCGAATACCACAGACCATCTTATGGGAAAACATCGCCGTACGGATCAATTCGATTTATCGAAAGGCATTAGATGGTTCTGCTGGAAATGAAACAAAGCAACAAAGGATCTATGAAGATTTTCAATTTTTGAAAGAAGCAGACGGGGTGCTCTTTCAGTTGGAGGAAAACCCGATTAAACCGTATATGAAAATAGGAAAAGAGCTTCAGTGTAATCCCATTCGCCAAACATGCTGTATGTACTATCGTTTAAAGGAAAAGAGTGGAAAGGTAAGCTATTGTCAGGTGTGTCCAGTGAAAAAGTGAAGAATCTAAGTCGATTGTGATAACCTCATGAGGGAGGAAACGTTCTCTTCTCATGAGGTTAAACATGCGCTATTCATCAGTAATGGAATTGAATTTATATCCGAGGCCTCTTACCGTGATAATATAACGAGACTGACCCGTTTCTAATTTTTTTCTTAAATGATGAATATGAACCATAACTGTTCGAGTATCGCTCATTCCTTCTAGACCCCAAATTCGATCGTAAAGCTGGTCTATTGTAAAAACTTGGTTTGGGTATTGAGCTAAATGAAAGAGTAACTGCCTCTCTTTCGTAGATAAAGGGACTTCGTTTCCATTTAGCTTGACTTCTAAGCTACGGAAATGGAGCTCCAGTTGACCATCTGTCCACACGTTTGAATGAGATGTGGAGGTAGAACGTCTTAGCTGCGCTTTTACTCTTGCCACTAGTATATCTGGATCAAAGGGCTTTGTAATATAATCATCACCACCTAGCTGAAAGCCGTTAAGGATATCCTCGCTTTCTTTTTTACTACTCAAGAAGATAACAGGTGTCGTTGAGTATTCGCGAAAGCTTCTAATGATTTCAGTTCCCTCACGATCAGGAAGCATAATATCGCAAATGATTAACTGATAATCATATTGAGCTAGCATTTGAAATGCCATTTCCCCATTAGAAGCGACTGATGATTGAAAGCCTGCATGCTTTAAATAAATTGTGACAAGTTCTGCAATGTCTGCATCATCTTCAATGAGTAAAATATTGGTTGCTCCCACTTCATCACTCTCTTTTCTCTTCTTCATTTATAAACTGTACCGGTAAGGAAAAATAAAAATCGCTTCCTTTATTTAATTCACTATTTACATGTAATTCACCCTCATGATAATCAACAATCTCTTTGGAGATCGCAAGTCCAAGACCAGAGCCCTTTTCCTTTTTTGTTTGATAAAATCGTTTGAAAATAAGTTCATGCTCAGATGGGTCTATCCCTATGCCAGAATCGACGATATGAAGTATGACTTGTCCAGCCTTCGTTGGAGAAGGATGTTGCCATTCGAGAATAACTCGAATCGCCTCTCCTACAGGTGAAAATTTAATGGCGTTTGTTAGTAAATTCGAATATACTTGTTCGATTCGAAAAGGGTCGATGACCATTTCAGCGTGTTGAGTAGATGGGAATGGGTTACTTTCCTCGAATGAGAAATGAAGATCTTTTTCTAGTACCTCCCATTCGTATTTTTCAAATAATAGTTTGAAAAATGAACGAGCATCTGTGATTTTAAACTGAAAGTCTATTTGCCTCGTTTCTAACTTAGTCAGTTCTACTAAGTCGTCAATTAACCTTTCTAATAAAATCGTTCTTTCGTATATCCGATTCGCATACTTAGGAGCATTTTGAGTAATAATGCCGTCTCGCAATGCTTTTGAATAACCTTTGATCGAGGTGATAGGTGTACCTAGCTCATGAGAAATGTTTGATAATAATTGAGTACGAAACATTTCTGCCTGCTTTAATTTAGCTGTTCGTTCTTCCACCTTCACTTCAAGTCGTTCATTCGATTGCCGTAGTTTGTTAGATAATTGTTCAGCATCGTTTAATGCTTTTGAAAATCGTGATGAGAGATTGATTGATTGAGTGAATAGAAAAATTAATAAGCCATAGGATAAATAATCTCCTGTATTAATAATATCGTTATAAAACAATATGTCGTTAAGAGCAAATAGAAAGAAAAAGGCAAAACCAATCGCATTTGAAATAGAGCCTTTTCTTTTCCGGATGGCGGAAACAATATATATGTATAGTGTATATAAAATAGCTGGAAAGAGCATAAACCATGTAAACATAAAAATATAATTTGTGAAAATGATAGCTGGTGTCGATAAAACAAAGATAGAGAAAATAAGTAACATAATACTAATGATAATAGGTATGAATCGATTCGACTCTTTTGGGTATTCATAATGAATGAAGAAAACGAGCATAATGGCAGCAAAGGCAACGGACAAATATTCCATTTTGGACACCCATTCCCAATGTAGATGGGGGAATAAGTACAACGCAGTCGATTCACCTAAGATATTAATTCGGATACTTATAAAGAAGCATAGGAAGCTAAAAATAAGTGAAGTCTTTTCTCTTTTTCTAAAGAAATATATGAACATAAAGTAAATGGCCATCATGATGAATAAGCCATTGACAAACGATTGCATGGCGACATTGACAGTTCTTATATATGTGATCGTCTCAGCGGTGCCTAAATGAAGCCTTTCCCACATCCCACCATGTCTATGGTGAAAGTTAGATACTTGAATAATTAATTCGTTATTTCCAGGTTGTGCTTCAAAATAAATGACTTGAGGATAATTTCTTGGGGTAGTGTCATCTAAGGTCGTACCGACCGTGCCATTTCCCCCCTTCTCTTCTCCATTAATCCAAACCCGATAGGACGTTTCAACACGTTTAAAATAAAGACCAAATGTTGAGTTTGTCTCGATTTGTTCATTAGATAATATAAATGTTAATCGATAAGTTGCATAGCCCTGACTTGATAGGGGTGCACCCGCTATCGAGTATGTGGCCCATAAATCAGGGACGTGAACGTATTGAGACGAACGAGATGCGTCATCAAAGTCGCTAGGCTCCAATAATTCTTCCCAATAAAATTCCCACTCTCCTCTTAAATCGATAGTTTCATTAAGAGAATCCCAAGTATGCAAGTCGATGACCCCTTTTTGAACAGTGGCTTCTGCTTTGGCATGGTCATTAGAATAAAAAGCAGATATCATAAAAAATGCTACAATTAGTGCGATGTGTAGCCATTTCATAAAAGATTCCCCCAAATATAAACAATTATTACTATCATATCATGAAATATGTCGAAAATTTATAGAGGAATGAAGTCTAACAGAACTACTTGACGTAATCCTTAACAAAGATGGAATTTGAAAGAGGAGTGATCTGGAGGAGGGTGGGTCAGTGTAGGATGAATGAAAGTCCGGTACTTATTTGTTTATAGGAGAGTTTCCTTTAATAGAAGTGAATTAATGACATTATGATTTGAATAGAGTAATATTTTCTAATGATTTTTATACAGTATGCTATGTAGAATAGAAGAAAAGATTGTTTAAAAAGGGTGTGAACTTATGAATAAATTAATAAATAAGATTGATCAATGGACAAGTAATATTCTAGTTCATCCGAAACTACTAGTTACTTTCTATATTGTTAGTTTGTTACCCTTAGTGTTCGTTTCGTCATTTATGTATGTCAATTCTACTCAAGCATTAAAAGAAGAATTGGGGAGTCATATCGTTGAGACATCACGTCAGGTAGATTTAAGAATGAATTCATTCATCGGGGAAATGGAAGCGCTTTCTAGAATTGTGCATTTTGATCCGGATGTTCAGCGGTTTTTAAATTTAAAGGACCAAACGGAGCCTACATCTTTATCATGGCAACTTGATTTACGTAACTTTTTGAGAAACATTGTTTCACATCGTGAATATTTATGGTCTGTGTTTCTAATTAATGATCACGGGGGTGTTATTTATTATAGTGAAGATTTTGTTAATCCTGTCTTTGCAAGCTGGTGGCACCAAATTGAACTGGATCATGATTTTCATCATGACCCTATTTACCAAAAAATTGTTCACGAAAAAGAGTTTCTTTTATATCAGCCTCATAAATCTGATTATTATAACAGTGATTATGTTGTGACGTTTGGAGGAAGGTTATATCAATTGAATAAAGAGAGAGGAACCTTATTGTTTAATTTTGATCCAGATTATTTTGCGAGTATGAGTAATTCAATACATTTAGGTGATACAGGGTATGTAGCCATTTTTTCAGAAGAGGGAGAATTGCTTTTTGAACATGACAAGGTGACAGAGACTTTAATAAATGACTTACCAAAGTTCAATATATTGAAAGAAGAAAGTGGCTATGAATTAGTAGATTTAGGTGGAGAACAAACATTGATAGCCGTTAATACTTCAGAGAATACAGGTTGGAGATACGTTGGGGTCGTACCGTTTCATGAAGTATCGGGGAAAATAAGTTCCATTCAGAATGGGATTTATTTGATGGCTGTTACGTCATTGGTTATTATCTTCGTATTTTCTAAATACTTGGCTAGGGTGATTACAAGACCGCTATTCACGTTACAAAATTATATGAAATATGCGGAAGAAGGCAATTTATCGCTACGTGTACCGTTAGAACGTGAAGACGAATTTGGTATGTTAATGAGAGCCTTCAATCGGATGATTGAGCGGTTAGAACAGCTTCGTGATAAAGTATATGTTTCTGAAATAAGGCAAATGAAACTACAATTACTGAATAGAGAATCAGAGTTGAAAACATTACAAATGCAAATTAACCCTCATTTTCTATATAACACATTAAACACGATGAAATGTGTTGGGGAGGTTTATGATGTAAAGGAAGTGTCTGAAATGAGCGAATCACTTTCTGATATGTTTCGTTATAGCATAGATCATGATAAATATAAACTACTTGAAGAAGAAATAAATCATGTAAAAGCTTTTTTGAATATTATTCAAATTCGTTTTCCTAATCAAGTAGATTGTCATTTCGACATAGATTCAAGCCTATTTAATCTACCTGTTCTTAAGTTAATTCTTCAGCCGATTGTAGAAAATGCAGTCGAGCATGGGATTACGCCTAAAGGTTCTCGAGGAACCATCAATATCAGTGCCAGAAAAGAACCTAACGAATTATTGATCGAAATAATTGATGACGGGATTGGAATGACTAAAACGAAACTGAAAGAGCTTCAAGATACAATTTATAAAAAAACGGATTCGATTCAAGGGATCATAGTGAATTCTTCTCATATTGGCTTATCTAATGTTCATCAAAGATTGACATTAAGCTATCAGGAAAGCGGAGGTTTGGAGATAGATAGTCAATATCAGGTTGGAACAACTGTAACGGTTCGTATACCAATTCATAATGAGTGATGGAGGCGATGTCATGTTTCGAGTACTAGTGGTTGAAGATGAATTCTGGATGTGTGAAGGATTGAAAAAGATGGTTCGTCATTTAGATATCAATTTTATAGTTACAGACGTGGCTCATAATGGAAAAGAAGCACTTGAGAAAATGGAAGAACAAACGTTTGATTTGTTATTTGCAGATATTAACATGCCGATTATGGACGGGCTACAGATGATGGATGAAATGGAGAACTTGAAGTACAATGTGCCTGTCATTATTATTACAGGCTTTGATGAGTTTGAATATGCTCGAAAGGCTTTGCGCTATGGTGCAGTTGATTACTTGTTAAAACCGATAAAAAATGATGAACTGAGAGAAGTTTTGGAGCATTGGGAGTTGGAGCATAAAAAGCAATACAGTCTTTCCAATAACGAACCAAAAAGTTTAGAGTTTAATAATAGCGGTGCCGACCTCATACAATCGATTTTGCAACTTGTTGAGACTAACTATATGAAGGATTTGTCACTATCAATATTGGCCGATCAAGCAGGATATAATGCTTCTTACCTTAGCCGATTATTTAAGGTAGAAACAGGAAAGGGTTTTGTACAATATTTAAGAGATATACGAATGAAACATGCATGCTATTTGTTAATAAATAGTAAGTTGACAATTGAACATATATCGCAAAAGGTTGGATTTTTGGATGAAAAACATTTTAGAAGAACATTTAAAAAGGACTTAGGGATGACGCCTGGAGAATATCGAAAAATATATGGAAAGTAAAAAAAAGCCCCCTTAATGTAAAAAAGTGAGTCTAACTTAAAATTATTAAAGCGCTTACAATTAGTTGTAAGAAAGGAGGAGTAACAGTGTGATGCTTTCTGTTTGTCTAGGGGAAGGTAGAATGGGATAAGCGAGTTAAATATTTTACGTATAAAAAGACATTGGATAGGTAGGGTAGATACTATACTAAAAGGGGGATCTTTAAAATGAAAAAGTGGAACTTCTTCTTCGGGGTATGTGCATGTGTAATTCTACTAGCTGCTTGTGGTAGTAATGATGATACTGTTGGGAATGGAAATAGTGAGGATTCAAATAGTAATGATACTAGTAGTGATGAACAAGTTACATTACGTGTCATGGATTGGTATGACTCTACACTTGAGCAACGGGATGAATTTCATAGGAAGTTTATGGAAAAATACCCGCATGTAACAATCGAATATACAACACTTACACTGGATCAATTTAGAGATACTATTCTATCAGCGGTTCGAACAGGTGAGGCGCCAGATATCTTTCCTGTACCATTTGGGTTTAGATTACCTAATCTAGTTGAAGATGGATGGTATCAGCCACTAGAAGGTTTGGTTGATGAAGCTTTATTTAATGAATTTTCAGAAGGAACTTTTGTTGAAGGTATAACAACCGTAGATAACGATATTTATACGATACCTCAAAATTTACCTGCCTTTTCAACAATTGTTTTTTATAATAAAGATTTATTTAGGGAAGCTGGGCTAGATCCAGAACAGCCGCCTACTACGTATGAAGAATTCCGTGATTATGCAAAAAAAATAACAGAAGCGGGAAATGGGAATTATTATGGCATTATTGAAGGTGGAAGACAAACACAGCGTTGGACTACGACTGTTCAAGATTGGTCTTCTCTAAATGGGAGTGGGTTAAGCGAAGCAAGTCCAGTAAGTGTTTACACTGGGGAAGCACCGTTCCATACTGAAGCGGTATTAGATGTCTTTGACCTATTTGCAGGAATTGCTGATGATGGGAGTTATCATCCACAAACATCTGGTATTTCTGCACCTGAAGCGAGGCAGCTATTCGCAAATGGGGAAGCTGGTTTTATTATTCAAGGGATTTGGAATATCGGTATTTGGAATGAAAGTAATTCAGAATTAAATTATGGA
Source organism: Halalkalibacter sp. AB-rgal2 (assembly GCF_041821005.1). NCBI lineage: Bacteria > Bacillati > Bacillota > Bacilli > Caryophanales > Bacillaceae > Halalkalibacter > Halalkalibacter sp. AB-rgal2. Next base: position 129,910 of record NZ_JBGUAV010000001.1, read on the forward strand.
GTAATGGCACCACCGCTTTCTAATGGAGAGAGAGATGGATGGATCAACTTAGTTAATATGCCTGGATTCGGTGTTTATTCACAATCAGAGCACCCAGAATGGGCTGCAAGATATTTAGAGGAGTACTATGGTGGAGATTACTTTCAGCAAGAGGTTGTACAAAATAACTTGGAGCTTTCGATTGTAGATGGGATTAACGAAGAGTATGCGACAGGAGAAATGTTAGAGGCGTGGCAAATTAATGAGGAGTTTGCTGCGGTAGGACCTAACCCCGCGACGAATCCAGATGTGTTACCTGTGTTTTCCGAGTATGTTGATGTAACACCGAATGTCGGGGAGATTTTGCAAGCTGTTGCGATAACGGGTTTACGTGATTATGAACAAATGCTAGAAGAATTATCGGAAAAGACAGATCAAGCACTAGAGAATGCTATAAATGAAGCTCAGGAAAAAGGTGCAAATGTGAGTATTGATGATTTTAGATTATTTGAATAGTTACTGACTTTGCTAGTGGCAGGTGTTTACCTGTCACTAATGAAGGGGGAGGCAAATGGAGAATGTATCAACGACAAAGAGAAACAAATTAACGTCAATTAAACAGAAGAAATATAACAAAAAAGTAGTCTTATGGTGTTGGTTATTTGTATTACCTAATTTAATTTTATTTGCCTTGTTTCAAGGATGGCCTATAGTAATTAACTGGTATTATTCAATGTCAAATTGGTCTGGGTTAAGTGCTCAACCTGATTTCATTGGCTTGGCTAATTTCCGTGAACTGATAAGTGATCAATATTTTTGGAATGCTTATAAAAATGTATTTATGTTTGCTGCTGGTACAGTTCCATCTCAGCTCATATTAGGTCTATTGTTTGCAGTGGTATTAAATAATCCAAAGTTGAAATTTGCAAACGTGTATAGAACACTTATTTTCATTCCTGTTGTGACAAGTGCCTCTATTATTGGGATTATTATGGGATTTATTTGGAGCCCCAATGGAGGAGTTAATTATTTATTAATAAGCATGGGAATAATTAATGTACCAATTGATTTTTTAGGAAGTATGACTTGGTCCATGCCTACTGTCATTATAGTATCTGTTTGGATGAGTGTAGGGATTAACATGGTATTTTGGTTAGCAGGACTTCAAGGGATCCCAAGGGAATTATACGAAGCAGCGTATATTGATGGGGCTGGCTATGTTAAGACCTTTTTCAAAGTGACGGTTCCCCTACTGATTCCGATTGGAGCCGTCATATTACTTTTTAACTTTGCTTTTTCACTGAGAGTCTTTGATTTAATTAAAACACTTACGGATGGTGGACCTTTTTTCTCGACTGATGTTGTTTCGACGTATGTGTATAGACATGCTTTTTCAGGAGAGGTTGGACAGCCGAGAATGGGATATGCTTCAGCGGCTGGATTATTCTTTGGCTTTACTGTTATTACGATAATGGCGACACTTCAATTAATAAAGTATAAATTAAAACGAAAATAGATTGAATTATTATTTCGTATTACGAAATAAATGAGCAAAGTAAGGGGGGATAAAATGAATAACGTGACCTCTCGACGCATAAGTCTGAGTTCTTTACTAAGAGGTTGTACACATATTTTGTTTATTGGATTATGTTTTATATGGATATACCCATTCTTATGGATGGTTTCGTCATCATTCAAAACAGATCGAGAGTTTTTTGCTAATCGTCTCAGTCTAATTCCTGAGACACTTAATATGTCAAACTTTATACGAGCGTGGGATACAGCAAACTTTAGCCAATATTTCTTGAATTCCTTTTTGATTACAGCCGGTGTTGTCCTTATAGTCATTGTAACGACCTCGGCTTGTGGCTATGCACTTGGTAGATATTCGTTCCCAGGAAAAAAATTAATCTTTGTCATTTTAATTTGCAGTATGTTCATTCCACTTGAGTTTTCTATTATTCCGATCGCTGTATTAATTAATGCCTTAGGCCTTTCTAATTCACTGTTTGGTGTCATATTAGCTGAATCAGGTGGCGGATCGGTTATGCTAGTCATGCTATTTGCGGGTTTCTTTAGTCAAATTCCAAAAGAATTAGAGGAATCAGCTACGATAGATGGAAGTGGATTTTTAAGAACGTATGTCAGTATTATGCTTCCATTATCAAAACCGATTATAGGTAGTGCAGCCATTATGCAAATTGTATGGACTTGGAACTCTTTTTTGCTTCCACTAGTGCTAACACTTAGTAATCCAAGTATTCGCCCTTTAGCAGTAGGGATATATGCGTTTCGTGGGGAGAATGTAGTTGATTGGACAGGGATCGCCGCAGGAGCCACGATTTCTATTATTCCAGTCATTGTCGTCTTTCTATTTTTACAGAGATACTTTATCGAAGGGATTTCAGGAGCAGTAAAAGGTTAAGCCTTTAAATATCTATGAATTTCTAAAAGGAGAGATTTTTGTGAGAGTATTATTTCTTGATTTAGATTCAGTAAGTCCAAGACATTTAGGTTGTTACGGATATGAGCGCAACACATCTCCTAATATTGATAAAGTCGCTAAAAAAGGAGTAAGATTTACAAATTATTATACATCGGATGCTCCTTGTGCCCCATCGAGAACTGCATTAATGTCAGGGCAGTTTGGTCTTCGTAACGGCTTAGTCGGCCATGGAGGTACAGCTGGGGATATGAGACATGAGGGTGTTGATCGTACGATTTTTGGAAGGTTATCAGTTGGTGGTTCTCTCCCGTCCTTTCTACAGTTAGGTGCTGGATTAAATACGACATTGATTAGCCCATTTCCTCAACGACATGCGACGTATAACTTCTATGCTGGATTTAACGAAATTATTAATACAGGGAAGTTTGGGATGGAATCAGCTGAACAAGTATCACCAGTCGTTCATGATTGGGTTGAAAGAAACGCAGAGAAAGACGATTGGTTCCTATATGTGAATTATTGGGATGCACATACTCCTTATCGCGCACCAGAGGATTTTGGTAATCCATTTGCTAATGAACCGTTGCCTAGCTGGGCAAATGAAGAAACGTTAGAGAAGCATAGGAAAGAAGTAGGTCCTCATACTGTGCATGAGCTTGTGATTGATCACCAAAATGAAACATACACGAATGTTGAAAGTGATCAATTTCCAAGAAGCCCTGGAGAAATTAAGACTATGGATGATTTACGTGTAATGATTGACGGGTATGATTGTGGAATTCGGTATGTAGATGATCACGTTGGACAGCTATTTGAATTATTAGAGCTAAAGGGAATTTTGGAGGATACGATTATTATTGTATCAGCTGATCATGGTGAAAATATGGGACAGCTAGGTATTTATGGTGAGCATGGAACAGCAGATGATGGAACGTGTCGCATTCCGATGATTATTTCTTGGCCTGGAATGAAAGAGGGGCATGTTGATGACGGATTGCACTATCACTTGGATTTACCTGTTACATTAGCTGAAATGCTTGATATACCTCCATGTCCTGATTGGGATGGTAAAAGCTTTGCTTCCGTTCTTAAAGAAGGAAAAGAGTGTGGAAGAGACTATGTAGTCATGTCTCAATGTGCTCATGTCGCTCAGCGTAGTGTAAGGTTTGGAGATTGGTTGTATATGAGAACGTATCATGATGGGTATCATTTATTTGATAAGGAGATGTTATATAATATTAAGCAGGATCCACGAGAAGAAAATAATGTCGCAGCTCAAAATAAAGATGTATGTATGCAAGCCGTTTATTATTTGCATGAATGGCATGATGAAATGATGTTTAGATCAAGAAATGATGTTGATCCATTATGGACTGTTATAAAAGAAGGAGGTCCTTTCCATGCTAAAGGTTTCCTTAAGAATTATGGTGAAAGACTCGTCCAAACAGGAAGAGAAGAGAAATTTAATGAATTGAAAAAGAGACATCCAAATGAATTTCCTGAGGAATCAGATCATAAACGGTTGGAATTTGATAATCTAATGAGAAGTCGATTATTTTAAGTTTTTTTGCTATAAAAGGAAGGCTTCTTTTTATAGCAAACATATTTTGAGCTAGTTGTATAGTATAGAGGTGATGAAATGGAACCAAAATCGTGCTGTGGAGTACAAAGAGAAAGCATTGAAAAATTCCCTGAACCACAAGAAATAACTCAAAGTAAGACATTTTCTAAAAAGAGGCATAGAGATAATTTGATTACAATTCCAAAAGGGACTTTTTTAATGGGAACAAATGATGAAGAAGGGTATAAGCTAGATGGAGAGGGACCTGTTCGTTCTGTTAATGTGGACTCATTCGCAGTTGATCGGTATACAGTAACGAATGAACAGTTTAAGGAATTTATTGAGGAAACAGGATATAAGACCGACGCTGAACAATTTGGCTGGTCGTTCGTCTTCCATTTGTTTTTAAGTAATCGAACGAAGAAAGATGTCATAGGCTCTCCCGAAGGAACACCTTGGTGGTTAGCGGTGAAAGGTGCGACATGGGAACACCCTGAGGGTATAGGTACATCAATTGCTGATCGAATGTATCATCCGGTTGTACATGTTTCTTGGAATGATGCAATGACTTATTGCACTTGGTCTGGAAAACGACTTTTGACTGAGGCAGAGTGGGAGTATGCTGCTCGGGGAGGTTTAGTACAAAAGAGATACCCTTGGGGTGACAAGCTAATGTATAGAAAAAAGCATCTGTGTAACATTTGGCAAGGGGAGTTTCCAACAAATAATATAGGAAAAGATGGGTACCTTTCCACAGCTCCAGTTGATGCTTATGAACCAAATGGGTATGGTTTATATAATGTTGTCGGCAATGTATGGGAATGGTGTGCTGATTGGTTTACGAATGAGCATAACGAAAAGAAAGACAATCCTATTGGACCAAAGATAGGAGTGGAACGTGTCATGAGAGGTGGTTCATATCTATGTCACCAATCTTATTGTAATCGTTATAGAGTGGCGGCGAGAAGCAAGAATACACCTGATAGTTCAACGGGTAATTTAGGGTTTCGTTGCGCAGTCGATATAGACTAAGTAGGCTTGATATATGAATTTCTGGACAAATTATCGTTATCAGAAATGTTCAAATTATTGCAAAGAAAAGCCTAGATAGGATCGAGACAAAGCTTCTCCTATCTAGGCAGTCTTTAATTATGAAGAACCCTCTTTCTTCTTCTCTAATACTTTCTTCAAGTCGGCTTTATATTTTCGTGAAACGAGAATGTACAAGAAGTCACCTTCCATAATTTCTGTTTCGCCATATGGGGAAATGAGCTTTTCATTGCGGACGATCGCGCTGATTGTGACTCTATTTGGGAATTGAATATCGCGCAGCGTATGTCCGACAATAGCTGATGTTTCATGGACTTGATATTGAACCATTTCCGCATTAGCCTTCCCCATTGAAATTAACTCCAATGAATGGTGTGGCGTATCCTTCTTCGGACCAGTTAATCCTAATTTCTTTGCAAATATTGATATCGATGAACCTTGAACAAGAGCTGAAGTCAACACGATGAAAAAGACGACATTGAAAAACAGTTGTCCATTATCTAACCCTGCTACGACAGGGAAAGTCGCTAAAACGATCGGTACCGCACCTCTTAGTCCGGCCCACGATACAAAGACCTTTTCCTTGAACGAATAGTTCATGCCAATGGTCGACAGGAAAACAGCAATGGGACGAGCCAGTAGCATTAATACAATCGATAAGATTAGACCATTCACAATAACGGTTATGTTGATGAGTTGTGCAGGAAAGACGAGTAATCCAAGAATAATAAACATGAGAATCTGTGCCATCCAGGCAAATCCTTCATGAAATTGAAAGATCGAATAGCGATAGGTTAATTCAGCGTTTCCGATGACAAGTGCCGAAACATATACAGCCAAAAAGCCGCTCGCCTCAATCGTTGTTGCTACGCTATACGTTAATAAAGCAAAGGAAATAGCAAAGATCGGGTATAACCCACTCGATTCTAGGTTAATTCGATTGATTGAATAGGAGGCCAGCTTTCCGACAATGATTCCAACGACAATACCCATTCCCATTTGCCAAAAGAAGGAGGGAATTAACGTCCAAAGGTTCGTTTCTGGAAATAGTATAAGTTCGATGAATGATAGCGTGAGAAAGACAGCCATTGGATCATTTGTGCCTGATTCAGCCTCAAGTGTTGCTCCCATCTTTGCTTTGATGTTCCGCTCTTTAAGTGATGCAAAAACAGCGGCAGCATCGGTGGAGCCGACTATAGCCCCGAATAGTAGGGCTTCTAGTAACGTAATATCGAATAGTAAAAATGCTACGTAGCCAACAATGGCTGAGGTTAAAATGACACCGATTGTTGCTAACGAAATCGAAGGAACAATGACAGAGCGCACTGTCGCAAATTTTGTTTGCATTCCACCTTCGAATAAAATGATAATAAGGGCAAAGATCCCGATTACTTGTGCGACTTCTGGTTTATCAAAATAAATAAAACCTAAGCCATCACTACCGATAAGCATGCCAATAAGGATAAATAGAACGAGTGCAGGAAGCCCTAAACGTGTAGAGAATTTCGCTACGAGAACTCCGCTTATAAGCAGTAACGCTCCAAGTAGGACAAAGGTATTCGTATGAAGTGTTTCAAAAAACATCAAATTCGCTTTCCCCCTTTTTAGTTTCTATGGTTTAGAATAAGTTATGTTAATGGTTCTCGCGCTTTGCCACCAAAGGAAACAGTTTGAGAGAATGTTTAATCAATTTGTAATTTGCATACATATTTAATGACGTAAAAAGAGGACGGAATCGTCACTCTATTAAATAAAAGCCGTCTCTATGGGTATTGAAAAAGTTTGGTTTTAACTTTTTTCGTTGAAATTCCAGCAATGGGAGAACCATTTGTCCATTGCTGAAAAAAGGTTGATACGAATGGGTTTCATGTATCAAACGAGCAAAGCCTTCGATAGTTAAATCAAAGGTACTGAAAAAGCCTTTTTCAGAGGCCTTCCGTCTCCTGTGCAGTTGGATGATGGAGGACGGGTGTTCTTTTTAGAAGGTTAGCATTGTGCGTGGTGAATGGGTTTTGATAAACGACAATAAATACGCGGGCAAAATAACCTAATTTATCAGATCTATATGGGCAGAATACCCATCGATAACTTCTGCGTCTTCTTGCTTCTACATGTAGCTTATGAGGAGTCGTATCCACCTTTTAGTCAAGCTCCTTCATCATTATGAGTCCGTTTTCTTCAATTCTTTAATAATGGAAGTTAGTATCATCAAGCATCTATTAAACCTTTTTGCATAAGTAATGTAATTCGGACTATTTGCTTCCGTTTCTATTTGTACGTCACTTCTTGTTTTGTTAATCTTACCATATCAAACAAAAAAGAGTGAAGCGATATGGAGTGCATGCAAGTTTGCAATGCTACATGGAAGCTTGGATAGCAGTAAATCGTTGTCTGTTAAAACGAGCTGACATACGAAGCCTTGAGAATAGGAAGGGTTAGAGGAGAAGATTTAATTCCTGAGAATGAGATTTACTAGTAGACGGAGTTTTGGTGAGAATGGAGGAGAATCCACTTCAAGAAAAGTATTACCTATTCTAGTCTCTCTAATGGACTGAAGAGGGATGGACGGAGACGGGGGGCAAAGGTCACGTGCTGTATGCGGTTCCTCATTCCTCTATTTTCACTCTCATTCCCTTTTGTATGTCGTTATGGTTCCTCATTCCTCTATTTCGGCTTTTATGACTTTTTTTGTCTTATTTAAATCAAATAGTGGAATGAGGATTACTTTTTCTTCTCAGGAAGCGGGGTTTCCTCGGTTTAGAGGAATAAGGGTTCCCTTTGTTCTTAAAAAAACATCATCATAGCACCTATAATCGTCAGGGCGATGACATGATAGCCAACAGCAATCAAATAAAGTAAGAACACGTTATTGCTTTTTTCGCCTAACCCAAATAGAAAATCCTTTGCATATGCAAATGCGACAATCAATCCGATGGCTCCGCCGATTAAGGCGCCGTCTACTAATGTTTCAGCTTGAGATAGTTGGAGAATGATATAAAGTGTGACGTTCGATACGATTGTCGTAAGTAACAGCAGACCAATATTCATCTTCCCAATCTCAATGTTCAATAATTGTATCCAACGGTTTCCAAATAATAGTGGAGAATAATAAAGCATACCGAGAGCCATGTACAAAATAACTCCAGTTAAGATGGCAAAAATCAATGCGATCCCTACTTTCTGTGCTAGTTTGAATAACATTTATTATACCATATGCCTATTTGGTTCATACTCCTTCTATTTCAAGACAAGAAAGTCGGTGTTCGATCTCTGCTAGGTTGCCCTCCTCTGTAGCCCATTGAACTCGTTTGCTAGAAAGGGCCCCTGGCCCCTCACTACAAGACTCGCCATATCGAGCGGTCTGTTCATTGCTTTCGTTACGCCAATTATCCCAACCTGTTTGTTTAATATGTTCGTCCATCCAGCAGTTGATGAAAAGCGTATGAGCATAAGGTCGCCAAGGTCGCCCAAGATAGACAGAGTTAGGCTCAGCGTCTCCGGTTAATTTACAGTTCAGGAAGATGAAGCCGTATCGTTGATTGGCCGGTGTGGAGGCTGCGGTAATATAGCCTCTTCTTAGGCTATGAATCGTACATTGTTGGAAAATAGCTTCTGCAGCTCCGAAAATAAAATCAATATCCCCTGCAATTGTGCAATTCTTAAAGGCATGTCGCCCTTTGCACGTATAAAGGGTATCTTGATAGCCCAAAAGTTGAAGGTTCTCGTAATAGCATTGGTCACCTGAGACAGAAAGAGCGAGCGCTTGCCCAACGTCCTCACCACGACCAGAAATATTTTGAATCGTCAAATTTTTTAATTGGGTTTGATCGGCAAGTATTTTCATCGTCGGTGTTTGAAACGTTCCAATTGGTTTTCCGTTTTCACCAAGCATGTTGGCATGATCGTCATACGTAATCACCGTTTTTTCTTTATCTTCTCCCATGAGCGTGAGAGTAGGTTTGTTTTCTGGGATGAAGATACGTTCGTGATAATGACCGCTTTTGATTAGGATCGTTACAGGATCTAAAGGATGAACACGCACGGAATGAATGGCTTCTTGAATAGTGGAGAAATCACGACTGCCATCTTTTGCTACTGTGATTAGGGGCATAGATGTAGCTCCTTTCGTTACGATTATACGTTGAATTATACTTGTTTCTGTATAATCCTTAGCTTGGATGTTGGATATGAAAGCTGATTTAGTAAGGGTTTTACAAGACATAAGACAATGATTATAGCTGTTATTCATTCATTTCAGTAGTCTATTTATAGAACACTTTGCAATATGATGTAATCGCTTACAATTAAACTGTAAGCATATTATTTCAATCATAGGGGGAATTAGAATGACAGTAAGTGGTGATCTCGGCAATGGGACATTTCGTAATCCGATATTAAGAGGTAATTATGCTGATCCTTCTATTATACGGGTAGAGGAAGATTATTACATGGTACATACATCGTATAAATATGTACCAGGGCTTATTATTTGGCATTCAACGGACTTAATCAATTGGGAGGCGATTGGAACGGCTTTAGAGCATTTAAACGGAGATGTTTGGGCTCCTGAGTTGTTATATTATGAAGGTTTATTTTATATTTACTTTCCGGCTGATCGAACGAATTGGGTAACAACAGCAAAAGATCCGAAAGGGCCTTGGAGTAAACCAATTAACTTAGAAACATCTTACATTGATCCGGGTCATGTTGTTGGACCAGATAAGAAGCGTTATCTCCATTTGTCTGGAGGTAAAATGGTTCAGCTTGCAGATGACGGTTTATCGGTTGTAGGTGATATTCAACATGTGTATGAGCCGTGGCGTTATCCTGATGAATGGGAGGTTGAGGGATTTAGCCCTGAAGGACCGAAATTTACACATTATAATGGGTACTATTACTGTACAGTTGCAGTTGGTGGAACGGCAGGACCGCCAACCAGTCACATGGTCGCAGCCTCTCGTTCGAAAACACCTTGGGGGCCTTGGGAGCATTCTCCTTATAACCCTATTCTTAAGACGAACTCAAAAGAGGAGCAATGGTGGTCACAAGGTCATGGAACGTTGATTGATACACCAAACGGGGAGTGGTGGATGGTGTTTCATGCGTATGAGCATCATCTTCATACAATTGGTCGGCAAACGTTGTTATTACCGATAGAATGGACAAAGGATGGTTGGTTTAAAGTTCCTAATTCGATAAATGCCGAGCAGATCCTCCAAAAGCCAACAGGAAAAGCCGGCAAGCATGGATTTCCAACATCTGATTCATTTGATGGGAATGAATTAGGTCTTCATTGGCAGTGGTTTGGAGAACCGGATAAAGAGCGTTTCACATGTCAAAATGGAGAGCTTATGGTGAAAGGGAAGGATAAGGAAAAATCAACCTCATCACCGATTTTATATATGACTGGAGATCGACAGTATGAGGCAGAGGTTTCTGTTAGAGTCGTAGGTGAGGCAGCTGCGCATTTTATTTTGTATTATGATCCAAATGCGTTGTTTGGCTTAGCTGCTACACAGGATGGGGTAAGACATTTTCGGACATTTAAAACGTATAGTCAAGAGCCTTATATAGGCGACACTATCCGCTTACGAATTAGTAACGTTGACAATATCGTCTCGTTTTATTTTAAAGGGAAGGACGGGAAATGGCAGAAGTATGACAAAGTTATCGATTCCTCTGGCTTTCATCACAATACGTTCGGAGGGTTTTTGAGCTTGCGGATTGGGTTGGATGCAGTTGGTGATGGTGTAGTGTATTTTTCCGATTTTGTTTATCGGGAATTGGGTGTGTGAGGGGATGCTTATAGAATGAAAGCAAAGCCATTAAGTAGAGGCATGGCTCCAATAGATGAAGGTGATAAAGTTCATTATAATTTTTCGTTACACCCGTAAAACCTATAGGATTCTGTCTTCTAATTCTAAAGTCAAAATTAAAATGCTAGAAAAAAGAATAGGAACTTGCTGATGTTATTATAGGAATAGCAACAAAGCTCTTTTCGAAATTTATACTATCATGATAAAATGGTTAAAATTATCTGATGCTGTAGGTGGTTCTCGTGAAATATTTTATTAATTTTGTTTTAGCTATTCTCTTAACCTCAATATCGTATGTTATCGGCAGTTTAGTTCTCAGTGAAGGTATTTTAATGTGGCAAGCTCTCATTATTGGTATATCTGTGGTTACGTTAGGTGCAATTACTGAGGCTATTAAAGCTCCTATTTGGTTAATTATCGTTGTGCCATTTCCGGTAGGTATGAGTTTACTGTTTATCTTTTTGAATGAACCATTCCTTACTTGGTTGCTAACTTATTTAATTACACTTGTTATCTACTCTTTCGTGCATATATTGGTTAGCTACTTTTTTAAGTTCCATTCTCTTATACCGGCATGGAAGTTATCTTAAATTAAAATCGATTCAACTCGCTCATTGCTTTCTTTAATTTTCCGTAATTACCAGTTGACCTGAGTGAATCATTTAAAAGAACCACGTTTCAATAAAATGGAACGTGGTTCTTTTTTTTTGAATAAAAATAAATTATTATGTATATTTATAAATAAACAATCATATTATTCCATGGAGGTGTCTGATGAACGTAAAACCGGAAGTGTCCAATTTTTTTGAATATGTCCGAGAGCTAGATTGTTGTAATTATTCACACGATAGCATACAAGCAATGGTAGCTGACTTGTTTGCTAGAACGAAATCAGATATAGAAAAGGCTAAGATAGCTTTTGAGTTTGTTAGAGACGAGATTGATCACTCTTGGGACATTCAAGCAACGGATGTGACGTATCATGCATCAGAAGTGTTGGAAAAAAAGCACGGAATGTGCTTTGCTAAATCGAACTTGTTAGCTGCACTACTAAGAGGAATAGGGATTCCAACAGGCTTTTGTTATCAAAGGTTAATGCTCTTTGATACGCCAGAGGAAGGCTATAGTTTACATGGCTTTAATGCTGTTTATTTACAATCATTGGCTCGTTGGATACGAATTGATGCACGTGGAAACAAACCTGGCGTACAGGCAGAGCTCTCTCTTGATGAAGAAAAATTAGCTTTTCCTGTTCGGAGGGAGTACGGTGAACAGGATGACCCGATCATTTACGCCCGTCCACATGCAAGAGTGGTTGCGGCATTGAAGGGTAGTAACAACCTTATTGAACTTTATCGAAATGATTTGCCAGATGAGTTGTGAGATAATTACCAAACATGATAAATTTAACCGGAGAGAGCGCATTTAACAAAGGGCACTGAAAAAGTTTTGTTTTTAACTTTTTTGGTGCCCTTTTGACACGTTTCCTCAGTTCTTTCAAGTACATATTAAGGAACAGATGGCTGCTTTTCAAGAAGCTTAATAAAGTTGTTCTTATAGTAAAAAAGTAAATAAATATGAAGCAAAAGAAGAACAATCGCTAATGGAAGTAGAGAATGATCAAGAAATATGTGAAGTAAGACAATATTTGCGATGAGTGGAGCTAATAAGGCTACAGCAAGTGGTACAAAGCGATTACATAAAAGTAAGACCCCACAAATAACCTCAAGTGTTTTTTCGGCAACGAGCAAATAATGAAATTCAAATAGGGCCATTGCTTCTGGACTAGTGGGGATGAAAGGATCGAACTGTAGAATAACAAAATAACCATTGATGCCAGCACCTAAGAAGATAACACCTAACAATATTCTGGAAACATGAAAAAGAAGATGCTTCAATTTGAACACCACCTTGTATTAGTTAAATATATCGTACCATTTTTTATACAGGTTTGTTTTTAAATTTTTCAATGAGTTTTGAACAGGTGTTAATCAATAACTTAACCGTATAACTCTTGCTTGATAAGAGGAGTATGAATGTGTATTCAATTGGAATGAAGTAATAACTTGTATGTATGTTATGATTAGAACGGTTTTTATAAGGGTAATAAATGTATAAACTTAATAACGAAAACAATGATCAGTAAATACATTGATATTTCAGTAAAAAAATTAATTATAAATATTGCGTAATAGTAAACACTCATTTATACTAGAGTTAATCTTATACGTATAAGTTAATGAATTGAAAGCGGTTAATGTATGGTGTTTTAGTAATGATGTTAAAGTTATTGCGATTAAATTAGGCTATTTCAATTTGATGGTGCCATCATATACGTATAAGTTGAAATGGAAGTGCTTACTAAGTTTTAAATTAGTAAATCAATAATCGAGGTAAGGAGTGGTCATTTATGAAGAAGTTTTTAGCAGTATTAATTATCTCTCTACTATTTATTGTTACTGCATGTGGAGGTGATGGGGGATCGAATGAAGGGTCAGATGAAGGTTCTTCAGAAGGAGAAGGAGGAGAATTAGAAGAGCAAATTGTTGTTGGTGATGATATCGAAGGAGCAACTGAGCTTACATTCTGGAATTTCCAAAGCTTACATTCAGAATTTTTTGAAGATGCTGCGATACGATGGAATGAAGAAAATCCAGATAAACCGATCAAATTGGTAGCGGAAACATATCCTTTTGATCAACTTCACAATAATTTGTTGCTTTCTCTGCAATCAGGAAGTGGAGCACCGGACTTTGCTGATATTGAAATTTCTCAATTTCCGAACTATCTACAAGGTGTACCTCAGTTAGAGGCATTAAATGATGTTGTTGAACCAGAGTTGGATAATCTCGTACAGTCTCGCTTTGAGATCTATGCAAAAGAAGGGGATTATTACGCGATTGATTACCATGTTGGTGCAACAATGATGTATTACAATGTAGAAATTATGGAAGAAGCTGGCGTCGATATTGATTCGATCGAAACATGGGATGATTATGTTGAAGCAGGTAAACAAGTTGTTGCAAATACTGACGCGACAATGACAACTGTTGAAACGGATGAGCATTTCTCCTTCTGGCCATTAATTAGTCAGAGAGGTTCTGATTATTTTGATGAAAATCATGATGTCATTCTAGATAATGAGATTAACATTGATACTCTTCAGTTTTTGAGTGATTTAGTATATGAACATGAAATTGCTGAGTTAACGCCTGGTGGTTTCCATCACGCGGAAGAATATTTTGGATTTATGAATGATGGTGGTGCGGCTTCTATTATGATGCCTATGTGGTATATGGGCCGATTCCTTGATTCTATGGAAGACCTTGAAGGTAAGATTCAAATTCGTCCGCTTCCTGCTTGGGAAGAGGGTGGAAACCGATCAGCTGGTATGGGTGGAACTGGTACGGTTGTGACAAATCAAACAGAACATGCGGAATTAGCGAAAGAGTTCCTTGCGTTTGCGAAATTGACTGAAGAAGGTAATGTGAAGTTGTGGGAAATCTTAGGTTTCGATCCACTTCGCCATGATGTTTGGGATTCAGAAGAAATGCGTGGAGAAAACCGTTTCTATGATTACTTCCATGATGACATCTTTGATATCTTATTAGAAGTTCGTGATGAAATTAACGATTTAAATATCACAGAACAAACACCAAATGCGCAACAAGAAATTCACTCACAAGTGATGCATTCTGTCTTACGTGAACAGGCGCGGACTCCTGAAGAAGCTTTACATGACGCTGCGGAAGCAGTACGAGCAAGAATGTATTAATAGTATGGTTCTAAGGAGGGTGTATATCTTGCATCCCTCCTTAGGCATGATTTTTGTAGAGGAGGCAAAAAAGTGAAAACTTCTTCCGTAGGGAACGTCCCAAAAAAACGATTTAATTTTCTGTATTCAAAAAAAGCAGCGCCGTATATTTTTGTTTCTCCTTTTATTATTTCATTTCTATTTTTGTTTCTGTATCCATTTATCAGTGCTCTAAATATGAGTTTTCAAAGAGTACTACCTGGCCAAATAGAGTATGTAGGGACTGCTAATTTTCAACGAGTATTCAATCCTACTTTCTATACTGCATTACAAAATACAACGATTTATGTTATTTTTACCGTTATTCTATTAACGTTAGTCCCAATGATTTTTGCGATATTTTTAAATCATCGTTTAATGAAACTCACGAATTTATTTCGTGCTTCTATTTTTATTCCAGCGTTAACGTCGGTTATTGTGGCCGGTACGATTTTCCGAATTATCTTTGGGGATTCAGATCAAGCATTTGCAAACCAAGTGCTGCAATTTCTCGGTTTTGATCCAGTTGATTGGCGTTATAATGCATGGTCTGCTATGTTTCTGATGGTCTTCTTAGCTTCGTGGAGATGGATTGGGGTTAATATCCTCTATTTCTTAGCTGCACTGCAAAATGTTAGTAAAGACTTATATGAAGCGGCAGATATTGATGGAGCGAATAATTGGCAAAAGTTCAAAAATGTTACGTTTCCTGCGATTAAACCTATTGTCATCTTTTTGACAACAATTACGACTATTAATGGATTTAGAATGTTCGAAGAAAGTTTCGTTTTCTTTGAAACAAGTTCACCAGGTAATATTGCATTAACTGTAGTTGGATATATTTATGTGGAAGGTATTCAACGTAATGATATGGGATTTGGAGCAGCTGTAGGGGTTGTACTATTAGTCATTATCTTTATTGTTAGTGTCATTCAATTATTCTTAACTGGTGCATTTAAAAAGGGTGATTCATAATGAATAAAAAGCGAAAAGAGATACTTATTAGTGTATTGCTCGTGTTATTATTTTCGGCCGTGGCAGTTATTGCTCTATTCCCTGTCATTGCACTAATCGTTGCTTCGTTAAGTCCAGCCTCTGACCTAATGCGTTATGGATTGACAGCGGATTTATTTTTATCTAGCTGGGATTTTGAAAATTACGCTGCCATTTTCGGAGCTGAGGGCGGCATCTATTGGCAATGGTATTTGAATAGTCTTATTATATCTGGGGTTCTTATTGTATTGTCACTGTTGTTTTCATCAATGGTGGGCTATTCATTGGCTCTTTATGAATTTAAAGGGAAAAGGTTTATTTTTGTGCTCGTTCTACTAATTTTAATGATTCCTTTTGAAATCTTAATGTTGCCGCTTTTTCGAATGATGACGTCTTTTCAATTAGTTGATTCATATTTTGCTGTGATGCTTCCATTGATCGTGGCGCCAATTGCTGTATTCTTCTTTAGACAATATTGCTTAGGGTTGCCAAAAGAGCTTATGGAATCTGCACGAGTAGATGGTTGTACTGAATATGGTATATTCTTTAAAATAATGGCTCCGTTGATGTTACCTTCATTTGCGGCAATGGCTATTTTGCAAGGTCTTACAAGTTGGAATAATTTCTTATGGCCGTTATTAGTTTTACGTTCTAATGATATGTTTACGTTACCGATAGGGTTAGCAACTCTTTTAACACCTTATGGTAATAATTACCAAATATTATTTTCTGGGTCTGTTTTAAGTATTATTCCAATTATTATTTTATTCTTGTTCTTCCAGAAATTCTTCATCGAGGGTTTAACATCTGGTGGAGTAAAAGGATAATATAATTGATTTAAATAGAAGGGAGGAGAGAATCACCAATGATCATGGAAAAGGTTGATCAATTGTTTCGGGTGATTATGAAGTTTGCCATTTTAAATTTATTGTGGCTAGGCTTTTCAGTTATAGGATTTATAGTAATTGGCTTTTTTCCGGCAACTGTGGCAATGTTTGTAATCGTTCGTAAATGGGTGCGTGGCGAAGAGCAAATTCCTATTTTCCAAGTATTCTGGAGTATTTACAAACAAGTTTTTCTAAAAGCGAATTTGTTTGGATGGGTTCTGAGTTTAATAGGTGGACTATTTTATGTGAACTATCAATTAATGATCGCATTAGGAACAGATGTCCCTTTCATTGTTGTTCTTGCTTTCCTATTATTGGTTCTTCTCTACTTTCTTTTTATTGTTTCATTACTACCAGTTGCGGTTCACTTTTCAGGTGGAGTGAAGCAGATTATTAAAAAAGCTATACTATTTATGTTTGCAAGAATTCATCTAGCATTACTGCTACTCGTTTTAGTTTGGACATCTGTCTATCTTTCAATAGCATTCCCGACGATTCTACTATTCTTTACTGGAAGTGTGTTATCGTATATGATGATGTGGTTTTTTCATCGTAGTTTAGATAAGATAGAGCAGAATAAGCCAAAAGAACAATATTCATCATAAATGAATATTGTTCTTTTGGTGTAATTAAGGGAGAGAAGGGGCTAAGAGGCAATTCATATAAGATGTATTCTCATTACTTTTGAATGGTCCAGATTTAATTTAAGTCCTTTTGATATAACAAATGACCATCAAATCTTATGAGGTGTTTAAATGAATACTAAATACAGCATTGTTAAAAAACACATAAAATCGAAGATACAAGAGGGTTTGATACAACCTCATCAAAAAATAGGTTCAGAAAGCGAACTGATGAAGCAGTTTGAATTAAGCCGTCATACGGTTCGTAAAGCAATTGATGATTTAGTTAATGAAGGATGGATTTATAAGAAGCAAGGTGCAGGTTCGTTTTGTGCTGATAGATCTTTGAGTTCATCTTCTGACAAAGTAAAAATAAATAAAAATATTGCCGTTATTGTTACGTATTTTAACGATTATATCTTTCCTACGATTATTAGAGGAATGGAGCATTATTTAAGTTCTTGTGGTTATAATGTTAGCGTATTCAGTACCAATAATGATATACATCAAGAGCGGCGCTGTTTAGAAAATGTAATCCATCAAAAATTTGATGGATTAATAGTAGAACCTACTAAAAGTGCTCTTCCAAATCGGAATATTAGAAGTTATTTGAATATTGAAAAATTGGGAATTCCTTATGTGATGTTACATGCTTATTATGACGAATTAGACCCTTATTATGTTGTATTAGATGATGAAACTGGTGGATATATTCAAGCTAAGCATGTAATGGAGCTTAATCATACTGAAATTATCGGTTTCTTTAAAAATGACGACATTCAAGGGATTAAGCGAATGAAAGGGTTTATAAAGGCCCACCGTGAACAAGGATTGCCTTTAAATCCAAGTAATATTATTACGTATACGACAGAAACAAAAAAGGAATATCCATTGCAAGAGTTGAGAAGGAAATTGACTGAATATAGTACGCGTCCAACCGCCATCGTATGTTATAATGACGAACTTGTTATTTGGTTACTAGATATAATTCGTGAATTACAGTTGAGAGTTCCAAGAGATATATCAATTGTCGGGTTTGATAATTCATTTCTATCTGTTGCTTCTGAAGTGAAGGTGACTACAATCCATCATCCCCAAGATACGATGGGGTATGCTGCAGGTAAGGTCATTCATCAATTAGTTGAACAGAAGAACATATCTAAGAAGTGCGAAACATTAGAGTCAGTTGTATTTAAACCGGAATTAATTATGCGTCAATCAACAAATTCACCCAAAAGTAATAAATAAACTTTACTATTCATTTCGAACGAAAAATCCGTAAATCCTCCATCATCACCCTGTCATTGTGAATGGTCAATATGTTATGTAAGCGTTACAATAACAACAAATGATAAATGGTGAGGGAGGGTTTTATTCATGCGTTTTGAGAAAGGGAATGTACGTAAGTCACTGCCTTTAAACGGTGAATGGGAATTTTGCTTGGACCCCAAAGATGAGATATCTATTGAACATGTAACATTTAAAAACGGCCATAAGATCCAAGTACCCGGTTCATGGGAGGAGCAAGGCTATGGGGAAGAGAGTGAACATGATCCATTAGGAACGTGGAAAAAAGAGAGGGAATATATCGGAAAGGCGTGGTATTGGATTGAGGTTGATTCGTCTAAGCTCGTGAGCGATCAACACCATTACTTAGTATTATCTGGCGTTCATTGGTTTACGGAAGTATGGTTAGATGGGATGTTTGTGGGAAATGGAGAAGGTCTGGTGACAGATCAACGGTTTGATTTGACGTCGTTTATTAAGTATGACAAAGTTCAAACGCTTGTGATTTCCGTAGATAATCGTCTGCATATTCCTTTAATGGAAAGTCATATTCACTCGTATCATACTGCAACGAATTGGGGTGGGATTACGGGTGGCGTGGAAATCGAGAGCTTACCTGTGACTAAATTGGAGCGTGTTTCCTTTTATCCAGAAAAAGATGCTCAGTCTTGGCGTTTACGAGCTGAAGTCTGTTGCGAGGATATAAGAGATTGTCAGTTATCGGTTGTTATAAGAAAGAATGGATCAGAAAAGGTGATGAAAGAAATTGAAACGAGTATCCAATTGCAGCAGTCTCATTCATTGATTGAAGTAGAGCTGGACTTGAATGAAGCGGATATAACACTGTGGTCAGATAGTCATCCAGCTTTGTATGATGTTGAATGTTTCCTTCATCAAGGAGGTTTGGTGATCGATTGTGTAGAAAAGCGGATAGGAGTAAGGCAATTTCAAACGGAGGGTCATCATTTTTTATTAAATAATCAGCCTGTATTCTTGAGTGGGTATGTGGATTGTTGTGTGTTTCCGCTAACAGGGTATCCTGTTTGGGACAAAGCTCATTATGTGAAGCAATTTCAAATCGCCAAGGAGCATGGCTTTAATCATGTTCGTTTGCACGGTTGGTCAGCGCCTAAGCCGTTTTGGGAGGCGGCAGATGAAGAGGGAATGCTTGTACAAACAGAGCTTCCTCATTGGTCGTATCACTACATTAATAGGGATGTACAGCCGCCAGAGGAAGTGCAGTCATTCTTCAAAAGGGAGCTTGGCCGTTTGTTGGAGCTGTTGAACGAGCATCCTTCGTTTGTCATGCTATCATTTGGGAACGAATTAATTAGTGCTAGTGGACATGATGCGTTAAATGAATTAGTAGAGCTCGCTCAATCGATCGATCCATCTCGAATGTATACGGACAATACGGGGTTTGGCCAGCTTCCAGCCCATGATCGTCAAGGGAATTTCTATATTCAGTCTTTGAATTGGCATCCTCCGTATGAATTAAGTTATGCTGGTTCACCCAATACGACTGAGGATTATCGTGAATTGACGAGGCTAACAGAGAAGCCTGTTATTGGACATGAGCACGGACAATTTACGATGTATATTGATCCGAGTATTGAAGAGAAGTTCAATGGACATTTAAAGCCAGTTTGGTTGCACTCGTTCAACCAGTCCGTTGCAGCGAAGGGATGGGGGAAGCGAGTCGATCAATTTAAGAAAGTGACGGGCGCTCATATGGTCCGATCCTATAAAGAGATTATGGAGAGAGCTCGACGTACACCGAAGCTAGCTGGAATCCAGCTGCTAGATATTCGTGACTTTCCTGGACAAGGACATGCGACGACGGGAGTATTAGATGTGTTTTGGGATCGTAAAGGTGTAATCGAACCGAAGGAATTTAAGCGGTTTAACGATGCACGTGTTCTGCTTATGCGGAGTGATCGCCGGACGTTTTATGGAGGAGAAGAGCTAGAAGTCGCACTGGAGCTTTCCAACTTTGGTGCGAGGGTTGGTGAAGGTGTTCTAACGTGGACCATAAATGATGGGGAAACGGTTTTGAAGCAAGGGAAACAAACGGCTTCCTCGCTTGAAGCAGGCATGCTCCATTCATTTGGGAACATTCGTATGAAAATGATAGAAGATCGACCTGTGCAGTACTCGTTATCGGTCACGTTTGAATGTGCTGGGACGAAGGTTGAAAATGAGTGGGATTTCTGGTCTTATCCTCGGAAGCCTTTACCTATTAGCATAGAACAGATTTGGACGAATATGAAAGAGCTGAATTCCTTTTTATATGGGGCAACGTATGGTGAGTTAATTGGGATTGAAGAGCGTAGTTATAAAAAGGAAGATGCTCGATTGGCGATTACCGAATATATGTCGCGTGATGTGTTGCAGTTTTTATTAGATGGTGGTTCGGTATGGTTGATGGCTAAGCCTGGTAATCAATATGATGAGGTGCAAACGAAATATTTGCCGGTCTTTTGGAACTTCCTCTGGTTTCCGACCCAAGCAAGTACGACAATGGGGATGATTGTGAATGAGCATCCTGTGTTCAATCATTTCCCGCATGATGGGATGTCCAATTGGCAGTGGTATCACCTTGTCGATCAGACAGCAGCCTTATGTCTAGACGGTGTTCCGCAAGTAGAACCGATAGTTGAGGTCGTTGATAATTTCCACCGAATGAAAAGGTTAACCTATGCTTTTGAAGCGAAAGTCGGTAAAGGAAGGTTATTTGTCTCTAGCTTTCGGACTTATGAAACGAATGACTTGAAGCGTCCTGAAAATAGCTATCTGTTCCAGACGATTTTAGATTATACATTAAGTGAATCGTTTCAACCGAATGCAAAGCTGACAGTTGGTGACCTTGTTCGGATGTTTAAAGTGAATGGGCAAACGGTCACATGAGTGGGTACGAGGCCCGCGCTCTTTCCACTCCGATTGGCGAAAGAGGATGCCACTGAAAAAGTGCGATTTTCACTTTTTCAGTGGCATCGCGAAAGCGGGAGGGGATAACGAAGCCGACGATTTCACGGCCCGAGTCTTCGAGCCACGACGAGGCCCACTTTTTCACGCTACCTGTGCTCCTCGTTCCTCTATTCTCTCTATATTTCAGATTTGTACGACGTTACGGTTTCTTCATGCCTCTATTTTGACATTTGTGCCTCATTTCTCTTATTTTTGCTTGGATAGCGGCAGGGGGATTACCTTTCCACGCTGTACGGTTATTTTTTTCTAAATAAGGGCAAGAGGATTCCCTATTGGAGTGGGCTCTTTCACACTCCGAGCGACGACAGAGTGGCGGACGACGACGAGCCTCCTGATCTAACGCTGCATGAGGTTCTTCGTTCGGATTAGGATTCCTTTTGCAATACTCGCAAAGAGGCTCGCTTCGTTTCCACTGAAGCGAAATGGCTAGTAGTTTATTTATCATCTTCGAATGGACACTGGAGAATGTTATATGATCATTTGGACTTTTCTTTGAATGAAACTCTTGTTTTCAAGATTTATCCTTTTAACGTCATTCTGTAGGCGCTTGGGGATTGGCCGATGATTTTCTTGAACATGCGTGAAAAGTAATAAGGATCCCTAAAGCCAATATCGTAGGAGACCTCCTTGATGCTAAGCTTAGTTAAGTCGAGTAGCTGACAGGCACGTTGGATCTTAAGGCGTAAGAAATAATCGATCGGTGGAAAGCCTGTTGCTTCTTTAAAAATATGGTTAAGGTGCTGCTTTGAGAGTTGCACCTTTTTTGCTATGTCTTCAAGTGATACCGACGTATGAAGATGATTTTCCATGAATAGAATGGCTTCTTCTATATAGGCCGTTTTACGTTCGGTATCATGTGATTGATACGTATGCATAGCTAACGTACTGAGCAAGTAACGAATCGTTTGAGTGAGATGAAGGTGGTGCTCGATTGAATAAGGTTTATGTGAGATAAAGTCATAGCATTGGTTAAACATTTGAATGAACAGAGAGCCTTCTTTGTAGGAAATCTCGATCGGCTTAAGGCAAAGGTTCAATTCAAGTGCTAATGTGGAAATACTGCCTCCTTTTATATGAAACCAGTAAATACTCCATGGATTTCGTTCATCGGCAAAATAAGTATGTGCTGTATGAGCCGGTAAAAAGAAAAACGTGTTAGGTTTTATGTGGATCATATTGCTATGATTTAATTGAATCCATCCTTCTCCTGCAGAGCAGTAGATCATAATATGTGAAGGGCATCCTCTTTCTCGTTTTCTAAAATGATGATTGGCTTCTGGAAAGTAGCCGATATCACTCATATATCCTTCTTTGAGAAGTGTATGCTCATGTAAGTCGTCCTCAATATATTCAGGTAAAATGTATAGCTTTTCTGCCGCGAAGCCATCAGCCTTTTTCATATGATCCTCCATATTTAAGAAAATAAATGATGTTATCTCTACTAGTATAGCAAACCTAAACCTAGATCAAAACCGAATATTATCCATTACATTCCGCATTTGCTCAATGGCTTCTGACTTTGGACATATGTACGCTTATGTTAAGACATGGGAGAGGGGTTGCTAGTGAATGGGCAAAGTTGAACAAGTGAAAGTATGGACCGAGAAACGAGAAATTCCAACTTATAAGACAGGAAAGCCGGAGAAAAATCCAATGTTTTTAGAAAAACGAGTGTATCAAGGGAGCTCGGGGAAGGTATATCCGTATCCTGTTATTGATAAAATTGAGGATGAGAAAGAGTTAAAAACATATCAGCTCGTTATTTTGGAAAATGAGTATATTCGGATTGAACTAATGCCGGAAATTGGCGGGCGAATTTATCGAGCACTCGATAAAACAAACGATTATGATTTTGTCTATTACAATCGAGTGATTAAGCCTGCACTCGTTGGGTTGGCAGGGCCATGGATTTCGGGTGGAATTGAGTTTAATTGGCCACAACACCATCGACCGAATACATTTGGTCCAGTTGATTATCAAATGAATGAAAATGAGGATGGAAGTGCAACGGTCTGGATGGGAGAGATTGATCGCATGTACGGAACGAAGATGACAGCAGGGGTTACGCTACATCCTGATAAAGCTTATTTACAAATTGATGTGCAGCTATACAATCGGACATCCATGCCACAGACGTTTCTTTGGTGGGCGAATCCAGCTGTAGCGGTCAATGATTATACACAATCCGTTTTCCCTCCTGATGTAAACGCTGTCTTTGATCATGGGAAGAGAGATGTATCGAGATTTCCGATTGCAACAGGCGAATACTACAAAATGGATTATTCCGCAGGTGTGGATATTTCAAAGTATAAAAATATTCCGGTACCGACTTCGTATATGGCTTATAAATCAGATTATGATTTTGTCGGGGGCTATGATCATCAAGTACGTGGAGGACTGCTACATGTAGCTAACCATCTTCTTTCTCCTGGTAAGAAGCAATGGACGTGGGGGAATGGGGAGTTCGGTCAAGCGTGGGATCGGCAGCTAACCGACGAGGATGGACCGTACATTGAGTTAATGACCGGTGTCTTTACGGACAATCAACCGGACTTTACATGGCTTCACCCTTATGAAACAAAAACATTTACGCAATATTTTATGCCTTACAAAGAGATCGGACTTGTGAAAAATGCGACGAAGGATGCTGCGCTAAATATGGAAGTCGATGAGCAGGAAGGGAAAGCAGTCATCGCTGTATACGCGACATCGCTAGTAGAAAAGGCAACAGTGAAGGTAACTGGAAAGGAGACGACTTATAGCGAAAAGGTATGCAGGTTGTCTCCAAATGATATCTATCATCTTGAATTTCAGTTGAAAGAGAGTGAGCAGCCTCATGACGTTCTCGTTGAAGTGAAAGACTGTAAAGGAAAAAGGCTCGTTTCCTATCAGCCACAAAAGCCAGCATTAGAGGAAATCCCTCAAGCAGCTAAACCGTTACCTGAGCCACAAGAATTGAAAACGACGGAGGAGCTCTATCTTGCGGGCTTGCATCTTGAGCAATATCGCCATGCAACCTTTGAACCGGAATCTTATTATGAAGAGGGTTTGAAGCGTGATTCGAAGGATATTCGCCTGAACATTGCATATGGGCTAATGCTGCTAAGAAGAGGTTTGTTCGCAGAAAGTGAACGTTATTTCCTCCAAGCTGTGCAATCGTTAACGTGGAAAAATACGAATCCGTACGATAGTGAAGCGTACTATCAGTTAGGGTTGAGTTTAAAGCTACAAGGGAAGCTTGATGAAGCATTTGCCAATCTGTATAAAGCGGTTTGGTCGTCGTTATGGCAGGATAGTAGTTATTTCGTTTTGGCGCAAATTGCGACAGAGCGTCAGTCTTATGAGGATGCATTAGAGCTTATTGATCGCTCACTTTCAAGAAACAAGAACCATATGAAAGCACGCATGCTAAAAGCAGCTCTTTTGCGTAAGACAGGGCAATGGAATAAAGCGTTGAACGAATGTCGGCAATCGATTCAGCTAGATTCAATGGATTTTGGGGCGTATTTTGAGCAAGTCTTCATTCTAGAGGAGCAAGAAGAGCAGGAGGAAGCACGACGTTTATGGAATGTAATAGTGGAGTTGACGAGAGGAGAATCACAATCATTTCTTTATATTGCGAATGATTATATGGAGTGTGGGCTGTATGAAGAAGCAAAAAAACTCTTGACTAAAATAGTGAATTTCTCGAATGAGCCGATGGTACCTTATACGTTAGCTTATATCACTAAGAAGCAAGGTCGTACGGAAGAGGGGAAGCGTTGGCGTTTGAAGGCTTATGAGATTGATGAGTCTACATGCTTTCCGAACACACTGCAAGATTATCTCGTGCTAACTAATGTTCTCAAGGATTATCCTGATGATGAGAAAGCACATTATTATTTGGGTAATTTACTTTATGATAAGAAGCGTTATGATGAAGCGATTAATCATTGGGAAGAAGCAACAGATCTTGCACCATCATTTGCCACACCTCATCGAAATTTAGCGTTAGCTTATTACAACAAGCGTCATGAGACAAACCTTGCTCTTGCATCATTACAGCAGGCTTTTCGGTGTGATCCTAGTGATGCGCGTGTGTTCTATGAGCTCGATCAACTTAAGAAGAAGCTTGGGTTTGATCCGAAAGAGCGTTTATCATTAATGGATAAATATATTGATTTAGTTGAACAACGAGATGACCTCTATATTGAATATGTCACGCTACTAAACGTTACTGAAACATATATGC
Source organism: Halalkalibacter sp. AB-rgal2 (assembly GCF_041821005.1). Lineage (NCBI taxonomy): Bacteria > Bacillati > Bacillota > Bacilli > Caryophanales > Bacillaceae > Halalkalibacter > Halalkalibacter sp. AB-rgal2. The sequence continues at coordinate 155,564 of NZ_JBGUAV010000001.1, forward strand.
TGGCAATTGAGCGTTTACTGTCGCGAACCTTCCATCCGTGGGAAGGCGGTGAAGGAAAAGTAACAGGACAGTATGTCTATGCTCACGTCGAATTAGGAAAATGGCATTTGAAGAAGAGAGACTATTCGCAAGCGATCAACTTGTTGAAAAAGGCGTTACATTATCCAGAGAATCTCGGAGAAGGAAAACTTCATGGAGCACAGGAAAATGATATATTTTATTATTTGGGTTGTGCTTATGAAGGAGATGAGCAAGCTGAACGATCAGTGCAATACTTTGAGGCTGCTTCAGAAGGAATAGAAGAGCCAGCAAGTGTAATGTATTACAATGACCAACCACCAGAGATGATTTTTTATCAAGGGTTAGCTTGGAAGAAGCTGAACAATGAGCATGAGGCGAATAGGAGATTTCACACGTTGATCGACTATGCGGAAAGACATTATTTCGATGTTGTGAAGATTGATTATTTTGCTGTATCCTTGCCTGATTTCCTTGTGTTTGATGATGATTTATCAATTAGAAATCGAATACACTGTCATTTTATGCGGGGATTAGGATTGTTAGGTTTGAATAAGCAAGAGGAAGCTATGAAAGAATTTAAACAGGTTTTGGAGTTAGACCCTAATCATCAAGGAGCGGCAATTCATCTTACGATGGCTCAAGGAGAAAGGGAGGGCTAGCATGCGAGAATATTCGATTGATGTAAAAGGAGCGAGGAAGGAGATTTACCGAGCTGATTTAGACGTACAAGGAACGGCACCGAATGGTGATCAATGGTCGTTAACGAATTACTACCTTAAAAAAAACGGCCAGCCCTTTTTCGGGATTTCTGGGGAATTTCACTTTAGTCGCTATGATGACCAGAAGTGGGAAGATGAGTTAATTAAAATGAAAATGGCTGGGATTACGATTGTTCCGACGTATGTGTTTTGGAATCACCATGAAGAAGAACGAGGTGTGTATGAATGGTCAGGTAATAAAGATGTCAGAAGGTTTGTAGAATTGTGTCAGAAGCATGGTCTCTATGTGATCCTTAGAATTGGTCCATTTGCTCACGGTGAAGCAAGAAATGGTGGAATGCCCGATTGGTTATTTGGTAGACCGTTTGATCTGCGCTCAAATGATGATGAGTACGTATCGTTTGTTGAGCGGTTTTATACGGAAATTGCCGAGCAGATAAATGGACTTTTATTTGGGCAAGGTGGTCCGATAATCGGTACGCAAATTGAAAATGAATTTGAGCATGCAGGAGCACCCTGGGAGATCACGACAGGAACTGCCCAAGAATGGGTCTCTGCAGGGAAAGATGGCGATTCTCATATTAAGGTGTTAAAGGATGTAGCGATAAAGGTCGGCATTAAGACGCCACTTTATACGGCGACTGGCTGGGGAGGAGCAGCTGCTCCAGCTCATGATGTATTGCCGTTGTGGGGTGGATATGCTTTTTGGCCGTGGATCTTCTATGGAGATGAGACCGAGCACCCGGCCACTTCAGAATATGTCTATCGAAGCTTCCATGAGGACGGGACGACGTATGCTGCGTTTACACCGAATTACCCTGCTAGTAGCCTTCCGTATGCTTGCTGTGAAATGGGCGGTGGAATGACTGTTTTCTATAAATATCGTTTTCAATTGCCTTATGAAAGTGTCGATGCAATGGCTAACATGAAGGTTGCAGGTGGGTGTAATTTCGTTGGGTATTATGTCTTTCATGGTGGCTCCCATCCAAAAGGTAAGAAAACAGCCTTTTTAAACGAAACAGCAACACCGAAAATATCGTACGATTATCAAGCGCCACTTGGGGAATTTGGTCAAGTTCGAGAATCGTATAAACGATTGAAGCGTCAGCATTATTTCTATCAGCAATGCGAGCAAATATTAACGAAAATGAAAACTGTTTTGCCAGAAAATGCAGATCAAGTTGCTCCGACAGATGTAGATACGTTACGATATGCGGTAAGAGCAGATGGTGATCGTGGTTTTCTGTTTATTAACAATTATCAGGACCATGTGGAATTGAAGAATCAGGAGGATTTCGCGATAGCATTACAGCTTGAGGAACAACGAATTCGTGTGCCACAGAAAGGGACAATGTCGCTTGCAAAGGGGGAGTCATGCATTCTGCCGTATCGTTTATCTTTATCAAGCTGCACGCTATTGTATGCGACTACTCAATATATGACACAGGTTGAGTATCAAGAAGAAGTGTATCATTTCTTCTTTACGCCGAAAGGGATGTCACCTGAGTATTCTGTTGATAAAAAGGGGATAGTCGCGGTACATACGGATGCAGAGGTAGTAAAGGATAAGACTGCGTATGTCATTAGGGGAGAAGAGCTCATGAATCAACCGGTTATGTTGGAATGTGAGGGTGGTAAAAGAGTGCACATATGCACGCTCACACATGAGGAATCATTGAATTTCTGGAAAGTGAATCTTGATGGGCAAGAGAGAGCAATCGTAACAAACGCAGTCGTCTTAGTTGATCAACATCGTTTTCGTTTAGAATGTCAAGAGAAGTCACCATTTGAATTAAAAGCATTCCCTGCATTTCGTGATACGATTTCAAGTCGAGAACAAGAGATTGTACACTTAGGACAGAGTGGAATCTTTCATACGTATCGGTGTAAGCTGAGTAAACGGGGCGTTGAATGCGAAGTGGAACAAGTGAGTGATGCAAAAGTGAAGGTGCGAGTGCCTGATGTGGCCTTTGACAGTGTTAAGGAATTGCTTCTGAATGTTGATTATGAAGGAGACATCGGCTATGCATTTATCGATGGAGAGCTGATCCACGATAACTTCTGTAATCAAACGACTTGGCAAATTGGTTTAACGGCACATGAAGAAGCGATTAAGGAAAAGGGAATGTATCTCTATATCTCTCCTTTGAAGGAGGATAGCTACGTGAAAAGTGATTCTCCAATGGCTGCTCGCTCTGAAGTGGCACGAATGCAGATTGCAAAGATTAAGTCAGTGTGGGTTTCTTCGGTTGTTGAGATGGAGCTAGTAGATTATTAGAAAGGTAGCTGTTGTCAACCCTGTACTGTGAAGAAATACAGGGTTTGAGGGAACTGAAAAAGTACAAAACGACTTTTTCAGTTCCCTTTAGGTTTTGTCTTTTAGTAGTAGGGGAATGAGAGGAAAAGAGTAAGGTATGAAGGAAGTGAGGGTCATATGAAGAAGATATTGATTTACTGTTCATTTGTTATGCTGCTCATACTCATTGCTTGTCAGCAAGAGGGATTAGACGAAAATGAGGAGAGGCCTATAGAAAACGAAGAAAGTGATGAGCCTGAAGAGGGTGAAATACTCGAGGAGAGAATTGCAGAAGAGTTCGTTCTTTACACAGATTTTGAGCTAGTAGATGAGACTGAGATGGCAGTTATGACATTACAGCTTGAGCAATTAGAATCACCTCGTGATATGAATATGAGATTTATGGACTCATTAGTTGCTAGTGATTTCACTTCAAATCAAGTGTTAGCTGAGCTTCTTGAAGTGACGATAGAAGATGGCTCTCAAGTGACACTTGTGTTTTCTGAGAATGAGCAATTAATGAGTATGGCGTCTACGGAGCAATTGATGTTCGATGAGATGCTAATGGAGATCAGTCATTTTTATGGGATTGATGAATTAAAATTCTATGTTGAAGATTCTCCTGGAATTACGTATGGACAAATGGGGGAAGTTGAAACGATGACTGTCAATAGAGAGGAGAACCGAGGGTATTATGCGGTTTCAAATAGTGATTCTTATGTAAGCGGGCGTCATATCGGTCAATCGATGACTAATACGTTTGAACAAACGGTTGAGCAAATGAAAGAAGCTGATGATGGTGAGTACTATTATTCAATGATTCCGAATGATTTGGAGATGACGGAAATTGTAGAGAATCAAACAGAAATTGAGATTACGTTTGAAACAGATGTAATAGACTTGACAGCATTTAAACATGGGCTAGTATTAACGGCGATTGATTTTGGCGTGGATGAGCTCAGGCTTGTGAATGACAGTCAGCGTACGAAGACCATTATAGAGCTACCATGAGCATTAACGGAGCAGTCGATTTGAACAATTGACTCATAAATAGATGAATTCGTTATAATCTGTCGACAAAGTATCGAAAAAGAGAGACAGTCGACAGGCTTTTTTGTGATTAGAGAGCATGACAATGATAACTCGTTTCGAATTCACTACCGGGATGGGTACGAGAAGAGAAAGATACAAAGGAATTAGTTATTTGTTGCTAGTGCATATTACAGGGAACATTTTTACATTGTCAAGTGTATGGATGCCCGTTCAATCAAACCGTAAGACGAAAGCGATACTTGCTATGTTTACGAGTGGATGGGGGAAATAAAAGGTCATTTAAGAGATATTAGGAAGGTGTAACGTAAAGCCGTATCAAACCATGCATACTTTTCATAAAGCATCTCCCGGTTACTATTAAATGAACGAGGTGCTTTGTGGTGTAGCTTGTTAGTAGGTCTATCACTCAATAACGATAGTTGAAGTTATTTACAAGTAAACATTAATCATGTTAAACCGATATAATTAAAGAATGATTAATTGCTAGACAACAAGATTACGAGGAGGGAATAGAATGAAAAGAAGAGGTTATAAAGTATCGGTCTTATTTTTCATGTTTATTTTTTTGACTCATTTACTCTTTCCTTTTGGCACATTTGCTACAGCTGAAGCCGAAAAAGTAGATGTGCTAGTTACGTATGAAGGAGATTCTACAAATTTAGTAGATTCTTTCAATCGTGCAAACTATGAAAATGTAGTCGAAATGGGAGCATTACCGATTATATCAATGAAGGTACCTGAACGTGAGATTGAACGGTTAGAAGGATATGCTAATGTTGTTTCGGTTTCAATTGATCAACCGCTCCATTTGATGGTAGAAGAAGCAGACTCATCAAGAGAAATAAGTGAATATGATTGGAATAACGAAATGGTGAAGGCTTTTGATGCTTGGGATGATGGCTATACAGGTAATGGTGTCAAGGTGGCTGTATTAGATACAGGATTTGATGAGCATCAAGATATTACATATGCAGGTGGCCATTCGGTATTTGAGGATGACGTTTATACATATGATTTCGATGGCCATGGTACGCATGTAGCGGGAATCATTGGTGCACAAAAAGGAACGACGCATCAAGGAATTGCTCCAAACGTTGAATTATATGGTGTGAAAGTATTTAGTGAAAATGGAGGTGGGACTACTACAGATCTCGTCTCTGGAATTGACTGGTCGATTCAAGAGGAAGTGGACATCATTTCTATGAGTTTAGGCTTTGAGGGTGAGGTTCCTGCTGTACTTGAAGCGATTCAAGAGGCGGTTGAACAAGGGATTTTAGTCGTTGCAGCAAGTGGAAATGATGGAAATGAAGATGGATCAGGTGAACAAATTGAATATCCTGCAAAATACGACGAGGTTATTGCAGTTGCGTCAGTTGATCAGGATTTATCACGTTCAAGCTTCTCAGCCACTGGGCCTGAAAATGAAGTAGCTGCTCCTGGTGGTACTATTGGCGGGTTAGCGCCGGGAAATAGTTATGTCGCAATGAGTGGTACTTCTCAAGCCACGCCTCATGTTGCGGCTTTGGCAGCTATTTTAATGGAGAAATATCCTCAGCTTTCAAATGAAGAAATTAGAGATCTTCTTATCAAAAAAGCTAATGATCTCGGTCCAGAAGGACGAGATAGCTTGTATGGTTATGGCCTTGTGCAATATTCTCCACTAGACATTGAGCCACCGGTTATTCAATATGATGGTGAATTAGAGATAGAGGTTGAACATGGTGCGGAATTTATCGTTCCAACCGTCACTGTAACAGATAATGTCGATGGAGATATTGAGGCGACGGTTACAATTTATAATGAAGAAGAACAAGTGGTTAAGCAAATTGACATTGATACAACGGTACCAGCTACGTATGTTGTGGAATATACAGCGGTTGATGAAGCTGGTAATGAAGCAGAGCCGTTATACATTACAATTAAAGTATTAGAAGAAGCTACTACACCGCCACCAGAAGAAGAGACTGGTGATGAGAAGGATCAAGAGCCAGTCAAAGAGGAAGAGACTGGTGATGAGAAGGATCAAGAGCCAGTCAAAGAGGAAGAGACTGGTGATGAGAAGGATCAAGAGCCAGTCAAAGAGGAAAAGACTGGTGATGAGAAGGATCAAGAGCCAGTCAAAGAGGAAGAGACTGGTGATGAGAAGGATCAAGACCCAGTCAAAGAGGAAGAGACTGGTGATGAGACAGATCAAGACCCAGTCAAAGAAGAAGAAGGTTCAATCGCTCCTCCAGTTGAAGAAGAGCAAGTTGAGTTGATCTTAGTTCAACCAGAAGAAAAAGATGGAGCTGCGATTATTTCAGATGATGTGATAGCTTCGGTAATAAATCATGGTACACTATGGATTGCACTTAATTCTGTTTCTACTGATTTAAGACGTCTACAATTAACAGCTGATCAAGTAAACGAATTAATTACACGAGGTATTGATATAGTGTTATCCAAGGAGGATGTACAGATACAAATTCCAGCGAGCGCATTCAAGCAAGGGGATGCGGTCATTCATATGGAGCTTGTTGAATCCGAAGATGATATTTCTAATATTGAGCAAGCCAAAAGCGCGGTCTATCAATTTAAGCTTGTTCAAAATGATGATAGTGTTCATCAATTCGAGGAGCCAATCGAACTACGCTTTCCAATTAATGAAGATGATGATACAACTAATTTGAAGGTTTATTATTGGAATGAACAGACAGGTAATTGGGAAGAGATAGGTGGATACGAAGAGGATGGCTTTATAGTAGCTGAAACGAACCATTTTAGTATTTTCACAGTGTTCTCTTCAAATATATTTGAAGAGAACGGAACTGGAAACGGAACTGGAAACGGAACTGGAAACGGAACTGGAAACGGAACTGGAAACGGAACTGGAACAGAAAATGAAACTGAAACTGGAAATGGAGAGTATCAACCTGAAGAAGTCAGTCATGATGAACAAAAAGGATCGGGTGAAACATTACCTGATACAGCTACAAATTTGTATAATTGGTTGATGGTTGGTGCGGCTTTAATCGTAGTAGGGTTTGCATTTACAACGATGAGAAGGATGAAGCTGAAGAACAATTAAGCGTTTCAGTTTTAGGACCCATAGCTTACGGCTATGGGTCTTTTTTCTAAAGCTTTGTTAAATAAAGAAATATAGTATAAATGATTCAACAATTTAGTCCTATATCCGATATATTTTATATACTGTAATTAAAAGGAGGAGCATGATGAATTTAGAACAATTGTCTCAACAATACATAGGTGGTGAATGGAGGAGCGGAAAAGGAAATACTATTCTCAATAACGTTAATCCATATACAGATGAAGTAATCAATCAATTTCATGTTGCAAATGTTGCAGATATTGATGAAGCCTATCAATTTGCTGCAAAAGCAAAGCAAGAATGGGATCATGTGAATCCGTATCAAAAACGAGATATTTTAGAGCGTGCAGTGATGTATATAGAAGATCATGAAGAAGAGATTACAAGTCTTATTGTAGATGAACTAGGTGGTACACGTCTAAAAGCAGCATTTGAAATAGGGCTCGTTAAAAATATGATTAAAGAAGCAGCCACCTTTCCGTTAAGAATGGAAGGGAAAATTCTACCATCGGCGGAGAATCAAAAAGAAAATCGGTTATATCGAATACCTGTAGGTGTTGTAGGAGTCATTAGCCCATTTAACTTTCCATTCTTTCTATCGGTTAAATCTGTTGCACCGGCATTAGGCGCAGGTAATGGCGTTGTATTAAAGCCCCATGAAAATTCACCAATTACAGGAGGAACATTGATTGCCCGTATTTTTGAAGCGGCAGGAGTTCCGAAAGGGTTATTAAATGTCGTCGTGACAACGATCGACGAGATTGGTGATTCCTTTGTGGAGCATCCGATACCGAAAATCATTTCCTTTACAGGTTCAACGAAAGTAGGAAGTTATATCGGCCAACAGGCCATTAAAAACTTTAAAAAGCCATTATTGGAGCTCGGTGGTAATAGTGCCTTTGTCGTTTTAGACGATGCCGATATTGATTATGCTGTTCAAGCAGCTACTTTTAGCCGTTTTACACATCAAGGACAAATATGTATGTCAGCTAACCGAGTACTTGTTCATCAATCAATTTATCAAGAATTCACTAAAAAATATGCAGATAAGGTATCTCGATTAAAAGTAGGTGATCCACGTGATCCAGAAACGATCATTGGTCCTGTTATTAATGATCGCCAAGCAGAAGTGCTCGCGCAATTGATTGACAAAGGGATTGAAGAAGGAGCTGTTCCGTTATTAAAAGGAAACATCTCTGGGAGAATGGTGGAGCCAACGATTTTAATCGACGTCAAGCCGAGTATGAATGTTGCACAAGAGGAATTGTTTGGCCCTGTTGTATGCGTGATTCCGTTTGAATCGGAGGAAGAAGCGATTCAAATCGCTAATAATACGCGTTTTGGATTAAGTGGGGCAGTACATACATCTAATGTAGAGCGTGGTGTTGAATTTGCTAAGAAGGTTCGTACAGGGATGATTCATGTAAATGACATTACGATCAATGACGAACCAATTGTCGCCTTCGGTGGAGAAAATCAATCTGGAATTGGTCGCTTGAACGGGGAATGGAGTTTAGATGAATTTACGACATTACAATGGATTTCTGTTCATTACGGTCAACGACAATTCCCATATTAAATAAAGGAGGTTACGTGACATGAGTCAAGATGTAAAATCAAACCAAGAGATTATTCAGGCTTTTGAAAGAGTTGCTCCATTTCTTAATGAATTGATACAAGATGATATTACAGTCGGTATTTATGATACAGAAAAATTAATCGTTAATATTCCTGGCAAGACATTTTCGTTAAATGTGAAGCCTGGTGATCCTCTGGCAGAGGGAGATATCATTACAAATGCAATCCGTAACAATCAACCATTGTCTGCCAATGTTCCAAAAGAAATATTTGGGTTCCCATTAATCGCTCGTGCAATCCCACTACATGATGATGAAGGGAAAGTCATCGGCGGTGTTGGGATTGGTACAAGCTTGGAAAAAGCAAATCAGCTCTTTGAAATGGCTGAAAGCTTCTCTGCGATTGTAGAAGAGACGGCAGCATCGATTGATGATATTAGTGATTCTATTCAAAAGCTAGTCGTACATGTAACGGAGATGTCAGGACAAATGAAGGATGTGAGCTCAAGCGCGGAGCAAATTGGAGAAATCTCATCTGTCGTGCAAGGAATATCAGATCAAAGTAATTTATTAGGTTTGAATGCGGCTATTGAAGCAGCACGTGCAGGTGAAGCAGGGAAGGGATTTTCTGTTGTTGCTAATGAAGTACGTAAGCTGGCAACGTATTCGAAAGACAATGTTAATCAAATTAACCAAATTACGAATAATATTCAGCAACTTCTTATGGAACTGAACGGTGCTTTCACAGATATTCACTCCTTAACTGATACACAAGCTAGGTCAATTGAGGAGTTTTCTGAAACGATCCAGGAGATTAGTAAAAATTCACAAGAACTTGCTTTATTGGCTGAATCTTCATTACGGGCAGGAGACCAGAGCGAATAAAAGTTTAAAAAAGCTTGTCTGTTATTAATAAAGGTGTATCCAAGGTTGATTTTGGGCTTTTGGGTACACTTTTATTTTTTTTTGCAATTATTAAATGACATTTGTCACTAATCGGAAGCGATAGGTGATGTCATACTAATGTTGAAATCAATAAGGGAGAGTGATGGAAAATGATTATTGCATCGATGAATGATGTGGTAAAACGCTATGGCTCGTTTGTCGCTTTAGATTATGTGAACTTAACGATTAAAGAAGGAGAGGTCATTGGATTATTAGGGCCAAATGGGGCAGGGAAAACAACGCTTATACAAGTACTCACAGGTATTATTTCTAAGGATAACGGAACGATTACGTTGTTTGGTGATCATAAAAAGCCGTTTAGTAACCAAAATAAACAACAAATGGGCTTGGTGACACAGGAGTTGACGATATTTGAAGATTTAACGGCTAAGGAGAATTTGGAGTTCTTTGCTGGTGTGTATGGGCTGAAGGGGGAAGAGAAGAAACAAAGAGTAGAGGAAGCTCTTCGTTTTGTCGGACTTTCATCTAAAGGGAAGATGTTGCCGAAGAAGTTTTCTGGCGGAATGAAAAGACGGCTGAATATTGCTTGCGCTCTGACACATAATCCGAAGCTGGTGATTATGGATGAGCCGACTGTAGGCATTGATCCACAATCAAGAAATCACATATTAGAAACAGTTAAAGAACTACAAAGACGTGGAATAACGATTATTTATACGACCCATTATATGGAGGAGGTTCAAGCGATTGCTTCACGGGTTGTCATTGTTGATCAAGGACAATTAATTACGGAGGGAACAACAGAAGAATTGATCCAAACGATTCAGCATGAAGAAAAGCTAGTCATAGATGTGACTGATCCTCATTTAGTTCCACTTGACCGCCTACAGTCATTAACTGGGGTGAAGCAAGTAACGAAGGAAGGAAGCAATATTCATATCGTATCGACAACAGGTTCAGGTAACCTTGACCGGGTGCTGTCAATTGTGAAGTCACATACGAGTGTTCTTGGTATTCAATCGGAGAAACCGAATTTGGAGGATGTCTTTTTAACGCTTACGGGGAAACAATTGCGTGATGGGGAGGATGAATGATGAGAGTGTTAAGTACGGTTCCTTATACGATTAAGCGATTGGCTAGAGATTATATGACGATGATGCTTCTTCTTTTGCTCCCTATGGTTATTTTGACGGTTTTTTCTTTCATCTTACCAGATGTACCTGGTGAAAGAGGATTTCCTATTATGGAAGAAACAGCTATGTATATGATTGTAGGCTTTCAATTATTTGGGGGAGCTATTGTTATGTCTTATATTTACATGGACTTTTTTACTGAACGTCGTCATCGTATCCAAACGTTGCCCATGAATCATACATTGTATGGATATACTATAATGCTGCTTGGAACGATCCTTTCCGTGTTACTTGGAGTGATTTTAATGGTGTTTTCACAATACGCTTTAGGAGTGAATTGGAGCCATCCTCTATGGAGCATTGTTATTATTTCGTTAATGGCGATATTGTCGAGTATTGTTTGTTTGATTTTCACTTTTACGGTGAGGAACTTTAAGATTGCTGAAAGGCTAAGCGAGGTGTATGGTCTCGGTGCGTTTCTCATGGCTGGTCTGTTCTTTCCGATGCCTGATCATGTCATTATCGATTGGTTTAATCAATACGTTAATCCATTAACAATCAGTTACGTAGCGATTTTTGACTATAATGGTGTGTTCGAACAGGAAGTGATTTTTCAAGTACTGCTTCTACTTGGATACATTGTTGTCTTATTTGCTATCATGCTCGCTTTAGGAAGGAGACGTATGCCATGACGATTTTTTTCTTTGTGTTGAAGAGAAATGTTCGTAATCTATCGAACCTTTTGTTTTTAACGGTGTTTCCGATTGCGGCTATATTTTTACCTAATCCTCCTGAAGGGTGGATGTGGTTTCCGGTTGGTTATCAATACTTTGGGATCTTGATTTTATTTGTCGGGATTCGCCTAACATCTTTAATGGTTGAAGATCGGCAAAAAGGAGTTATCAAACGACTAGCAGTTGCACCTGTGAGCCATTTCCAGTATCTCTGGCAAAACTTATTGGCTTATAGTCTTATTCTTGTGCTTCAATGTATCATCGTCGTGGCAGGAGGGTATCTATACGGACATGAGCTCTATCAACCGATGTATGTACTTGTATTATTCATTTTGTTCAGCTTCGTTTCCTTATCAATGGCATTAGCGTGGAATTCATTATATCGTAGTAAGGAATCAGCATTTTTAGTATATATGGCAGCCGTTATGCTTATGTCGTTATTAGGTGGCTTAATTGTTCCAGTGGAAATGCTTCCTACTTTTCTTCAACGCTTATCCATGCTTTTACCCGTGCATTGGTTAGCTGAAGGGTTAGGTTGGATCGCGATTGGAGATGAATCCATTAGTCATTTCCTATTTATTGGAGGTATAATGGTTTTATATACATTTTTGTTCTTGGTGATTGGGAGTATGCGACGAATACATTGATTCCCTTTAGAGTTTGGTATGGATGAGGTGAAGTATGAAGGTAAAGGTAGAGCCTATTTCATTTGTTTATTTGATACGTATATTGTGTTTGCTTTTTCTTAGTACACTGTGGGTTGTGAATGATCAATGGAATAATGGATTTATTCTCATCTTCATCCTTGCCATATTAGCTGGGTTACGTTGGAGATTCAAAATACCTTTTTGGTTGTCCTTTGTTGATTTAGTGTGTTGCCTTGTCTTTTTACCTATTTGGAGTGGGAGCATTTATGGAATCGCTCTGTCGCTTTTTGATGGAATGGTGAGAGGTCGATTTTATTCTCTGTTCCTAATTCCTGTCGGTGTGATATTGGCTTCGGTTCATGAGGTCTTCTTATTTTGGTATTTACTGAATGTAGGTGTAATAGGTGCTATTCTATATTATTGGAAAAAAAAGCTACGACCAAACGATACTTGAGGCAGATGAAGAACGTTTGGCTCGCTATGAATTAGAGAAGGTGAAGGCGGAATTACTAGAGGCCAATAGCCAAGCTGTACAAATGGCTGAGGTCTCAGAAAGGTATCGCATTGCTCGTGATTTACACGATCATCTCGGTCATGACTTAACGGGTGCGGTTCTTGGCTTGCAAACATTTAGAAGGCTTGAAAAAGGACGTGAGAAAGAGGCGATATTAGATCAGGTTCAAGAAAGGATTGAAAGAAGTACGACGACATTACGTGAAACTGTTCATGACTTGACACCTGTAGCGAGATTAGGTGCAGAACAACTGGCGTTTATTGCGAACAATTATTTAGGAAATGAGGTTGAGGTGGAGTTTAATCAATCAGGGAATATGAATGTCGTGCCTGTTCAAATTTGGAGCTTACTTGAACCTTGTATGAAGGAAGTTCTGACTAATATTGCACGTCATAGTAATGCAACTAAGGTGATCATTCATTTAGATGTAACAGAAATGATTGTTCGATTAAGTGTTCGAGATAATGGATTCGTCTTGGACAAAGAAGATCATGGGACGGGGTTAAGGCATTTAAAGGCAAGAGCGAGAGCGGCTGGAGGCAGTATTTCTGTGAATGTTGCTGATGGTTATTTAGTTGTATGTGTGTTTCCGATTCATGAAGGAAGGGGTGAGTTAAATGAAGATCGTCATTGTTGATGATGACCCTCTTGTCTGTCAAAGTTTGAAATTGATGTTGGAGCTTGAAGATGATTTTGTTGTTATTGGTACTGCTGGAAATGGTCAAGAAGCAATAAGCTTTTGCAAGGGAAGCGATGAGAATCCGGACCTTATTTTAATGGACATTCGTATGCCAGTTATGGATGGAATCGAAAGCACAAAACAGATTAAGAAGGATTTCCCTCATATCCTCATTATGATGCTAACGACGTTTCAAGATGAGCCAAATATTCGACTTGCGCTTCAAGCTGGGGCGAATGGCTATTTAATCAAGTCGACCGCTGAGAAGAATATGACGCAGCAAATTAGGGCATTACAGTCTGGCTCCTCTGTATTTGATGAAACAGTTGTGCAGAAGCTAGTTGAACCAAGAGCAGATCGTTTAGACATGCTAACGGATAGAGAGAGTGCAGTGGCAGAAAGGGTGGCGCAAGGTCTTTCTAATAAAGAAATAGCTGAGTATTTGTTCTTAAGTGTTGGGACGGTACGAAATACATTGTCCGTCATTTTGGATAAGCTGGAGCTTCGTGATCGTACACAGCTGGCTATTTTTTATTTGCGGCATAAGAAGTAAGGGCACTGAAAAAATTTGTTATTAATTTTTTTCGATGCCCTCAAGTTGTCTCTCCTATGAAATGAGATCTATTTCGTTCAAAATTTTTGAGAGGCGACGTATTCCTTCGTGTATTTCCTCCTCGTTAAGATGACCGTATCCAAAGATAACTTTCTTTGTATGATGACCTTTCTCTATCGAATGATCCTCAACTGGATAAAGGTAAACCCCATTCGTCCGAATCGTTTCAATTATCTTATTAGAAAAATGTAGATCGTGCCATTCTGCGATCAAGTGTAATCCAGTGGAATGACCTGTTATAGACAGCTGGTTCGGAAATGTTTTGTGCAGTAAATGTATGAGTAGATCACGCCTTTTTCGGTATACCTTTTTCATTTTTAAGATATGACGTTCTAAATAACCCTTTTCGATAAATCGTGCTAAAGTCAACTGTTCAACGGATGGTGTATGTAGGTCTGAGAACCATTTGTATTCACGGCATTTTTGAATGAACGGTTGCGGTAGCACCAAATAACCGATACGTAGAGCTGGAGATAATATTTTGCTAAAGGAGCCGACGTAGATAACTCTTGTTGGATCAAGGCCTTGTAATGAACTAACTGGAGCACCTTCATGGCGAAATTCACTATCATAATCATCCTCCACTATGTAGCAGTCTGCCGCTCTTGCTACATGAATTAAATGGATTCGACGTTGAATCGGAAGAGTACTACCTAAAGGGAATTGATGGGAAGGAGTAACGAAAATCGCATTTAATCGTTCGTGCTGTTTAATTAAGTCTGTTTGGAGACCGTTATGGTCAACAGGAATCCCTTGGATGATCGCCCCACTGCTAGAGAAGATCGATTGGATATCCTCTGTAATCGGATCTTCCATAATGATTTGATCTTCCTTTGATAATAAGAGCTTTGCAACAAGTGATAATGCCTGAGTCGCTCCAGAGGTAATAACGATTTGATTAGAATGGCATTGGACGCCTCTAACCTTTAATAAATAGTTAACTAATTGTTCTCTTAATTCTAAGAGACCTTCAGGATTGCTATAGCTTAGAGCTTTATAATCACAGTCATGAATGGTGTTGTATGTGAGCTTTGCCCATATGGCTCTTGGAAATAAGCGTAAGTCGGGAATCCCTGAACGAAAGTTGGTAACATTTTGATCATCAGAAGGTGATCGCTCTTCGTTTATGTCGGAAAGGCTCATATGTTGATTTAATTCAAAATGGGCGCCATAGGAAACATAAGTTCCAGAGCCTTGACGTGTCTCGATATACCCTTCAGCCATCAACCTTTCGTATGCTTCAATCGTAATATTCCGCGAAACACATAAATCCTGCGCTAATTGCCTCGTAGAGGGTAACCGCTCATTTGCTTTTAACTCAGCTTGTAAAATTTTCTTTTTTATTTGTGTATAAATCTGCTCTGTTAAAGGACGTTCTAATTGTCGGTCAATTGATAACCATAGCATTTAAATCCCCCATTCTTAAATTGGTACTGTTGAAATGGTGATATAGTGGACCTATTTTATACCAGTTTACCATGGTAGCCTAATACATAGTAAATCATTTAACGAAAGAAGGGGAAGTCATGTTCTCAAAAGATGCATTAGAGATGGCACGTGTTTTCAAGAAATTGGCTCGTGATGAAGAGAAGAAAGCAAGTGTTCTTCAATCAGAAGAATGGTATTCATTATTATTAAAAGCAGCAAAGAGGTTTGTAGCAGGAGATACTAAAGAAGAAGCAATTCAACAAGCAATGGAGCTTCTTGAGAAGGGTTATGATATTTCTTTAGAATACATGGGTGAAAATAATAGAGATGAGAAGATGAGTATCGATGCAAAGGATGAATATATCGCATGCATCCAGGCTATCGGGAGTAAGGCAAGGGGGGCAACGGTATCATTAGATTTATCTCACATTGGTTTATTGGTTAATCGACAGCTTACCTTGAAGCATATGCGTGAACTGCTTCATCAAGCAAAACGCTTTGATCATGTGATGATGATTAGTATGGAAGAAGCCACAAAAACGGATGTCATATTGGATATATACAAGGAGCTAGTAGTTGAATATCAAAATATAGGTATAACCGTGCAAGCTCAATTGCATCGATCTGAAGCAGATATAGAAGAATTAATCCATTATCCAGGGAAAATACGAATCGTAAAAGGCGCCTATCAAGAAGATGAAGGAATTTCTTTACCGCGATCTAAAGAGCTAGATGATCGTTATATTCAGTTAGTAAAACTCATAACGAATGCTCATAAGCCATTATCGATTGCGACTCATGATGAGAAATTAATTAAACGTTTATTTAATCAAGAAATTCTTC
This sequence comes from Halalkalibacter sp. AB-rgal2, assembly GCF_041821005.1. Classification (NCBI taxonomy): domain Bacteria; kingdom Bacillati; phylum Bacillota; class Bacilli; order Caryophanales; family Bacillaceae; genus Halalkalibacter; species Halalkalibacter sp. AB-rgal2. Next base: position 171,815 of record NZ_JBGUAV010000001.1, read on the forward strand.
ATCGAAAAGGTGTTGAATGTGAAATGCTTTATGGCATTCAACCGAACTTGCTTAAAGAGCTAAAGGATCAAGGTGTGGCAACAAAAGTGTATATGGTCTATGGTACTGAATGGTATTTATATTTGTGTCATCGTTTAGCAGAATACCCACCGAATATATATAGAGCTGTGACAAGTATGCTTGACTCTACATCTTATCTAAGAGAATCCTATTAAGTGAGCTAGGAAGAATGAGACGCGCATATTTCAAAATGATACTGGCTATGTTTCTTGCAGGAAGTTCAGTTGTTACAAATAAAGTACTTGTCGAAAATGTACCCGTTTTTGTTGCTTCTGAATTAAGGTTTTTAATGGCTACCATGATTTTAGTACCATTTTTATTCGTCTATGAAGAAGTTACGAAAGTATGTAAGAAAGAACTATTCATACTGTTTCTTCAAGCGTTAACAGGAGTGTTTTTGTTTAGTATTTGTATGCTTTATGGTTTGAAATATACGACTGCTCTGGAAGGTGGGATTATAACAAGTACGCTTCCTGCTGTTACGGCAGTGTGTGCGTTTTTTATTATAAGGGAAAAGCCATCATTCAAAGTGCTGATAGGCATAGGGTTAACGATGATAGGATTGGCTTGTATTCAAACGGCAGGAGTTAGTCAAGTTGGAGGGGGATTAGCACCGTTAATCGGCAATGGATTCATTTTTTGTGCGGTCATTAGTGAAGCTTTGTTTGTTTTGCTAGGGAAGATTAGCTCAAAGAGGCATTCTCCACTTGTTATTGCGACTTTCGTTAGTGCGATAGGGTCAATATTATTTTTACCGTTTGCTATTTATGAGTTGCGATTATTTTCTTTTAGAGAGCTTTCATTAATAGATTTCGGGATTATCGTGCATCATGGATTATTTGTTACAGTAGTAGCTTTCATATTAATGTATCAAGCTGTTAGGGAAATACCAGCAAACCAGGCTGGCGTGCTAACAGGAGTCGCCCCGTTGAGTGCAGCTACATTATCGTTTATTTTTTTACGAGAGCCGTTTTCTTTTGGTCATTTGGTTGGGATGATACTTGTTTTGTTAGCAGTCTGTTTGATTGCTTATGGGAAGAACCGAAAGATTGAACATCATGCATAAGTTGGCTAGGGATAAGTTGTTTAATTAAATGACTTATTCCTAAATAAAGTGTTAGTAAAAAAAGATATTGACAATCGTTTAATTACGTTTTATCATTTATGTAAACGATTACGTAAACGTTTACCTAAGTGGGATACAAAGGAGTAAGAGATGGCTAGTATAAAAGATGTTGCTAAAGTAGCGAAAGTATCAACCGCAACAGTATCACATGTGATTAATGGAACTCGTTATGTTGCAAAAGAAACGAAGGATAAAGTTTTTTTAGCGATGAAAGAACTAGATTATAAACCGAATTTAGTTGCCAAAAGCTTAAGAAGTCGAAAATCTATGATTATAGGTTTGATAGTCCCTATGCAATATACAGATACATCAAATTTTTTCTTTATGTCCATTGCAAATGGAATTGAAACGATTGTAAAGCAACAAGGCTATAATTTGATTTTGGGTAATTCTCATGAAAATATTCAAACTGAAATTGAACAAATTAAACTGTTTAATTCACAGTTGATAGATGGACTCATTATTGCACCAACAGCTGATAATGTGGAGCCTTATCTTGAACATTTTAGTGGAGAGTATCCAGTGGTTTTTATTGATCGCAAACCTGTTGGATACAATGGAGATCTTGTTATCGCAGATAGTTATAGTAGCACATTAGAAGCTATTACATTGTTAATGAAAAAGGATCATAAGAAAATTGGGTTTATAACTGGACAATTAGGAATATCGACAAGCGACGAGAGGTTAGCAGCTTACAAAAAGGCATATGAACAAAATGATTTACCTATCGACAATTTATGTATTAAAGAAGGGGAATCCTGCTTTGATAGTGGATATAAGTTTGCAGAAGAATTGGTTGAAAATCAAAATATAACTGCAATTTTTGTTGCAAACAATGTTATGACGATGGGAGCATTAAGGTATTTAAATGAAAATCACCTGAAGGTTCCTGATGATATTGCTCTTATTGGATTTGATGATTATGATTGGATGAAGATTACGTCTCCACCTATTTCGGTTATTAAACAGCCATCATTTGAAATGGGTGAGGAAGCAGTGCGTATTCTTTTAGAACGTATAGAAAATGGAAAGGAGTATGAAGGAGAACAAGTTTTGTTACCTTCAGAGTTTATTTCAAGAAAATCGGTGTAAGTGTACTTACATTGATTTCTTTAATGGTTTACGTAATCGTTTACGTAAACGATTACTATAATAAGGAGGTGTAGAAATGACAAGAATCATATGTCTAGGAGAAGTGTTGATTGATTTTGTTCCGACTGTTAATGGTTATAAGTTAAAAGAAGTTTCAGAGTTTAAAAAGTTTGCCGGAGGTGCGCCTGCCAATGTAAGTGCTACAATAGCACGTTTAGGCGGAGAGTCATTTTTTATAGGAAAGGTAGGGAAAGATGCTTTCGGAGAGTATGTAGAGGAGGTTTTATCTGAGAACGGTGTAAATACTCATTATCTATTAAGAACAGATAAGGCAAATACTGCCCTTGCGTTTGTATCGTTACAAAGAAATGGGGAACGAGACTTTATGTTTTATCGTCAACCAGCAGCCGATATGTTGTTAGAGCGTAAAGACATAAATGAAAATTGGTTCCACTCATCACCCATTTTTCATTTTGGCTCTATTTCCTTAATTGATGAACCGATAAGAAGCGCAACGAAACAAGCTATAAAATATGCTCGAAAACGACATTCAATTATTAGTTTTGATCCTAATATACGACTTGGTCTCTGGCCGAGTGAACAAATAGCCCGCGAACAAATTTTGGAACAGCTCTCTGAAGTGAATATAGTAAAGCTAAGTGAAGATGAATTGTACTTTTTGACACATCATAGAAAAGAGCAAGAGGCAGTCAAGAAGGTTATGAAAGGAGATGTTAAATTAGTTCTGATCACAAAAGGAAATAAAGGGTGCTCGTTTTATACAAAATACGGCTTTGATCATGTGCAATCAATAAAAGTTCATACAGTAGATACGACAGGGGCAGGAGATGCTTTTGTTGGTGGATTTCTTTATAAATTAGCAGAAATATTACATGATTCAATCTCTTTAGAAAAAGTTACTAGACAACAGCGCTTATTAAAAGAAATAGTCCTGTTTGCTAATGGATGTGGGGCGTTAACTACAATGAACAGAGGGGCAATTGCAGCGCTTCCAAGTAAGGAAGATGTAAATAGTTTGCTACAAGATTTAGTGGAGGAGTGTTAGTATGTCAGACCTTAATAGTTTAGTAGAAGCAAGAATAGATTATCGAGAAAAATATCGTCCTCAATTCCATTTTAGTCCTAGAAAGCATTGGATGAATGATCCTAATGGGTTGGTTTTTTATAAAGGGGAGTATCACTTGTTTTATCAATATTATCCAGGAGGAAATACATGGGGGCCTATGCATTGGGGGCACGCTAAAAGTAATGATATGGTGAAGTGGCAGCACTGTTCAATTGCTTTAGAACCAGATGAATTAGGAATGATTTTTTCAGGGAGTGTAGTAGTGGATTGGCATGATACATCTGGCTTTTTTAATGGGGGAGAGGGGTTAGTTGCTATTTTTACTCATTCAAATGAAGGTGTACAAACACAAAGTATTGCTTATAGCTTAGATGAAGGACAATCTTGGACAAAATATGAAAATAATCCTGTTATCCCTAACGAACATATTAAAGATTTTCGAGACCCAAAAGTATTTTGGCATGAGGTTACTCAAAAGTGGATTATGGTATTAGCTGCCGGTCAAAAAGTAATGCTTTATGGATCAACAAATTTAAGGAAATGGACGTTTCTTAGTGAATTCGGTGAATCTGAGGGTGCTCATGGTGGTGTTTGGGAATGTCCTGATCTTTTCTCATTACCTGTTAATGGAGATTTATTAAATCAAAAATGGATATTGCAAGTGGACATAGGCTCGGGTGCTGTAGCAGGAGGATCAGGTGCGCAATATTTTGTCGGGGAATTTGATGGCACAACATTTAAAAATGTGAATGAACCTGAAAAAACATTATGGCTTGATTTCGGTAAAGATTTCTACGCTACTCAGTCATTTTCCGATATTCCAATTGAGGATGGTAGAAGAATTTGGTTAGCGTGGATGAGTAATTGGGAATATGCAAATGAAGTCCCAACTAGCCCTTGGCGAAGTGCAATGACTATCCCTCGTGAGGTTGAGCTTAAACAAACAGCCAATGGAGATATTAAACTTCATCAACACCCAATTCATGAACTGAAAAAGCTACGACAAGAAAAATTTAAAATGAACAATCGAGTAGTAAACGGTGAAATGAATGTATTGAAGGATCAGAAGGAAGAGGTTTTTGAGTTAATTGCTGAAGTTGAAAATCTTTCTGCAGAAGAATTTGGCTTTGAATTGCGAAAGTCTTCAAAGAAAAAGGAAGGTACTATTGTCGGATATAACCTGTTAGCAAATAAACTGTTTATTGATCGAGAAAATTCTGGAGATGTTTCATTTAGTGAACAATTTAAAGGGAAGCATGTTGCAACGATTGAGAAAAGTTTGAACAAAGTAAAATTTCATATTTTCATCGATAAGTCATCAATTGAATTATTTTTTCAAGAGGGAGAAGTGGTTCTAACCGATTTGATATTCCCAGATGATGATAGTCAGGAACTGGCTTTTTATATTAAAGGTGGCGAGGTAACCATTTTGAACTTAGAGGTTTATGCATTAAAAAGTGTTTGGGGAGATGAAAGTGAAGGTGCAGGCAACGTAAATGAATGAAGCAACGCTACCTTTAGTAAACGGAGATTAAGGAGGGTATTATGAAACCAGTACTTCAAAAACTTTCTAAACCTATACCACCTGTAGAGCCAAATAAAAATGATCGTCGTTGGAGTCAAATTAAACAAAATTGGGAATTGTACTTGTTTCTTTTACCGACATTTATTTATTTTGTCCTCTTCCACTATGTTCCAATGTATGGAGTGCAAATTGCCTTTCGTGATTATACACCCGGATTTGGCTTAACAAGTAGTCCGTGGGTAGGCTTTGAACATTTTATTCGATTCTTTGAATCCTATCAATTTTGGAATTTGATTTATAATACTTTTTCATTAAGTGCGCTTCAGCTGTTAATTACTTTTCCATTACCAATCATTGTAGCGCTTATGTTAAATCAACTTGTATTTAAACGGTATAAAAAGTTTGTACAAACAGTCATTTATGCGCCTCATTTTATTTCTGTTGTTGTCTTAGTTGGGATGGTCTATGTTTTCTTTTCAGGAAATGGCCTTATCAATAACTTTTTATCTCTAATTGGAATGGATGAAATTCGATTTTTAACAGAGCCCACATGGTTTAAGCCTTTATATTTAGGTTCAAGTGTTTGGCAAGAGACGGGTTGGGCGGCAATCATTTATTTGGCAGCACTAGCAGCCGTTAATCCTGAACTTCATGAAGCGGCTATTGTAGATGGAGCGAATAAGTTACAGCGTGTGATTCATGTTGATATTCCGGCTATTTTACCGATTGCTATGATTCTACTTGTATTGTCGGTAGGAAATATTATGAACATTGGATTTGAGAAAGCTTATTTACTTCAGACACCGTTAAACCAAACGTCATCAGAAATCATTCCGACTTATGTATATAAAGTAGGGCTTCAACAAGCTCAGTATAGTTTTGCTGCAGCGATTGGATTATTTAATGCAGTTATTAACTTATTTTTATTATGGTATGTGAATAGAGTGGCAAAGCGTTTATCAGGTAATGGACTATGGTAAAGGTGAGGTGAAAGGATGAATTTATCAACAATTAAACGTACAAAAGAAGATAAAATATTCGATGTAATTAATATCTCATTATTAACAATTATGCTACTCGCCATTCTGTATCCATTATACTTCATCGTAATTGCTTCTATAAGTAATCCAGATCGTATTTTTGCTGGTGATGTGTGGTTATACCCTTTGGAGGTTACGTTCGAAGGATATACAAGAATATTTCAGGATGGGAAGATATGGATTGGCTATAAAAATACAATTATCTATACGGTTATTGGAACGATTTTAAATGTTACGTTAACATTAACAGCGGCTTACGCATTATCTAGGAAAGATTTTTATGGTCGGAATTTTTTCATGATTATGTTTGTATTTACCATGTTCTTTTCAGGAGGATTAATTCCAACGTATTTAATTGTTCAAAACTTAGGAATGGTGAACACAATGTGGGCTATGATCATTCCAAAGGCTGTTGCGATTTGGAATATCATTGTTGCGAGAACGTTCTTCCAAGCAACGATTCCTAATGAAATGCTTGAAGCAGCGAAAGTAGATGGGTGTTCAAATACGAAATTTTTCCTAAAGATTGTCTTACCATTGTCTAAGCCAATTATTGCTGTTATGGTACTTTTCTACGCAGTTGGACATTGGAATTCTTACTTTGATGCACTTGTATATTTGAATAATGAAAGCTTGTACCCGCTTCAGTTAATCTTAAGAAATATTCTGATTCAAAATGAAGCAGCAGCTACGATGGTAAGTGATCTTGATTCGGTTGCGGCACAGCAACGTATTGCTGATCTTATTAAATATGGCGTGATTATTGTTGGGAGTTTGCCATTGTTAATCGTGTATCCATTTATTCAAAAGTATTTTGTTCAAGGAGTTATGATTGGTGGAATAAAAGGATAATGAACCTCATAACAGCAGAGGAGGCTAGTTATATGACTGTTTTGAGCTCAAGTCTATATCAAACATTGGAAAAGAGCATGAATTATTTATTGTTAAACGGCCTTTGGCTGCTTTCTTGTTTACCGATTGTTACCTTTTTTACAGGAACGATTGCCATGTTTGGTGTCATTAGAGACTGGCATATGAAAAAAGATGAGGGAGTAATTATGCCATTTCTCAAGCATTTTAAGAAAAATATCAAGCCAAGTATGATCTTAACTAGTATTTGGCTGCCCTTGACATATATCATGCTTGTTAATCTTCATTTACTAAATCCAACTGCTTCTATTATTAGTTTATTGATGGCTTTCATAATAGGTGGGTTGTTCGTTATCTTTCTTTATACAAGTATGTATCTATTCCCGGTGTTTGTTCATTTTGAACTTCCTGTATTGAAGTTGGTTCAAAATGCGTTCTTTATAGCAACTAGTCAATGGAAGTATACGAGCATAGGCTTAGCTTTTCTTTTAGCTGTGGGAATGCTTTTGTATCACTTTCCAATTTTAATGTTGTTTTTTACAAGTGTTTTTAGTTACTTCATATATGTTATTTGTTATAAATCCTTTCAGCAATTAGGAGCACCGTATTCTAGTTAATCGTTTACGTAAACGATTAACTTTGAGATATTGGCTTATTTGATTATTTTTTTGAAGGGGGTGATGGGCAAGGGAAACGGGTGTTTTAGTTCTGTACTTTATTAAAAAAGGGAGGAATTAAGAATGGGTAAAAAATTTGCAATAATCTGTTTGTTTTGTTTATTAGCTACTATGGTAGCATGCTCTCAGGATTCTGGTGGAGAGGATGAGGGACAGGTAAATGAAAATGGAGATCAACATTTTAATGCAGACGGTCTTCCGGTTGTTGATGAGAAAATCACATTGAATTTTGTCTCTCCTAAAGCCCCATTAGCACCTGATTATAATGAAATGGAAATCATTCAAACGTTAGAAGAGATGACAAATGTCCATATCGAATGGAATAATATACCTGGTGAAGGGTATGAGGAACGGAAAAATTTAATGTTTGCAAGTGATGAGCTACCAGATGCTTTTTATAATGCGGATTTTACAGATTATGAAATCGTTCGATACGGCAGGTCAGGTCAAATTATTCCATTGGAAGATTTAATTGAACAATACGCACCTAATTTAATGGAGATATTTGAGAAACGTCCTGAACTAAGAAGTATGGTTACAGCTCCTGATGGTCACATTTATTCGTTGCCGAGAGCAGAAGAGATGGGGTTAGCGGCTGTTCCCAATTTTACATCGATAAATAAAGCTTGGTTAGATAAATTAGAATTAGATGTCCCAACAACACTCGATGAATATGGTGATGTATTAAGAGCATTTAGAGATCAAGATCCTAATGAATCAGGGAAAGATGATGTTATCCCTTTAAGTTATATGCATAATTTTTGGACAGGAAACTTTGGAGATATGTTTGCGGCATTTGGAGTACCAGATAATACAGAGCATCGAATTGTTCGTGATGGTGAAGTAATCTTTACTGCTGTGCAGCCAGAATATAAAGAGGCGATTGAATATTATCATGGTTGGGTTGAAGAGGGGTTAATTGATTCCGAATCATACATTCAAGATATTAGTCAGTATTTTGCCAAAGGAAAGACTGAGCCACCTACATTAGGATCGTATATTTGGTGGGAAACGGAAGAAATCGTTGGGCCTGAACATGCAGATGATTATGTATTGTTACCCCCTTTAGAAGGACCAAATGGTCATAAAATGGTAGGTCGTTCAAATAATTCTGAATATGGAAGAGGAGCCTTTGTGATTACTTCTGCTAATGAACACCCGGAGATTACGATGAGGTGGGTCGATCAAATTTATGATCCGAAAATGTCTGCCCAAATAAGTTGGGGACCAATAGGAATCATTTATGAAGAAGATGAAAATGGAATGCTTATTAACAAAGAATTAGAAGAAGGAGTTTCAATGGGAGAGCTTCGTCAACAAGTAGCACCAAATGGACCAACCGTTGTCCTTGCAGAAGATTTTGGAACAGTAGTTGATATGGAGCCTAGAGCGAAGCAGAGATTACAAGATATTGAAGATGTGTATGCTCCGTATCTAGTCGATGAAAATTTCCCACAAATCTTTTTTAGTGAAGAGGAGCTAGATCGAATTAATCGACTTGAAGTTGATATCATGGATTTTGTAGATCAAAAGCAAGCATCTTGGTTATTGAATGGTGGCATTGAAGACGAATGGGATAATTATTTAGAACAGCTTGAACGTATGGGATTGAATGAATTAATGGAAATTTATCAGGATGGGTTAGATCGGTTTAAATCAAATATTGAATAATGATAGATAGGGTGTCATGAGGTGAATCAACCTCTGACACCTTCGATGGTTGTAGTCCCACTCAGTGCTTAAGTGTAAAGATATTGGAGGGAGAAACGGATGGAGATGAGTACAAAGTTAAGTAATACCTTGATAGCACAATGGTCGTTTGAGGATGAAGGGAAGTTTACCATTGATACAATTGGAGGAATGAAAGATTCAATACATTATGTTTTTCATAATGCAATGTTTCAGCCGAGCAGAGATATAAAGCGTAAAAAAGGGATAAAAGGAAAGGCATTATGGTTCGATGGTTTTTCCACATATGTACAAAGAAAGAAAGAGCACGTTTCACTAAATAAAAATGAATTGTCGGTTTCGATGTGGATTGCTCCTTATTCATTTGGTGGACTAAATCATGATAATGTAGCAGCTTTAATGAGTCATAATGATCAAAGCAAAAAGAGAGGCTTTCTATTAGGTATAAAACAATATGGTTACCTTACGTTTCAACTTGGCTTAGAGAGAAATTGGGAAGAACTGATGGTGGATCAGTCGATATTATCTAAAAATAAATGGACTTATGTTGTAGCAACCTATCATGCCCCCAGCGGAGAAATGATTATTTATGAAAATGGAAAAAAGTCTAGATCTAAAAAAGTTGAAGCTGGACAGTCTCTACTTTTAGCAAATGAAGATTTATTGATTGGTAAGCCTAATGATCCTCAAATGATTGAAGGAACCTTTGCTTTAGGTATGTTTTCTGGGTTGATGGATGAAGTTTGTCTATTTTCTAAAGCGTTATCAGAACAGGAAGTTTTAAGTACCTATCAGGCATATTTAAGCGAACATGGTGGCAAACCTCCTTCAATTGATTTTGGGGATTTAGTGATCAATCGACAAGAATTTATATTAGATCGACATCGTCCCCAATATCACTTGTCACCTCCGGGCCATTGGATGAATGAGCCGCATGCTCCGTTCTTCTATAAAGGAAAGTATCATCTTTTTTATCAACATAATCCACAAGGGCCTTATTGGGGAAATATTCATTGGGGACATTGGGTTAGTGAGGATATGATCCATTGGAAAGACTTGCCGATAGCACTTTCACCAGAATTGGAATCATTTGACCCTGATGGAGTTTGGTCAGGGTGTGCTCATTATGATGATAAAGGACTACCTGTATTATTTTTTACAGCTGGCAACCATCAATATATACCTAACCAAATGATTGGCTTAGCTAGGTGTACCATAGATGATAACGGTGATCCTAATTTTGAAAAATGGGAAAAGTATGGTCGCCCCATTTTATACCAACCTAAAGGGTATGAACTAGATGATGAGGGCTTTCGCGATCCTTTCGTTTGGAAAGAAGGGGATACATGGTATCAACTTGTCGGCTCTGGAATAAAAGGACGAGGTGGTACGGCATTATTATTTGAATCAAAGAACTTACTTCATTGGAAACATCGTGGGCCTCTTTACATAAGTGATTATGTGAAATTCCCTTATCTAGGTAAAATATGGGAGCTTCCAATTCTTCTTCCTCTTGGTCAAGACAGTCATGGGCAAGAGAAGCATTTATTTATCATCAGTCCAGTTGATGGTGATGCGGATGTAGAGGTTTATTATTGGGTTGGTGAATGGGATTTTCAAAGTGGCAAATTCATTCCGGATTTTGAAGAACCTCATTTGTTCGATGTAGGAGACTTTCATTTTACAGGACCAAGTGCAATGATTGATCCGACTACTAAGCGAATTATTTTATTTACCATCGCTCAAGGTGAAAGACCACTAGAATATGAATACGCTTCGGGATGGGCTCATAATGGAGGGCTACCTATTCATGTCTTTTTAGGAGAGGATGACCGTATCCGTTTTAAACCAATAGATGAAGTGGAAGCACTTCGAGAATCTAAGTTAGTCGATTTGAAAGATATTACTGTGGAGCAAGCGAATGAAACATTACAATTTATAGAAGGTGAAATGCTTGAAATCGTCATTCGAATCAAAAAGCTTTCAAGCGAACAGGTTGGTTTATACTTTAGACAATCAAAAGATCGCGTAGAGGAAACATTACTATATTATGATCATGTAGTGGATCAATTAATCGTTGACCGAACAAAGACAACACTTGATAAGAAGGAGTGGACAACTGGTATGCAAGGCGGCAAAGTAGGTATAAATCAAAAGCAACCAATTCAACTCCGCATATTTCTTGATAAATCAATTGTAGAAGCATATATAAATGATCTTAAAAGCCTGACGACGAGAGTATATCCAACAAGAGAGGATGCTGTCGGAATTTCAATTATGGGGGGAGAGAGTCAGATAATTAAGTCGATTCAGGTTTGGAGAATGAAAAGTATATACATGTAATATTTCTTAGCCATATTGAAGGTAACAGCTAATAGATAATTGGGCGTGTTAAATGAGTGAATACTCTTTAACACGCTTTTTTGCACACGCATAAATAATCCATTAGTGACCAAAACTATATAAAAAAGACCTGTTGAATGAAAAAGGAGGTGCATGATGCTATTACATGATAATCAAGATCCATTAATCGACCCTTCTTCTACCCACCGTACGATTTTCATGTCGTATGTTGATGCCATTATTCCAAGAGTGTTAGGAGCATTAGATTTACGGTTGGATGACTATTTAATTTATGTCCTCGATCATTTTGTTTCTATTGAGGAGAAATGGGGGAAAGGTCGAGTGAAGCTGTCGATTCCAACTGCTGACATGCTAGAAGATACAGCTAGACAATATGTTGTTTCAAAAAAACAAGTAGCACAAGTGAACAATGGAAGTTATTTTGCGGCACTTACCCATGAACAAAGACATGAGGTGATTTATATGCTTGAGCAGAACCAGTTTGATATAGAGCCATTACCGGCCCCTTTTCGAAATGATATCGTCTTCATTAAAAGTATTATGAGCTTTCTCCATCAAATGGTGTTGTTCGGATATTACTCAGAATGGTTTAGTCTAGGTGCCACTCGTTTTGCTGAGCCTGAGAAGCGTGAAGTTCAAAGACCGAGTATCACGTGGGAAATGGTTCACTACCCAGGTACATCTAAAGGCTATCGAGGTATGAAGGGGTTTCTTGTAACAGAATTTGAAGAATGAGGATGGTCAAGATGAATGTAGATGTCATTGTGATTGGTGCCGGTGGCGGTGGAGCGGTTATCGCAAAGGAATTAGGGGAGCGAGGGTTGAATGTTCTTATTCTTGAAGCGGGGCCGTGGTATGGCAATAAAAAATGGAACCGTCCTAACCAAGAGAAAGGACCAAAAAGTAGTAAAGAAGCTGATGATTTAGATATAAAACTATTACGAGAGCAATTTGTTAAGAACGAACACACAATGAATGATGTGATAACTGGTCGACTGAGATGGGGGCCTGCAGATCGACGAAAATCACCATGGTATCGAATGATTCCGAAACAAGGTCAGCTTTGGCAATCAGCAGGAGTTGGTGGAACGACTCAGCATTATTGGGCGAACTCCCCTCGCGGCTATGCGTCGGCATTTGATGATCATTGGCCTATCTCCTACAAAGAGCTTGTTCCCTATTATGAAAAAGTAGAAGATATTTTACCTGTACGGCCAGCACCAACGACGGCAAAAGAAGAATTATTTTACTATGGAGCGCAAAAGGATGGCTGGTCGTTTATTAATACAAATACACCGACTTCTCCTGGATATCGACCACAGCCTAATGCCATTCTCCACCCCAATAAGGAGTTAATGAATCCGAATGTGAGTATTGATAAATTATCAGAAATGGAAGGATGTACATTATGTGGGCATTGTGTGAATGGTTGTCCGCATGGACCGTCAGTAGATAAAGTAGCGAAACGTTCAACGATGGTTAGTTATGTACCACTTGCACTTCGAACCGGTAATGTGGAAATACAACCGAATTCATATACAACAAAACTGCTAACCGATCGTAATGAAGCAGGAGAGTTAATCGTTGCCGGGGTAAAATACCGTGATACGTGGACAGGGGAAGTGGGAGAATTATATGCGAAAATCGTTGTGATGGCAGCGGGATGTATCGAGAGCCCTCGGCTATGGCTGAATTCGGGATTGCCAGAAAATGCTTGGGTAGGAAAAGGGTTAACGAATCATTATTGGGACTGGGTGACTGGTGTATTTGATGAGAAGGATTTAATGAAGATAATTGGGCAACATAACGTAAACCCTTTTGTTGGGGCACAATCAGGAGCAAGGCTTGATTATCCGGGACTAGGGTGTATCCAGCCTTCTGGCATAAGTGCTGGTCTATACGCTTCCTTAACATTTGGATTTAGTTCAAGTCATCAGCTTTTTCCACAATCTAATGAAAAAGATTGGGATGTTCGCGGTAAGGTTGTTGGCGATAAGCTCAAAAAGTTGATGGAGCAATATCCTAACTCGTTAAGCATCCTCATTTTAACTGATGACCAACCACATAAACAAAACGGCGTTTCCGTTCATCCTACGATGAGGGATGAGCATGGCCCCATTCCGGTTATTCGTTATACGGCAAGTAAAGAGGATAAAATGAAACGTGATCAATTAGCTAAGATTTCCGCTAACATATTACGTAAAGCAGGTGCAAAAGAGATCATTCGAACGGATTGGCCAGCGAGTTTATTTGCTCATATTGAATCAACGATGAGAATGGGTTTTGTCGTCAACCGTGATTGTGAGGCTTTCCAGGTGAAGCGCCTATTTATATCAGATAACAGTGTTCATTTTAATGGCATTGGTGGTCCTAATCCAACATTAACGACACAAGCGTTAGCGACGAGAACAGCAGAGAAAATTGCAGAACAGTATTTTAGCTCATAATGAATGGAGGCGTCAGGATGAGGGATCGTAATCTATTGTATCTTATTACGGCAATCGGTATGTCAGGATGGATATTGTTGTTTCGAAAGAGAGGTCACTTTAAAGATTGGTTACTCATTTATTTATTTAAAACACTCGTTTCGACATTAATGGATGGACCTGTTATTAAACGGAAGTTTGTACAATATCCGATACGCTACATGCCAAAGTTTTTTGACTCAAATATTGCGTTTTTGTATTTAATCTTTCCAATGCTGTGTGTGATGTACAATCAATTTACGTATCAAATGAAGCCAGTTAAGACGTTTTTTAGTGTCTTTTTGTTTAGTGTTCCAATGGGGGTGATTGAGCACTGGATTCAAAAAAAGACGAATTTGATTAAATTCAACAAAGGATGGAATGCTTATCATACGATTACAGTCTTAACGCTAACATTTTGGTTGGTTCGCTTGTTCATTTGTACCGTTCGAAAGCTCGATAAGATGAAAGGTGGAGAGATTGAGGAAGGGGCTTCTTGAAGAATATTGGTAAAATGAGAATCTGCATCAAAAAAGGAATAGGAGCAGGATTGGAAGGAGAAGGAGAGAGAAAGTGCACTAGAAGAGGAATAGGTGAAGGTTTGGTAGGAAAAGAAGAGAGAAGGTGCATCGAAACGAGAATGGACCAGAGGAATTACGTATGGCTATTTGCTAGGAACGGACGTATTTGTTTGATTGAGCATGGACAGTAATTCTCTACGGCTATGGACGTTTAATTTGGCAAAGATTGATTTTAAGTGATCCTGTACTGTATGAGTCGAAATGTACAAGTGGCTAGCTATTTGCTTTGTTGTGTGTCCATAGACGATTTGCTCGACAATTTGAATTTCACGTTTTGTGAGACCGTAGTAGAGGAGCGTATAGCTTAACCGTTCAAAAGGCTTCGTATGTTGTGAGATGACAGCGTATTGCTTTGAAACCTTCTCTCCTGTTAGTTGAGTTGCATAAAGAGAGAGTAACTGGCCGTGTGCAGTTGGGATACTAACTGATTGTTGCTGACATTTCTGATCTCCTTTAGTGGAGGAGTTTGCTTTTATTTTTGAGCACAGTGTTTCAATAGGACGTGGGAGTAAACCCTCTTTTAATTGTTCCTGCTCTCTTAATGAGTTTAGTAAAGCGTGTGCGGCTTCATTGGCAGAAAGTAGCTCAAATGTATCTGAGAAAATCATAATAGCCTCTTCTGATTGGGGAGTGAACGGTGAAAAGGATGATTGGATCGTTAGCCTTTTCACGGCTTTTGTTAAAATTGGTAGTAGATTACTAATGACATGTTGCTCCTCCTTTGAAAAAGCGGATTGATGCTCGGAACGAAAAAGAGTTAAATATCCCCAGCACTTTCCTTGATCAATTAATGCAGCACGGAGCTCATCGAGAATTCCAGTTGGTGCTAGAATGTGTGTGTAACGATGACTAAGAGGTAGGTCTCCGTTAGTTGCGTCATGTAACGTTGCTATGTGAGGCGGTGAATCGACTAATTGGAAGTAGTGATTGTAATCGAAGCCTCTATGTTCATTTTCAAGAATATATGAATGAATCGGCTCAATGAGCTTGTCGATGACAGCACCAGTTGAGAGAAGACTTTCAGGGTCGATTGTCGTGAAGCAAGCAGCAGTGTAAGGAATACACGCTTTTAATTCATTGAGCACAAATTGGCGGAAAGCATAAGAATGCTGCTGGAAATCGGCTGTCGTTAACTTGTTTTTTAGTTGATCAATATTGAACATAATCCCTCCAATCAATATCCCAACTATATGGGATGTTTTTTTATGGTGACTATTTTTATAATTGATAATGATTATTACTAGTATTATACATAAGAAAAGAAAGGGCGTGAAGGGGAAAGTGAAATGGTTTACTGGAATACTCGTTTTGGTTATTACTTTCATCATAGGAGTGTGCGCTACAACGTCAGAACAAAATTTAAGTGATAAGATTACGGTGTATACACCTCATGCACCATCGCTCATACCACTTGTACTCGTAGCTGAGGAGGATGAAAACCTACATGTTGAAACATGGAATACTGTCGAAGGAGTGATTGAATCATGAAGTGGAATAATCCAAGCGTATATGATTATGAGCATTTGATTCGACGTAAAATTGCGGGCTATCCCCTGCTCTATGATATAACATCTCGGTTAATGACAGAGGCAGTCGCAAAACGTGAAGCTAATCTACTCGTTATAGGAGCGGGTGGAGGAGAAGAGCTTGCCACACTGGCGTCTAAAGAGAAGGGTTGGTCGTTCACGGCGATTGATTCGTCTCAACCGATGCTTGAGTTAGCGAAAGTACGTATCGATCGTGAGAAGGTAAGTAATCGAATTCGTTATCGATTCACGTCGTTAGAATCATTTTCTGAAAGTACTCTTTATGATGGCATCACCTGTTTACTGGTTTTGCATTTTGTAAAAGGAAAGGATAACAAGCGTCAATTTTTGGAGCGACTAGCATCCTACATCCCAGCAGGTGCGCCACTTTGCTTAGCAATGATAAATGGTGATCCGACTAGTCGCGTTTTTCTGTGCAAATGGCGGCTTGGGGAGAGCATATGATAAGTCAGGGAATAGAGGAACATCAATTTGAGCAGTTTGCTGAGTCTGTTGGCGATACGACAGACCTTATAACAGAGATGGAGCTTTTAGCACTATTACGTGATTGTCAGCTTGAGGATGTGAGCTGCTATTTCCGTTCTTATTTGATTGATGCCTATATATGTTTTAAAAGGAGGTGAGAATGATCATGAAGGAAATTAGAGATAAAATCATCGTCATTGGCGGGTATGGTCATGTTGGTCGAAAGGTTTGTCACCAGCTCGCGAATGATTTCCCTTCTATCGTATATGCAGCAGGAAGAAATGAAAAGAAGGCGAAGGAGTTCGCACAATCTACAAATGGAAAGGTGCTTCCCTTGTATATAGATGTGAGCGAAGGGGTAGATCCTGCATTATTACATGATGTTCGAATTGTCATTATGTGTGTGGAGCAAACTTCTACCGATTTTGTTGTGCAATGTCTCAAGCATGGGATCACGTATATTGATATTACGGCCTCCTATTCTTTTATTGAACAGGTAGAGAAGTTGAATGACATAGCGATTGAGAATGAAGCGACGGCGCTGTTGAGTGTTGGCTTAGCTCCAGGTATATCAAACCTGTTAGCTACTTGGGCCGCGGCGAAATTAGATACTTTAACGGAAATGAATCTTTTTATCATGCTTGGACTAGGAGATGAGCATGGGAGGGAGGCCATTCGTTGGACATTACAGCAAACGAAGGAAACGTTTAAGTTGAGGGAGAAGGAGGAGGTTGTGAGCTATCCAGGCTTTACAGATGGAAAAGCGACTGATTTTGTTAGTCAATTGAATAAAAGAAACGCTTACCGTTTTAATTTTGCTGATCAGCATGTGCTTGGAAAGAGGCTTGACATACCAGTATCGACAAGACTTTGCTTTGATTCTCGTTTCGTCACACAAGCGGTCCATTTACTAAAAGTAAGTCGATTGGTTCACCTATTTCCTGAAGCGCTCCTTCTGGTGCTGTTTGAAAAGCTCCAATGGGGTTCATCTGACTTTGCTGTCTGTACGGAAGTAATTGGAATGAAGGATGGTCAAAAGATGATCGTGAAGTCAGCCGTCCATGGTAAAGAAGAGGCAGAAATAACAGCATCCGTAACGAGTATGGTCGCAAAGAAATTATATGAAGGCGTATATTCATCTGGTGTTATGCATATCGAACAACTTTTTCAATGGGGCGAAGTGTATAAAGATCTGCAGCCTACAGTACGTTGGGAACGAGAAGCGGAGGGAGTATGATGGAGGGGGAAGTAGTTCCAACAAAGGAGAAGGAACGTTTATTAGAGTTAGATGTACTCAGAGGAATAGCGTTGTTTGGTATACTCGTTGTAAACATGAGCTATTTTTCAACGCCAGCTTTGCTTGCCGATATACTAGGTCTATCGAAGGGCGAGGGTCTATTAAATGAGATTGTTGTGATCATTGTGACTGTGGCATTTGAATTTAAATTTGTTAGTTTGTTTTCCTTTTTGTTTGGAGTTGGGTTTGCTCTGTTCCTTTCAAGGCTCGAAAATAAAGAGGTGCATGCAAGGTCAATCTATCGAAGGAGGATTCGTTTTCTTCTTGTTGTTGGACTCATTCACCTCTTCTTTTTTTGGTATGGAGATATTTTAACATTATATGCCCTCATCGCTTTTCTCCTACCCTTTTATTTGAACAAGAAGAGTAGGACATTGCTCGTTTGGTCTGGAGCATTACTAATCATGCCGTTGGTGTTGCTTTCACTATTATTGTTAGTCGGTTTTGATTCAGGAGGCTCCTTTCCCAAGGTAGTTGGAGATATGTATGATCAAGCTCTATATGCTTATGCGAATGGATCAGCTTGGGAGATTTTTCTGCAGCGTTTAGTTGATATAGCTATGATTTATCAAGGCTATATCCTTATGGCGCCTGTTATTCTTGGGCTTTTTCTACTTGGTATGTATGCATGGCAGAGCCGTCTAATTGCCAATGCCAAGCAACACATAGGGACGATGAAACAAATTCGAAATTATAGCTTCTGCATTGGGTTTCCCTTTGCTCTGTTGTCCATTTGGGCTCAATCTTATGTCGATTATATTAGCTCACCTTATTATGTGATTCAGTATATCGGGTATTCTGTAAGTGGGCCAGCTTTAGCTCTTTTCTATGTAAGTGCTATCTATGTGTGTATGCAATCACAACGGTTTAGAGTCATCATTGCTTTTTTTCAGCCTGTTGGAAGGATGGCGTTTACCAACTATTTGCTTCAAACGCTTATTTGTACATCGTTGTTTTATAGCTATGGCCTTGGCTTGTTCGGAAAAATTGAAGCAGCTGCTGGCTTCCTACTTGCTGTTATTATTTTTATATTCCAAATATTCATAAGCCGATATTGGTTAAGTCGTAATAAAATGGGGCCAATGGAGTGGCTGTGGCGAAAGTATACGTATTATAAGGTGTGAAGCTAGGAAAGCAACTATATAACGAATCCTTACGCCAAGAGAAGTGCTAGTATAAAAGAGACAATTCCTTTTGGATTGTTTCTTTTTCAACAGTTAAGCTTACGAACTTTTTAGAGGAATCGAATTTTAAATGGCGAATGAGTTAGGAAAGGATGAAAGCAGGAGGTAGACGTGAAATTTCTGGAAAGGTTTCAAACGTTAACGGCTAAACCTCATCAAATTGGTTATGATGAGTATGAGCCTCACCCGATCTTAAAGACGTATGTCCATTGTTTTTGGTTTGATCACCTGCTTCAATCTCGATCGCGTGTGATTCCCGATTTATGTATGGATGTTTTGATCTATATTGATGAAGAATCAAATAAGGTTCGTTCGATCTTTTCGGGAATGAATGATACTTATTTTGATACGACAACGGAGTTAGCGAGCGCCGTGTTAGGAATTCGTTTTTTTGGGTGGAGTGGTTGGTTATTCTCTGCGGAGGATTTGACATCAACTAAAAATATCATTGGTGATTCAAAGGATTACTTTCCAATGCTAACATCATTATTTCAAAGTGAACATTTTATAAGTGTGAATCCTGCACAGAAGATAAAGCTGATCGAGAATGTTTTATTGAACAGGATAGTTGAAGAAAGAAAACAGCTTCACCCTGACTTTCTTAATAGCATGGACTTGATACTACAGGCGAATGATCCTATTACGCAGAAGGATCTAAAGAGGCATTGTGTGATTGGGGCACGACAGCTGGAACGGTTATTTCGAACATACACCGGACTCTCTCCGAAAAAAATGATCAATCTTGTTCGCTTTCAGAAAATATGGCGAAGAATGTACGCTACTCGCACGTGTGATGCAGCAGATCTAGTTTATCAGTATGGGTATGTTGATCAATCTCATTTCATAAGGGACTTTAAAACATTTAGTGGAAGGACTCCTAAGAGGATGATACAAGAGATATAACGTGTATGTCGTTTTTTTACAATACATTGAAAAGTGTTGTAGATACGATAAGGGCAAGCATGTGCATGTGCTTAACTAAAACAAATAGTTTGGCAAAGCTTGTACATATTGTGTGCGAGTTATGAATGACCTTACATTCATAAAATCATTAACAGTATGTGTTGGCTGTGTCAGCATAATGAAGAAACAGGAGTTGATTAGGCGTGCAATCGTTTATTGAGGAAGTCTGTCAGAAGCAATTGGGAGCTGAGCGTGATTATAAGGAAGAGTGGGAAGCGATACGGTATCTTGTCGGTGAGAAGATTTTTGCGATGATGGGAACAAACGGTGAAGGAAAACAAATTGTTACGTTAAAATGTGAGCCTGAAAGAGCAGATCATTACCGTCGGGAGTTCGAAAGTGTCATTCCTGGATACTATGTTAATAAGACGCATTGGAATTCGGTTCTCCTTGAAGAATGTGATGTACCTAAGGAAATTATGGAACAAATGATCGAGGAATCCTATGGACTCGTGTTCTCCAAATTAACGAAGAAAAAAAAGGAAGAATTGAAAGCTTGAAACGGGGGGCGTATTTCAGAGGGCATTGAAAAAGTTTGCTTTTAACTTTTTCGGTGCCCTTTTAGCATTGCGCGAAGCAGTTTGTCTATTTTAAAAAGCTTGATATGCTCTTATCAAACGAGTAACGAGTGAAGCCATTGCTAGTCAAATCAGTGACCTCATTACGTCTCTCAAACATAACTCGTACCAATCATTTAGGAGGTTCGTGTTATAATGAAAAATAGGCGTCGTTATTGATTGAAATGTCCTGGAGTAATTGAAGGGAGGAGTGCCATTGCCTGAATTTGTGCTAAACAATGAAGAAATGTTTATTATCGTATATTGCTTCGTTCTATTGTGGATCAATATTAGCTATTTAAGAGAACATAAACAGATTAAAGAAGGGCTTGGAGAGATTCAAACTGAGGATGAATTAGATGTAAACCCTAATTCCTTTTCAATATTTGTTCTCATTTTTACATTCAATTTTTTTCGGAGATGGTTGATTTACATATTAGCAGTCTTAGTGACAGAGTATTTAGTTGTCGCTATTATGGCAGGCATTCTGTTCATCATAAGCTTGTATGATTGTCTATTTAACTATAAATTAGAAAAAGTGAAATCGTCTAAAATAGGTTTGTATCTTGCGCTTGTAGATACAGTCCTTATTGCGATCTTTGTTTGTTACCTATTTATTCAGTTTTAGCAGGATTTACAGTCCAACTTGAGCTTGTCGTTAAAATTTCGTGTAACGAGATTTCGGTAAGCTTATTTGCATGGAGGTTTATTATTGTAGTTGACAATACGGTAAATGGTGTTATACTGTTTATATTGATATAAACACTATAACACTTTGAGGTGATTGAAATGATGGATGTATTATGGATGTATGTATTAGTCTTTTTATTGTCAGCAACACCGCTTATGGAAGCAATTTATATTAGCCCGATTGCCGTATTTGGAGGATTGTCATTTGCTCCTTCAGTCATTCTTGCGATAGCCGGAAATGTACTGACCGTTTTAATTGTAATCGTCTTTTTTGATAAAATTAGAGAGTGGCGCAAGAAAAAGAAGGGAGAAGAACGGTCGAGTAAAAAAGCGGCAAGAGCACAAAGGATGTGGCAAAAATATGGGTTACCTGGTTTTGCGTTGCTTGCGCCGTTTATTATCGGAAGTCACTTAGTTGCTTTCTTAGGGTTAGTATTCGGTGGTACGAAAAAAGCGGTAACGGTTTGGATGCTCATTAGTATTTGTGGTTGGAGTATCGTTCTATCTATACTGGCACTTTTCGGTATTGATGTATTAAATATTGAGCATCCTTTCCTTGAACGATTTTTTACAGAATAGGGGGGTAAAGGATGTGGAAGAGTTCAATATGGCTCATTAAAAAAGAATTGAAATTTCACAGTGGGGCATTTCTGTTAACGATGTTGGCGGCAGCCTTTATCGGTCTAATTACGATCCCGCTTTTTGATTTGTTTGCCAGGCAAATGTATGGTGGCGAAGATATCTTCTATAGCAAATTTGTGCATGATCTGATTTTTCTAGGGATCTTACCGTCCTTCTCTGCATTGTTTATGTCGGGACCTTATTTAACGTTTCGAACGATTAAAGAAGACCCTTTTGGGAAACGAATTGGTTTTTACCGGGCATTACCAATTCCAATTAGTGTCATTGCGTTAAGTCGAATAGTATTTATGCTACTGACGCTATTGACGATGTCGATCGTCTTTTATACTGTTCTTACAATCGGAATAGCAGAACCGTTCTTTCAATATGTATCTGTGGAGAATTGGATGATCTTTATCATCGCTTGGTTCGGATATACGTTACTATTCGGAAGCTTTAACACGTTTGTTGAGTTTGGGACAAATGGGAAGATGCTTTATTTGTTTTCATTCGTCTTTCTTTTAATTTATATTGTCTTAACTCTATTGTTCCAGCATGTATATAATGTTGGTATTGTTGAATCGAGCTTTCGTTTAATTGAAGACTATGGTTGGTTCGCTGCAAGTATCTCCGTTTTAGTTGGGGGAAGCACTTGCGTGATCTTTTATCACATTTTGAAGAAACGCCTCTTAACGAGAGACTATGTGTAGGAGGCTGGAGTTATGAAGCTACCGATCGTTGTATCAGACGATAGTAAGCAACCGATTTATCATCAAATTGAAATGCAAGTGAAAACGTTAATTGTGAGTGGGCAGCTATCTGCTCATACGTTACTTCCTTCTATTCGAGCACTATCTAGTGAATTGGCCTGTAGTGTCATTACAACGAGGAGAGCGTATCAAAACCTGGAAAATGATGGGTTTATTAAAACTGTTCAAGGTAAAGGAACGTTTGTAAAGGAATTAGATCATAATATGAAACAAAATACGAAGCAAGAAGTCATTCTTTCCGCACTACAGCAAGCCATTGAGCAAGCTGAGCTAATGGGTAGTACGAGAGAAGAAATTCGAATAGCGTTTGATCAAATTATGAATCAAAAAGGATAGTGTGGTGAGATGATGTTAAAGGTGAATCAATTAACGAAAAGCTATAAATCCTTCTCATTTGGTCCTATTGATATCGAAGTGGAGCAAGGTGCAATTGTCGCTCTAGTCGGTCCAAACGGATCTGGAAAGAGTACATTTTTCCGTTTATTAATGAATCAGGTCCATGAAGATCAAGGGGTTATCACATGGAATAACGAAAATGTAAGGTATAAGGAGACTTCTTTCAAACAGTCTGTCGGCTATGTGGGAATTGGGCTGTATAATGTATTTGAACAATTGTCCATTAAAGAATTAACATCGTTTGTCTCTTATTGGTATTCAAATTGGGATCACGAGTGGTATGAATCGTTAGTAGAGCGCTATGAAATTGATTTGAGTGAAAAGTATCGTAATTGTTCAACAGGAACGAAGAAAAAGATTGATTTTATCTTAGCGATTGCCCATCACCCATCGTTATTATTGCTTGATGAGCCTTCTTCAGGTATTGATCTCATTTCACAACGAAAGATGAAGGAAGATTTAATGGATTATATGGAAAGTGGTGCAAGGAGTATTATTATTGCGACTCATCAACAGGATGAGATTAAGCAATTAAGTGATTATATATGGTTCATTAATCAAGGACAGATTATTGATCAGTTTGAAAAGGACGAACTTCAAGAGTGCTGGGCAAGAATTTGGATATCCTCATTACCCAAGCAGCTCGAAGACCATCCAAATGTAAAATCGATTAGTCATGCGCCCTTACAAATAGTAACGGATCATCTCCCTAATGTTGAAGAAATTCTTCAGGAAAAGGATGTTCAAGTTACCCATAGACAACGATTAGAGTTAGATGAAGTGATGGAGTATTATTTTGAATAAGGCAAGGGTTTATCTAAAAGGTGAGAAATGATTTTTGGATAAACCCTTTTCCTTTACTAATTTGAAAAAAGCTTGCTAGCTTGTTCCAATGATTTCTCAATGGCAATAGGAGAATAAGAGAACCAAGGATCAGGGTCTATATAGTATACTTGTTCATTTTGAACAGCCTCAAGATTTTGCCAAAGCGTACTTTCTTCTACTTGATGAAACATCCCGCCTTCATCTCTTGCTTCTTGGTCGTAAACGAGCATGATGATGTGATCGCCTGCATATTCAGGTAGCATTTCCATTGAAATTTGATCGAAGACAAATTCTTCGAACGTAGGGTCTTGTTCTAACCTGTTCTTTATGTACGTCGGAGGTGTTAAGTCTAAAGAGCGATAGATAATATGTCCTATATTTCTTCCTCCGTATATTCTGAGTACATCTTTACCAAACGTCATGAATATCGAGACAGTGTCATCCTCTGAGATCTTAGTAGCAACGTCCTCTTGTACATTAGCAGCAAGGTTATCGAGGCTTGCTATCCATTGTTCAGCTTGTTGCTCCTTCCCCAATATGGAAGCTATTTCTTTAAACTGTGCAAATACATCACCGTACATCCATGGGACGACAACAGTTGGCGCTATTTTCATTAGTTGTTCTACTTCATCTGGATCGGAAGTAATAATAAGGTCAGGTTTTAATTCTATTATTTTTTCCATGGAGTATGGGTGACCTAAATCTGCTACCCCTTCTTGGAGATCCCCTAAGTACTCGTTATCTAATACGTGTGATGGTGCGCCAATAGGTGTTATATCTAATGCTAGCAGTGCATCTAAAAATTGGGTTGTGACAACCTTTGTCGGCTCAACAGGAATTTCAACATCCCTACCTGTTACATCTGTATACAGCTTTGTTTCGCCATTTTCATTAGCTTCGGGAGAACTACTAGAGCTCTCACTATTGCAACCTACTAATGGTAGTAATAAGAAAACCAGGAACAATTGAACTTTTGAATGCATGTTATACCCTCCGTCATTAACATTAATGAATATCATTATCATTAATGTTATGCTATTTGTAACTGATTGTCTAACACTTTTTTGCTGTACAGCAGGAACAAGTGTATTTTGTTGATAGCTCAGAATGGGTTTCTGGTTATGGCCCAGTAGCATATCATGTAGTGTTAGACCAAGTGGAAGAAGCTTTACTAGGAGATTAATTTGTTTAAAGCATTAAAATAGGATATTCGGTCTATTCCCATATTCTCCACATTCCTCTATAATTTTATAGGTTCAAATGTAAAAAACAGGAGGTAATGATTAAAAATGTTGAAAAAGGTAATGATGGTTTTCGTGTCAGTCATCGTATTAGGGATAGTTTCAGGATGCTCGATCATCCATACCATCAATGGGAATGTTGGGTTAATGGAAGATTATTTAGAGGATACAAATGGGATGACGGATAAATATGTTAACTTACAGATACAATCAGAACAGGCTTTCGAAACGGCTGAATTCGAAGAGGATATTGTTGTATATACAGAAGAGACATTTATTCCTACACTTGAGCAACTAGTTGTTGAGTCTGAAGAATACGGTGAACAAATTGACAATGAGAGATTACAAGAAATTCATCAACTATATACTCAATCTTTGCAAATAGAGCTAGATGCAGAGTATCAATGGTTAATTGATTTAGATCCAGATCAATATATGGATACGATTCTTGAAGCAAGAGAAATTGATGACCAGTTTGTAGAACAATTAGAAGAGCTTGCCGGTGAATGGGGAATGGAAATTGAGTGGGAGTATTATGATTTGTAAGGGTAAAAACAGCCTCGTTCTACGTCGACGTAGAACGAGGCTGTTTCGTATTATTTATCAATCAAGCTAGATAATACATCATCAATGATTTGTTCATTAGCGATTGGACCTGAATAGAGCCAGCTTGTATCAGATGAAAATTCGTATACTTGATTTTGTTGGACAGCAGGGATGTTCTGCCATAATGGATCATCGAGCATTTCAGAGCCATCACTACTATCACTATTAATTAAAAATAGATAGTCAGCGTCAAGTTCAACTAATTCTTCTAATGAAATAGCTGACCAGTTTCCAGTAGCTGATTCTGAGACCTTCTCAACCGTTGCTGGAATGGTAATCCCAAGATCATCATACAAGACTGCGCCACTTGATACATTTTTGCTCACAATAAAAAATTGATTACTCGTGAGCCAAAGAGCTGCTGCTGAATTTGTCCCAATTTCGCTTGACAATTGCTCTGCTCCTTCTAGTGCCTTTGCTTCATAACCTTCTAATACTGTTGTAGCTTCTTCCTCACGATTCAACACGTCACCCAGTTGAGTAAGGGTTTCACGCCAGTTATCATTTGTTTCCTCTGCCACAACATAGGTAGGTGCAATTCTAGCATATTGCTCATATTTTCCTTCAGATACTAATTCGGCTGAGCTCATAATTAGTAAATCAGGTGAGAAGCTTGTTACGGCTTCGAAAGGTAAGTCGAATGGAATGGGTTCGACGCCTGTTAAATAGTCTTGCAAGTAGTTTTGCACACCCTCACCATCATGAATGGACCATTGTGCAATCGGAGTTACTCCTAGAGCAATTAGATGATCTTCTAAATACGAAGCAATAATGCGTTCGGGGTTAGTAGGTATGTCCACTTCATTTCCAAGCGCATCTGTTAATACATATTCGTTCGCTGAAGCTTCTTGGTGAGCATCCGGTGTTTGCTCTTGTTCAGAAGCTGGTTCATTAGCTTCGCTACACGCTGAAAGCATGATGAATAAAGGCAAAATGGCTAATAGTGAAGTAATTCTGTGTTTCTTGCTCATTGTATAATTCCCCCCTGTATCTAACTGATTCTCTTAAACTATTTATTTTATTTTCATATATTTAGAAGCTGTTGTTGATTTTATAGGTGTAAATCACTATACTTTATATTGAAAATAATTCTCATTATCATAAACTTTTATAAAGGATGCGTCAAGATGGAAACAAAGGATAGGAAATCGGAGCTTTCCCCAAGTGAAGAGGTTAAGAATTTAAAGACGCGACCTGTCTTCGCTGTAAGTATACTAATTATTGGAGCGATTGCTCTTGTTTTTGGTATAGCTGTATCAATATCATTTGGTGCAGCTAGTATTGATTTGAAAACGGTCTGGACGGGAGTTTTTCAGTTTAATCCTGATTTGACCGAGCATCAAATTATTCAAGAATTACGTTTGCCACGAGCAATAGCAGCTGGATTAGTAGGAGCTTTTTTAGCCGTTTCTGGTGCGATTATGCAAGGGATGACACGCAATCCGTTAGCTTCTCCTAGTATTATGGGGGTAACAGCTGGATCTGCATTTATGATTGCGATCGCATTTGCTTTTTTTCCAGGGACATCCTATCTCGGCTTAATGATTTGGTCATTTATCGGAGCTGGATTGGGAGCAGGGCTTGTTTTTACAATTGGAAGTCTCTCAAGAAGTGGACTGACACCTGTTAAGCTAGCATTAGCTGGTGCTGCTGTAACCGCATTATTGAGCTCGATCTCCTCGATGATTGCGATTCATTTTCATGTTGCCCAGGACATTAGCTTTTGGTACGCAGGAGGCGTTGCTGGTGTGCGGTGGTTCAGTGTTCAACTCCTCATTCCAGTTGCGATCGTCGGTATTACTCTTGCTATTATTTTATCACGTTCGATAACTGTTTTAAGTTTAGGTGAAGATGTAGCAAAGGGGTTGGGACAAAGAACGAGACTAGTAAAAGTGTTGGGAACGATTGTCGTTTTACTTTTAACCGGGGCAGCGGTTTCAGTCGCTGGCACCATTGGATTTATAGGTCTAGTCATCCCGCATATCACTCGCTTCTTAGTAGGTGTAGATTATCGTTGGATCATTCCGTGTTCGGCACTGTTAGGAGCGTTGCTTTTAGTATTAGCAGATTTAGGAGCGCGCATAGTGAACCCACCATTTGAAACACCAGTAGGGGCGATTACGGCTTTAATTGGAGTGCCCTTTTTCCTTTACCTTGCTCGACGTGATGGGAGGGGAATGTAATGAAAGAAAAGAAACCGATTCTCATTATGATTCTCATTATGATCTTCATAGTTATCAGCTTTTTTGTGAGTTTGAATTTAGGATACATAAAAATTACACCGATTGATGTAATTAAGACATTATTCGGTTCAGGAACTGAAAATGATCAGCTCGTATTGTTTGAATTTCGCTTGCCAAGAATGGTCATTGCCTTGCTTATTGGTGCAGGTCTTGGTGTGTCAGGTGCGATTTTACAAGGGGTATCACAGAACGGATTGGCTGATCCAGGGATTTTAGGGATTAATGCCGGTGCAGGGTTAGCTGTTGTTCTCTTTATCTTTTTCTTCCAAGGTTCTGTTTCAGGTCTTGGTACGCTTTCGATATTTGTCATGCCAGTTGCAGCCTTAATCGGAGGCTTACTAGCAGCCTTTCTCATTTATACACTTGCTTGGAAACAAGGCGTAACACCCGTTAGGCTCATTCTTGTCGGAATTGGTGTGAATGCGGCATTTGGTGCTGCGCTTCTTATTGTTCAATTGAAGATGAATCCACAAGATTTTATGCAAGCAACGATTTGGCTTTCAGGAAGTATTTGGGGAGCGAATTGGACGTTTGTATTAACGATTTTGCCATGGATTCTCATTTTAATTCCAATTGTTATTTATAAAGCACGATATTTGAATGTTCTATCATTAGGTGATCAAGTGGCAACTGGTCTCGGGGCTGATGTTGAAAAGGAAAGAAGAATACTATTGATTCTTTCTGTTGCCCTAGCAGGCTCTTGTGTAGCGGTTGGTGGTGGAATTTCTTTTTTAGGACTTGTCGCACCGCATTTAGCACGGCGACTTGTCGGGCAGAAGTATCACGTTCTAATTCCGACAACGGCACTAATGGGAGCCCTGCTTTTATTAGTTGCTGATACGATAGGACGTAATGCCCTAGCACCGTCTGAAATACCAGTTGGGCTTGTTGTTTCGGCTTTAGGAGCGCCGTATTTTATTTATTTGTTGATTAAGGTGGATTAGGAAGTTATTTCTTCATATATACAGAGTTTTAATGAGAGTTTTACTGCAAATGCAAAGCTGTAGTGTGAATAACTGTAAGAGATAATCGAAGACGAAGGCAGAGGTAATGATTACAATTATTTCCTCTTCCTTTATTTTTTACTCAAATTGTATTCCCTAACAATTTTTTGTAGAAAAAATATATTATTTTCACATTAGGTCTATTAATAGTCAGCTATATTTCTATAAAAAATGATAGTTAATGAAGAATATCCTACTAATCTGAGAATTGTCTCCTTAAAAATAATGATAAAAAATGATAATTTTATGAAAGCGCTTCCTTTTAGTTGAGGAAGGAGGTTATTATTATGAATGGAAGCGAAAAAAGCGAAATAAAAGGAGGAACATGATGAGTAATCGTCGATCCAAGTTACTCAAGCGTTGTTTGATCATTGTTACTACTTTTTTATTGGTGATTCCTGTATCAGTTTTTAATACGGGATTATCAATCCAATCTAATGACTCATCAAGTGTGAAGGCAGCAAGCAATCAGACATATATGAATAATTTAAGGGTTGAATACCAGAACAACCCTATCGGAGTGGATATAGAGAAGCCCCGCTTTAGTTGGGAGATAGCTTCAGGAGTTCGTGGACAACAGCAAACAGCGTATAGGATATTAGTAGCTACGAGCTCTGATAACTTAACTCCTGAAAGTGCAGATGTTTGGGATAGTGGAAAAGTCGAGTCGAATGAGTCGGTTGCCGTTCAATATGAAGGAGACACTCTTCAAGCTTCGACACGCTATTATTGGAAAGTTACGGTATGGGATAAAGATGGAGACATGATTGAATCATCAGAGGACTCCTTCTTTGAGACGGGCCTATTGAGCACGGATGGAGTAGAAGGATGGGATGGTGCCCAATGGATTGCTTTAGATGCAACTGAAGAAAATGGAGCACCTATGCTACGTAAGGAAGCATCATTAAATGGAGAGGTAGAAAGTGCACGTTTGTATATTACTGCATTAGGTGTTTATGACGCATATATAAATGGTGAAAAGTTAGGAGTTTTAACTGAAGAAGGAGATACATCCTATGAACTGTTGGCACCAGGGTGGACTTCCTATGATAAAGAAATTAATTATATGACCTATGATGTGACACATTATTTAGAAGGTAAGGAAAATGTTACTATTGGGGCGATACTAGGAAATGGTTGGTATAACAGTAGGATTTCCTCAGGCGGAGCACCTTATTATAGTAATTCAGGTAATGACCTGGCCCTATTTGCTAAAATGCTCATTACGTATACAGATGGATTAACTGAAAGTATCGTAACAGATACAACTTCTGGATGGAAAGGAACAAATGATAGTCCCTATATATCGGATGATATTTACGACGGTGAAATTTACGATGCAACGAAAAAAATTAATGGGTGGAATGAAACTGGATTTGATGATTCTGAGTGGGATGATGTAAAAGAGCATGGTTATACAGAACAATTTCCGAATGCTATCGTTACGTCTTATAATGGAAAAACAGCACAAATTGTAGATGAACTTGATCAATATCCAATTTCAGTTACTACGTATGATTCTATTGTTAATCAAGAGTCTAGTAGAAAT
Source organism: Halalkalibacter sp. AB-rgal2 (assembly GCF_041821005.1). Lineage (NCBI taxonomy): Bacteria > Bacillati > Bacillota > Bacilli > Caryophanales > Bacillaceae > Halalkalibacter > Halalkalibacter sp. AB-rgal2. The sequence goes on from NZ_JBGUAV010000001.1 coordinate 202,349, forward strand.
GCAAGAGGAGAAATTGACATTGTTCCAGAGAAATCAGAGAGCGATCCAGAACGAGCTAAAGAGTTTTCACCATCTATTACAGAGGGTGAAACGGTCATATATGATCTTGGACAAAATATGGTAGGTGTCCCTAATATTAATGTGAACGGAGAAGAAGGTACAGAGATTAGAATACGATTCGCTGAAATGTTAAATGATGATAGTAATGGGGCTGACGGACCAGAAGGCTCAATTTATGTTGCTAACCTTAGGGGAGCTCAAGCAAGCGCCTATTATACATTAAACGGTGATGAGGAAGGCGAATCTTACCAAACTTCTCTTTCTTTTTATGGCTTTAGATATGTAGAAGTAACGGTTTTAACGGAAGGAGCTTCTGTTGAAATTGAGAATTTAACAGGTAAAGTTGCTACCTCTGCTGTTGATGTTACGGGTTCATTAGTGACATCTAATCAAGATGTGAATCAACTAATTAGTAATATTGAATGGGGTCAACGTGGTAATTATTTGTGGATACCTATGGATTGCCCGCAAAGGAATGAGCGTGCAGGTTGGTTAGGAGATGTACAATTATTTGCAAAAACTGGGTTCTACAACATGGATACTATTAACTTCATGGAACACTTTACTGATAATATGATTAATGCCCAATACGACAATGGTTCATATCCAGTAACAGTTCCACGTTCTCGTTACAGTAGGAATACATCACCAGACTCTGGTTGGTCAGATGCAGGAGTTATTGTTCCATGGACTCATTGGCAAATGACAGGAGATACGACGTTAATTGAAAGAGCATACGAAAGTATGGAAGAGTACATGGATTTGTTATATTCAATGACTGGCGATACTTATCGAGGGCCGGGCAGTACGTATGGGGATTGGTTGTCATTCCAAAGACCTGATGTTAGTGCAATGTCGGGATCTAATCACTATTTACTTAGTGATGCTTTCTACGCATATGATGCTATGCTTATGGCTGAGATGGCAGAAGTTCTTGGTTATTCAGAAGATGTTGAAAAATATAAGACATTATTTGAAAATATTAAGGTAGCCTTTATCGAAAACTATATTGTTATAGATGAAGGAAATCTAACATTGTTAGCAGGTAGTAGAACAACTGGAAACTTATCGAACCCTGGTGAGGATAATGCTCAAACGTCTTTGTTATGGGCATTGAAACTAGGGCTTCATGAAAATGAAGAACAAAGGCAACAGATGGTTGATTTATTGGTAGCTAATATACAAAATACCGATGAATACAAGGCTGCTAATCCAGATAGTGCGAGAGTGTATTTTGCGGAAAATACTTTATCTGTTGGATTCTTAGGAATAAATGTTTTAGGACCTGTGTTAAGTGAAGTTGGACATTCTGACCTAGCGTATACTCTCCTTCTACAGGATGAAATGCCTTCATGGCTATATTCAGTCAAGAGCGGAGCAACAACTATTTGGGAAAGGTGGAATTCTTACTCCGTAGAAGATGGATTTGGACCAGCCAGTATGAATTCCTTTAACCATTTTGCATACGGTGCTATTGGTGAATGGATGTATAGTGATATGCTTGGGATTTCTAATGACCCAAGCAACCCAGGATTCAAACATACTATTCTGAAGCCAACTGTAGATACCTATAACCGAATTGATTGGGTGAAAGGTTCATATGACTCGGTATATGGAACAATAGAAAGCGAATGGACAAATCAAGGGAATACGGTTATTTATAAAACAACAGTTCCAGCAAATACGACAGCTACTCTTTATCTAGAAGCCGTTTCAGAAAACATGGTGCTTGAAGGAGATGTGTTAGCATCGAATGCAGAAGGTGTAGAATTCATTAAATTTGAGGATGGAAGAGCTGTATTTGAACTTCAATCAGGTAGCTATGAATTCCATTCTGTCATTAACGGTGAGGAAATAAAATCTATTGATTTGTTGAAAGGATTACTAGAAAGCTATATTGACTCTAGTGATGTAACAAAACCACTTTCAAGACAATTAACAAACAGCTTAAATCAAGTACAGCACCATCTTAATCGAGATGCATATAAACAAGCAGAGCATCACTTGAATAACTTCTTAAAACATTTAAATAATAAAGTCGAACTATCTGAGAGTGTAAAAGCTCACTTGTTAATTGGTGCACGATCACTTGAGGTCTTTTGGTAAAATGAAAGAGACATTGCATGACTAAAGAGATCGAGGATAATTTTGTAAATGAAAAAGTGGCACACACCCTAACTCATTGGGTGAGTGCCACTTTTATTATTACACTATGTTTCTAAGGGTATCGTTTGAAAACGTTAAGTTATAGGCTCGTTACTATTTCATAGGTTCCAGAACCAACTGTGACCACTGTGTCTTTTCCTTGATTAGTTACTAAAAGCACTCCTTCTACATTTTCTGGATTTTGTTGGTCTATTTTTATATGGTCACGGTCTACATTTAATAGATGAATGCTTGCTGTCGTATTGACTGGAATCGTAACTTCTAATTCTATGCCAGTGTTTGTTTTTTTCCATGCGTTGCAAATTTGACCATACATTGACTCTAATTTTGCTTCGACATAGTCTAGCCCATTACCGGTGTAAGGCTTAATCATAATTTTCTTAAATCCAGGTATTTGTTCATCAAGTTCAAGGCCGGCTACTTTACGATATAACCAATCACCAATTGCACCATATGCATAGTGATTAAATGAGTTCATATTTGTGCTCCAAAACGAACCGTCTTCTTTAATGCCATCCCAATGCTCCCAAATGGTTGTGGCCCCTTTAGTGACTTGATATAACCAAGAAGGGTAATCTTGTTGGAATAATAGTTTATAAGCAGCGTCATTCATACCATTTTCTGTTAACACGTGATTGAGGTAAGGAGTACCGACAAATCCAGTTGTTAAATGATGATCGCTTTCTTCTAACAATTCTTGTAGCTTGCAGACGGCGCGTTCTTTTCCTTTGTTATCCACTAAGTCAAACATTAATGCTAACAACTGTGCCGTTTGCGTCGGAACAGCTAGTCTACCATTTGGCGTGACATATTCATTCGTAAATGCTTTAATAATATGATCTTCAAGACTAGAAAAATAGTGGTAATCTTCATCTTTGCCAAGTACTTTAGCCGCTTTTCGAACTAGCGATGTTGAATAAGCAAAGAAGGCAGTTGCGATATAAGGACGATCTGTTGCCCCAATATAACTATCAGGCTTAGCATCTAATGCTAACCAATCGCCAAAGTGGAATCCTGTATTCCATAAATAAGGGTTTGTACCTTGTGATTTAATATATTCAACCCAAGCTTTCATACTATCATACTGCTCAGCGAGAATTCTTTCATCACCATAAGCGATATATAACGTCCATGGACAAATAACGGTTGCATCACCCCATGCAGCTGATCCATAAGGTTTGTGAGTAGTTGTATCTTCAGGCTCTTTCATATCCTCAATAAGAACATTTGGAACCACAAATGGGATACTACCATCTTCTAGTTGCTCAGCTTTTAAATCACGTAACCACTTTTTGAAAAATGGAGCTACATTGGCTAAGTAACTGGCCGTTCGTATAAACATTTGTGCGTCACCTGTCCAGCCTAATCGTTCATCACGCTGTGGACAGTCTGTTGGAACATCTAAGAAATTCCCTTTTAATCCCCAAATAATATTACTTTGTAACTGGTTTACTAAAGGGTCGGAACATGTGAAGTCTCCTGTAAATTCCAAATCAGAATGTAAAACAACAGCACGGAAATTAGTTAAATCTAATTGTTTATCATGAAAACCGATTAATTGTACATAGCGAAAACCTTGGAATGTAAAATGTGGTTCAAAGGATTCTTTGTCGTTACCCTTTATAATAAATGTATTTGTTTGTTTTGCAGTTCTTAGGTTGTCGGTATAAAAATTACCGTCCCCATCTAATATTTCAGCATGTTTAATGACAAGTTTTTGACCGGCTTCACCTTCAATATCAAAAGCAACCCAACCGACTAAATTTTGCCCAAAATCAATGACAACTTCACCATTGGGTGTTTGGATTAATTTTTGAGGTCGTACCGTTTCAATTTTTCGCACAGGTTCATTCTCCTGGGCAACTAAAATATCTTTAGGATGATCAATTGTTTCAACTACTTGCCAATCACTTGTTGTCGCTGTAGCATCAAACGTTTCACCGTGGTAGATTTCAGACATTTGTAGAGCGCTTGCTGTAACTTGCCAAGAATTATCAGTTCCGATCATTTCCTCAGAGCCGTCTGTATATTCAATGTGAAGCTGGGCTAACAATGCTAACCGATCTCCAAAAATATCACGAGCACCTATCCAGCCAAGGTTTCCTTTATACCAACCATTTCCTAATAATGCTGTCCATTCTATTTCTCCTGCAACTAACTTATCAGTCACATCGTATGTTTGGTATTGTAACCTTGATTCATAATGAGTCCAACCTGGAGTGAAATAATCATTGCCAACTCTTTCACCATTTAATTTTAATTCATACAAACCTAATGCTGTTGCATATAGGCGAGCTCGAGTGACTTTCTTTGATACATGAAATGTTTTTTTAAATTCAGGACAGGGCTCTCCGTTAATTGTAATGGGGGGGATGATCCAATTCGCCTGCCATTCATTTGCAGTTAATAAGCCCATCTCGAAATAAGCAATGTCGGACCAGGAAGACATATTCGATTTTTGATCGGTTACTCTAACACGAACATAATAGCGTTTCCTTGACACTAGTTGAATGTCGGTTAAAGTAATATGAAGGTTTTTGTCAGAAATAACCTCATTTGAATCCCATATAATGGATGAGAAGTTATCATCAGCTGCTATTTGTAGCTGATAGCTCATTTGTTTAACATGTCTCTCTTCAGATGTTAGTTTCCAACTAATTCTCGGTTCTAGGACATCGAGACCTACTGGATTTTTTAGGTACTCACACCTTACATCGTAAACTTGTATCATAAATTTTTTCCTCCTTTAATACTGTCATTACCCTTTCACTGCTCCAGAAGTCATACCTGCAACAATCTTCTCGCTAAAGATTAAAAACAAGATGAAAGGAGGTATTGTAATTAGTAACACATTAGCAAATAGCAAATTCCAGTCTGTATTATACATACTCATAAAGTTATATAAAGTTAGCTGAACGGTTGCATTTTCTGAGCCTGGGAAAAAATATAATGGGTGAACGAAATCATTAAAGATTTGTACAGCATTCAAGATAATAACGGTGGAATGAATAGGCGTTAACATCGGAAATATAATGTTAAAGAACAACCTAAAACCACCACACCCATCAATAATCGCAGCTTCATCAATGTCTTTGGGAATTGTAGCAATAAAGCCTGTGTATAAAATAACAGAAAATGGAATGGAAATCGCAACCATGACCAAAATAATACCTGGAAATGTTTTGAATAAATGAAATTGTTCTAATACCCAAATAGTAGGGACAACAGCAGGTGGAATCATTAAACCTGCTAAAAAGGTTGAGCCGATTATACTCACTAATCTCCCCTTGCGACGGTGCAAAACAAAGCCAGCCATCGAGCAAATGACTAACAAAATGAAAATAGAAGTCACTGTAATGACCGTACTATTGAAGAATGCTAAGAGCAACATCCCATCTCTAGCGGCTAATACTTCTTGAATATTTTCAATAATACGAAATTCTGAAGGCCATGCAATGGATAGTTGAGCCGCTTCTGTTCTCGTTTTCATCGCATTAACAACAATAAAATAAAATGGAATGATAAACACTACAGCACATATTAGCACTAGAGATGACTCAACAATGATTTGAACTATATTTCGTTTTCTCTTACCATTATTTAACTTTGATTGTCGCATCATAGGTTCACCTCTTTTCTATTTAAATACCTAAAGATTGGATAGACGATGACGGCAACCATTAGGAATAGAATGACGTTGCCAGCCGTTGAAAGGCCATAGAACCCTGCTTGGTATTGTTTGTAAATAATCGAAGCGATTAAGTCAGAACTAAATCCAGGTCCCCCACCAGTCATGGCCCAAACAAGATCGAATGTACGAAGTCCACCAATTAAAGCTAAAATAATTACGGCATTTATGGCTGGCCTTGAAAGAGGTAAAGTAATATGCCAAAAAGCATTAACTTTGTTTCCGCCATCTACTTGATGTGCTTCATAATAATCTTTCGGAATTGACATCATCCCAGCAATGAAAATAACTGTAGCTATTCCTACTCCTTTCCAAACATCAACTAATGCAACAGAATAAATAGCTAGATTTGGATTCCCTAACCAATCTGGACCATTAATTCCTATAAAGGAAAGAAATTGATTAATTAACCCTTGCGATGGGTGCATTAACACACTAAATGCGATACCGACTGCAATAGTACTTACTAAAACAGGGAAAAATACAGTTGAGCGAATGAATCGTTTCGTTTTTATTTGTGATGTTAAAAATACAGCAAAAAGCAATCCGAATACGACCTTTAATCCTGCTGTTAAAAAGGCAAAGACAAATGTATTTTTGAAGCCGATCATTAGAGAAGATTCTTCAAAAAACATTCTAAAATTTGTTAGGCCAATCCATTCCCAATCTGTTAATGTCCATCGTGTGAAGCTAAAGAAAAAAGACACAGCAGTTGGATATAAAAACAATAAAGCATATATAAGACCAGCAGGAATTAACAAAGAATAGCTATATACTTTATTTATTTTCATTGTTCTCCCCCCTTATTTCTTAATAGAAAAGCCCTGTTAAAGAAGTAATATAACAGGGCTTCTTCTATATTAAATCAAACCTTATTCCCAACCTTCTAAGTTTAACTGTTGTGCTTGTCTTTCGACATCACGATCATAATTTATAGCAGCTTCCTCAGGTGTTACCATCCCTAATCCAACTTCTACTGTAATTTGTTCTAAATTTGGACCTTTAAGAGGAGAAATGAATTCAAGTGCAGGAGCTGCTTTTCCTTCATCAATGTAGGGAACCATTTCTTTTACCGCCTCGTATGAATCTTCAGGTAAATCAACACCTGACACCATGTAAGGACCATCAGCTTGCATAACGGACATATACGTTGTTAGACCTTCTTCAGATACGAAATATTCAATCCATTGCTTTGCTTCTTCTGCATGTTCTGAATCTTTATTAACATAGATTCCATCTGGTAACCATAACGTAATACCATGATTATCTGGATCGTCTCCAGGTAGTCCGAAGAAACCTATATTATCAATTTCATCTGGAAAAGTATTTCTAATCTCAGCTAAAGGAAATGTATGCATTGGATAATGTGCAGCTTCACCATGGGCTAGCATAGCTAATGCATCCTCGTAACCTGTCGAAGATTGCTCATTATTAAAATGCCCTCGCTCTAATAATTCTTGTAACTTCTCAAAGCTTCTTAATGCAAGCGGAGTATCTGCAATTTTAGCTTCATTATTTGTAAAGTTGTCTGCAAAATCAGGATCTATCGAATGGATATTATAAAAATCTGCTAAAAATAAGAGTTGAGATGTCCATGTATCACGATAAGATGCTATTACAGGTGTAATACCGGCTTCATTAATAATATCGTTATTTTCTAAAAATTCATCCCAAGTTGTCGGAACTTCTAAGCCTAACTCTTCATAAACGGCTCTGTTATAGAGCAATCCCCCTGCTGCAGCACTTGTTGACGGGATACCATAAATAGCATCACCTACCGAAACAGCTTCGGTATATACATCTTCTAAATTATGAGTGAATTCTTCACCAGATAGATCTACGAAATATTCTTCTGGGTTTAATGCTTTAAAGAGCGAGCCGGAATTATAAGCAAGTAAATCTGTCATATCGCCAGTTGCTAACCTCGTTTTAACAAGGTTATCACCTTCTGATCCACCTGGCCTTAATTCAATATCGGTTCGAATATTATATAACTCTTCAATTTCTTCCGCTACAGCTTCAATCCCATCTAATACGGTTTGATTACCAACTAAAAGTGAAAGTGTCACGGGTTCATTTGATTCTGTTTCACTGTCATTATCACCTGAAGTACCTGTGTCTGAATCATTGCCACCACATGCTGCCATAGTTAATAGTAATAAGACTGCTACACCTAACAACCACTGTTTTTTTAATAAAGTCATTTTTCTTACCCCCTTATTTTTTCTTACATTCTTATTTTAAAAGCGCTTACAACAATAAAAAACCTATCTATTTCACAAAAACAGGGGGGGGTTTTTACAAATCCCTCCCATCCGTTTTGTACTCATCACTTACTTTGTATATGCTCCTTATACATTTTAGGGGTCATTCCGGTCATTTTTTTAAATACCTCTCTAAAATGTTTAGGGTCATGATAACCAACTAATTCTCCGACCTCAGCTGTACGTGTTAATCCACTTTCAAATAATTTTTTTGCTTTCCCAATGCGTACTTGAGATAAGTATTCTGAAAATGTACAATTTGTTTGTCTTTTGAATTCTTGTGATAAATAGCTTAAACTGACATGATGATCTTCTGCAAATTGTTGAAATGTAATACTATTGGCATAATCGTATTCAATCCATTTTTTAATTTTAGGAATAAGATGCTTTGGCGCACTATCATCAATATGAATGTATGATTCAATGTTACGTAGCATATTCGTTATCCACTTTTCCAACTCGGCATATGTAGAAAGGCGATTTAGACTGTCCAGCTGAAGGTCAACATCAAATTGAATTTTAATATTCATCGTTTTTTCTAAATTAAGGGCTAATGCATAGTACATATCAATTAAAAATTGAAACAGTTGTTGCTGTGAAATCTTTAAGAGTGTTATTTTACTCATTAATTGTTGAATTTGCTGTTCAGCTGAGCCAAACTGACCAGCTTTTAATTGCTTTTCCAATAAACGAACAATATCCCATATAGGAGTTAATGATGGATCTTCTTGTTGATTTTGTTCATTTACAAAGCTCGAATGACCAAAATGCTTATGTTGTTCCAACATTTGGTGCACTTTCAGGAAACCGTGATTTAATGTTTCTTTTTCAGATTTATTGTATATAGCAATATGGATCTGTGAAAAGGAAGCCAGCTCTTTATATAATGAACGTAGGGAGTGATCTTCTTGAAAGTGATTTAGAATGATCAACTTTCTACGTTCATCTATTGATAAATAGTAGTCATTTCTATTTATAAAAGATTCTACTTTACTTTTGAGCAATTGCTGATTAATATTTGGAGGTGTTTTCCAATTTTTAAACAATAAATAAATGATGGTCAAAGATTGCCGTTCTAAATGTTGATCTTCTTCATCAACATGTTCAGATGATTTAAAAAGTAAATTTCGAATCGACCATTCTTGTTTGTTTTCTTCATCTTTTTGTTTTTCTTGAATTTTCACTAAAACTCTATCGATTGTTTCAAATAATAACTCTTTTCTTATCGGCTTTAATATATAGTCTGCAACACCTAGCTTGATCCCGCTTTTCGCATAGTCAAATGTGTCATGAACAGTTAAGAGGACACATTCAATTTGGTCGTCGATTTTCTTTACGTGGCTGACAAAATCAAGGCCACTCATCCCTGGCATTGTAATGTCTGTTATGACTAAGTCTGGTTTTTCTTTTTTTAATGCGTCAACAGCAGAGAGTGCATTTTCAAAATAAGAGATGGAGTGATTTGATTCATATGCCTTTAATAATGTTTGTAGCTCTGCTAAAGCCCAGTATTCGTCTTCTATAATAAAAATATTCATCATTTTGATCCTTTCCTATTAAATGGTAATTGAATCGTTACTTTTGTACCTTCATTTTCTTTGCTCACTATTTGTAGTTGATAGCGAGCCCCGTACATGAGACGTAATCGTTGAGATACGTTTGTTAACCCAACGCCTGAATCATTTGTTTCAATGATCTTTTGATTAAGTTGTCTATTTAAAAGTTGTAATTTATCTTCTGAGATACCAGCTCCATTATCAATAACAGTAATATATATGGTTTGTTCTTTTTGGAAGGCTGTTATCGTGACGAGACCATTTTCTTGAATATCTTTCAATCCATGGTTTACAGCATTTTCAACTAATGGCTGAATCATTAACTTCGGTATACTTGCTTGTTTAACTTGTTCCGTCATATTGACTTGGAGACGATAACGGTTTCGGAAGCGGTGCTGCTGGATGCGCATATAATTCTCTATATGGTTAATTTCTTCGAGCAAGGTCACTTCTTTGTCTAAATCTTTCATTGAATATTTAAATAGATCTGATAATGCCTCTGAAATCTCTGCTACTTCCTCCACACCTTTCACACGACTAATGGACTTCATAATATTCAATGTATTGTAAAGAAAATGTGGATTAATTTGTGATTGAAGGGCGGATATTTTTGCATTCTTTTCTGTAATACTTGATTCGTAAACTTCCGAAATAAGTTTGTGAATGCTATTTAACATATTGTTATAAACTCTTACTAAAACATCGATTTCAGGGTTTTGGGTTTCTTTCATATGAGCGGATAGATTTCCTCGTTCCACTCGTTTCATTTTATTCATTAGTTTGGCAAAAGGACGTGTGATTCCATAGGATAAATAATAAGAAATTAAGGCAATGATTGTAATTGTTATAGCACCTGTTATAACTACGAAAAATAAGATTTGCTTTTGTTCAAAAACGATAAAATCGTTTTCAATTAAAACGAGCATATTCCAATTTGTAAAATCAGAATAGTTATCTGTATAAAGGAAGCGCGATGATTGCCAGTTGATGATGCCATCATTTAAATGTTGACTATTGTTAATGGCTGTTGCTAATTCTTGAGATTGTTGTCCTATTAGTTGATTATTTTGATCATAGATCACATTCATATCGTCATCAACAACTATAACACGCATATGTTCTTCTAATTCTTCTACATTTTCAATTTCTAACAATTCCTCAAAAACGGTTAAATCAATATCAATTTTAATGGAACCGATCTTGTTACGTTGCGGAATTTCATACACATGTCTCACGAGTGAGACAATATGCTCTACACCTTCATCTGGTGGAGAAGGGGTGGTTGTTGGTAATAACATAAAATCAATCTTATCCATTTCATTTAATTGAAGCATCCATTCGTGTGGTTGAGTGTCATATCGAATTGACAAATTACGGTGATTTCTATAATCAAATACTGTACCGGTATTTGTATATAACTCAACACCTACGACCCAATCATGTGGATATACGAAAGTGAATAATCGAGGGTATAAAACATTTCGTATAGTAATGTCATTATAAAGGATACTTTCTTCATAATTTGACAAAGTTGTTTGAATAGTAGAGTCGGTAAAAATGGCCATAGACAGGCGTTCGATATCTTCAAAATACATATCAATTGTTCGAGAAAACTGAGTTGTCAAAACTTTCGACATGGACTGTGTTTGGTTTTTCATCTCATTAACATTTGTTACATACATCAACACACCAATAACAGTAATGACAATAACGTATGTAAAGGCAAAAGTAATAAAAATTTTATTTTTTATCGTTAATTTATGAAAGAAGCTTTTCATTAGGTCACCCCTTATCATGTGAAACGTAAATTTGTTTATAACTCCACTTCACGTTGTTTAAGAAAATCCTCAAATTATAACTTCTAACGTGACGTTATATGATAGCGATTTCAAATCGCGGTAGATAGAACTATAAGGTATTTCATTAAAGCTTCTTTATTAAGACTTGATTATAATCTATTAACAGGCTGGGAAACAAATTTTTTATTAAACGCCAGTGATTATACAGTGTAAATAGTGGAGTTACTACTAAGGGAGAATTAAAAGAGAGTATCACAGTTGTGGTTTTGATTAACATCTGAATATTGTCTACCCTAACTGAAGAATGACTCGTTTTCAAGCGCTTACATAAGCAATACAATGACATTAAATAAATGATCTGAAGCAGAGAGCTCATTTATTTACAAATGAAAGCGTATACGTTCATGTGGTAGTAAGAGGGTTCTTGCTCTGAGTAAAGATCAAATGAACGAAAATGAAAAAGGGGAGAAGACAGATGAAGAAGTTATGGATGATTGTTTCACTTGCACTGATGATGATCTTAACAGCGTGTGGGGAAAATGATGATGCAAGTACAGGACCTGTTGGGGATGATAATAGCACTGGTGGCGAAGAGGTGACGGATGAAGGAACAACTGGTGAGGGTGGCGTAATCGGGATGTCCGTTCTTGATTTAGGAAATCCGTTCTTTGTTCAGTTAACAGAAGCGGTGGCTGATTTAGCGGGTGAGCATGGTTATACAGTCAACGTAAATGATCCGAGAGATGATGTGAACTCGCAAGTTGATGCGATTCAAAACTTCATTTCACAAGGTGTAGACGCGATTATCGTTACAGCGACGGACCAAGAAGTGATTAATGAAGCGATTCAAGATGCGAAGGATGCAGGTATTCCAGTAATTGCTCATACGACAAAGCTAGAGAATGCGGATGCGTGGGTTGGTGCTGATGAATATTCCATGGGTTGGGCTTTAGGTATCCAAGCAGGTGAATGGATTTTAGAAACACATGAAGGACAAGGGGGAGTCGGGATCTTGAACTTCGACCAAATTGAACAGGTTATTCAACGTAAGCAAGGTATTATTGATGGAATTCATGAACATGCACCAGATGTCGAGGTTGTCGGTGATCAACAAGCTGGAGATCCGAATAGTGGTTACGATGTGACGGAAGGGTTTTTACAAGCGAATCCAGATATGATTGGTGTGTTTGGAATTAATGATGGTGGAGCGTTAGGGGCGTATAATGCAGCTGTTGGTGCAGGTAAGGATAGTGACGTGTTTGCTGTAGGTGGAATTGATGCGGTGCCTGAAGCGGTGGAAGCGATTCGTGAAGGTGGCATTTATAAATTTACTGTTGATCAACAACCGTTTGCAACAGGTGAATCTCTAGTAGATATTGCGATGGCGCTTATTAATGGGGAAGATTTTGAGTCAGAAGTTGAAATTGAAGTGAAGGGTGTTAATGATTCAAACATTGCACAGTTTGATCAAGAGTAAGAGCAAAGGTGGGGAATCCATATCAAGGGGGTTCCCCCAGCCTTTTTATTGAATCGAGAGGTGATCACACAGATGACAAAACGAGTGATTGAAGTCGAAAATATTGTGAAGAGGTATCCAGGAACGACGGCATTAAGTGGCGTGACGATGAGTATCCATGAGGGTGAGGTTCATACAATTGCCGGGGAGAATGGTGCAGGGAAATCAACATTGATGAAAATATTAGCAGGGGCGATTTCACCAACAGAAGGAACCGTGAAAATTGGTGGAACAGTCATTGAAGAATTTTCTCCTAAAGTTTCAGCGGATAAAGGAATCGGAATTATTTATCAAGAGTTTAATTTAGTTCCGCATTTAACCGTAGAAGAGAACATTATGCTTGGAAAAGAGAATCGACGTGGTTTATTTGTTCAGAAGCAGAAGAACGTAGAGACGACAAAGCTTGCGTTAAAAAGGATTGGTGCTCATTTTTCGCCCAAAACGACTGTGAAAGATTTAGGAGTAGCAGAGCAGCAGTTGGTCGAGATTGCGAAGTCGATTTCACAAGAAGTGAATGTGTTAATCATGGATGAGCCTACAGCAGCTTTAACAGAAGAAGAAGTGAAAAAGCTATTTCAATTAATCGAGCAATTAAAAAATGAAGGTGTTGCGATCATTTATATTTCCCATAAGTTTGATGAGATGTTTGAAATTTCAGATCGTATAACGGTCTTACGGGATGGTGAATATATCGCTACAAAATCGATTGATGAATTGGATCATGATAAATTAATTCAATTAATGGTTGGACGTGAACTGGAGATGTCTACGAAAACATCTGTCGCACAAGATGATATCATCCTCAAAGTGGAGAATCTTAGCTCAGAGGATAAAATTTCAAATGTGTCCTTTGAGCTAAGAAGAGGAGAAGTGTTTGGGGTAGCGGGGCTGCTTGGATCTGGTCGTACGGAATTAGCAAAAACGTTATTTGGTGTATTTCCGATTACAGGTGGTTCCTTTACGATAGATGGAAAAAAGATTGAAAACGTAAAGTCGCCAGAACAGGCGATTAAGCTAGGAATTGGTTTAATTCCAGAGGATCGTAAGCAGGAAGGATTAGTATTAGATCAAGACTGTGTCAAAAATATCATTCTTCCATCCGTTAAGAAGTTTGCAAAAGGGTTATTTCTTGATGGGAAAAAGGAAAAGCGTGTGACAGCTAACTATAAAGAGAAGCTTCGCATTAAATATTATAATGGACAACTAGCAGGGCAGTTATCTGGTGGGAATCAACAGAAGCTCGTCATTGCGAAAACATTAGCAACGAATGTTGACCTTCTTATCTTTGATGAACCGACAAGAGGGGTTGATATTGGTGCCAAGCAAGAGATTTATAATCTAATGAACCAATTGTTAAGTGAAGGAAAGGCTATTATTATGATCTCTTCTGAAATGCCAGAATTACTAAATCTATCTGATCGAATAGCGGTCATGTGTGAAGGCGAAATGGCTGGGATCCTCTCACAAGAAGAGGCAACCCAGGAGAGGATCTTACAACTAGCGGCAGGTTTAGAGTTAGATAATGAGGTGAAATCATGAAAACAATCACAAATGAAAACAATCCTACACCGACAAATGAAGCAAAATCAAATAAGAAGCTGTTTAAATTAAATCAAGAAATTATTTTATTTCTTGTTTTGATTGGACTAATTATTTTCTTTTCAGTCATGTCGACGAGCTTTTTTACAACGGGGAACTTTATTAACATAACGAGACAAGTAGCAATGCTAGGTATTATTGCTGCCGGGATGGCTATGGTATTACTTATTGGAGGAATTGATTTATCAGTAGCATCGAATGTAGCACTAACAAGTGTATCGATGGGAATGCTTATTGCAGCTGGTGTTAATCCGTTTATTGCTATTTTAATAGGGATATCTATTGGGGTGTTAGTTGGGCTTATTAATGGATTGATTATTACCAAAGTTGGAATCCCTGCGTTGATTACTACATTAGGGATGTTAACGATCGTACGAGGTGTTACGTTTGTTATTACGGATGGATATCCTGTCTTTGGTTTCCCAGAAAGCATCCGTTGGTTTGGAACGGGATTTGTGATGGGGATACCAGTCCCAGTTATTATGATGGTGCTCGTCTTTGTTCTTGTGTACATTCTTCTATATAAAACGTATATTGGTCGCCATATCTATGCTCTCGGTGGGAATGAAGAAGCGGCGCATTTATCGGGGATTAATACGAACAAAATTCAATTAATGGTTTATATGATGTCGGGGTTTTTCTGTTCTATTGCAGGTTTAATATTACTAGGGCGCTTAAATTCAGGTCAACCCAATGCGCTACAAGGGTTTGAGTTAGACGTAGTAACAGCGGTTGTTCTTGGTGGTGTGAGTATTTTCGGTGGTCAAGGTAAGTTAATTGGGGTTATTCTCGGCGTCTTAATTATGGGTGTGCTATCAAATGGGTTAGTTATTTTGAATGTCGGAGAATTCTATCAAATGGTCATTGTCGGTTCGGTTTTAATTATTGCTGTTGGGGCAGACCGGATTTTTAATAAGAAGAAAAAATAAATTGAACAAAGCAACAGGTAGGTGAGCAAGGGTCTTACTTTAAGTACACTGAAAAAGTAAAAAACGCACTTTTTCAGTGTACTTCTTACTTGTTGCTTTCTTTTTATTATAAGGAAAAATATCCCTTTTATCACATCATTTGAATTTGTCAGCAAGTAGGGCAGGTTGTATGATAATAGTAGCTTTCAAACTAGATTGAGGTGAGTCCATGTCGAAACTAAAAGTAATAGCCATTGTTTCTGTTTTGATTGTAAGCGCTATCTTATATCATCAAATGACTCAAGATGAAGCGTATGTCATTCTTTATAGTTCAGATCAAGAGCCTCTTGACTTTATGGAAAAGGAAAAGAGGGAAACATATCGTGTTGCGATGGTCCCTAAGCAGGTAGATATCCATTATTTTAATAGTGTTGAAATGGGTGCGACAGAAGCAGCTGCAAACTTAGGAGTGGAACTGATTTATCGAGGGCCTGTTATTGTGGATTCGAGGATGCAAATTGAAATTATTCAAGACTTAATAGAAGAAGGTGTGGACTTATTAGCGATTTCGGTAATTGATCCTGATAGCATACAGGATGTAATAATGGAGGCGCACAAAAAGGGGATTGAGGTAATCACGTGGGATTCGGATACTTCATCTCATTTACGAACATTTTTTATTAACATGGTGAACCCTGAGACATTAGGGCGTCATTTAATGGATACAATGGCATGGACGATAAATGAATCAGGAGATTTTGCCATTCTTGGAGGCTCTACAGGCTCGGCTAATATTCGGGAGTGGTTAAATTGGATTCAAGTTCAACATGAGGAGTTTTACCCGAATATGAATTTGATTGATATTGTGACGACAGATGATGATCCTGTGAAAGCGTATGAAGAAGCTGTTTCATTAATTGAAATGAATCCGAATCTTAGAGGGGTTATTGGTACGTCATCGGTGGGTCCGCCAGCTGCCGCTCAGGCAGTAAGTGATTTAGGATTGAGTGGAGATATCCATGTTGTTGGTTTATCGTCACCGGTAGAAATGCGTCAATATTTGCTTGAGGGTTCGGCACAAATGACTACGTTGTGGAGCCCAAAGAAACTTGGATATTTAACGATTAGTCTTGCTCATCAATTATTAGAAGAAGAGTTACCGACCGATCTCCAAAATATTGCGAATGTAGGACGGATACGTTTTGATGGTGATACGGTCATTATGGGAGAGCCGATAGACTTTACTAAGGACAATGTGGATCAATATGATTTCTAAACTATTTTCAAATTTTCATAAGTCAAGATTTGCCTCAAAACTAATTATTACGTATATCATATTGACGGTTATTCCAATGGCCTTTTTGGGTTTTATTTCCTATCATCACTACACGAAATCAATTGAAGCACAGGCAGGTGAATTTTTCCCACAACTATTAAAGCAAGCAAATATGAATATAGATAAACAAATTATGGAGCTACAAAAATTGAATGAATTGTTATATAGCTCATCATCTGTTATGTCTATTTTGCGAAATGATGAATACCCGAATCAATCGACGTTATTGCGAGATAAATTTGAGATGAATACGTACTTGTCTAATGCTTATTTAAGTGGGATTCATTACGATATTATTGCTGTTTTTATTCAATCGAATAATCGTCTTTTTCATCATTCACGTGTGGACATTGTAAGTGAAGCACAATTGGAGCATGTACCAAGCTACGGTCAGCATCAAGTGACACCGTTTTTTGAAACGGACTTGCGTTTTGAAGGAGATATTCCTTTTTTGTTAATAGAAAGGGAAATTATTGATTTTGATAACCAAAAGAGTTTAGGAACGATGTTCATTGCATTGGATTTACAATTTATTGATCAGGTAGTAGAAGAAATGCGTGATGGTGGCGATATTTGGTTGATGGATCAAGACTATCGTATTCTGTACCATTCGGAACGGAATAGAATTGGTGAGCGATTTAATGAAGTAGAGAAATTGCCTGTACAGCATGGAAGTTTTAAGACGTTAACGAACGATGATAACAAAGTCATTAGTGTTAGTACGTCAGATGAGCATGAGTGGATCCTTGCTCATAGTATTCCAGCAAAGCATTTAACAGATCGGACAGACTTTGTACGTAATATTACGATTATCATTTTTATTGCTTTTGTTGTGGTCTTTGTTATTATTTCCATTCTACTAGCATGGAATGTGTCAAGACCGATTCATCGCTTAAGTCTATTAATGGGTGCTGTAGAAAGAGGCGATTTTGACATTAATATACCAAAGCATCCAAGGTCTCAAGATGAAGTAGCTGTATTAACGAGGAGCTTTCATTCAATGGTTACGAGAATAAAAGAATTAATTAGAAGCAATTATCAAACAGCTCTTAGGCAAAAGGAAGCTGAATTGTATGCATTGCAATTTCAAATCAATCCGCATTTTATGTATAACACGCTAGAGACGATTAGTATGATGGTCGAAGAGGACGATAAGGAAACGGTTGTTGAAGTCGTGTCCATTTTAGGGAACATGCTCCGTTATTCATTGAGTAACAAGGAGGAAGTGGTGTTAGTTGCAACAGAGGTTGATCATATTAGAGATTTCCTCACGATCCAAAAATATCGATTTGAAGATCGACTTTCCTTTTCGATTGAACAGAACATAGATGGTCAACAATACTTCACCCCGAAATTTATCTTGCAACCAGTTGTTGAGAACGCTGTCAAATATACAATCGAGGATAAAGAGGAAGCGATCGTCCATGTCTCCGTTAAAAAAGTAGGCGATGAAATCGTGTTTTCTGTACGTGATAATGGACCAGGAATATCACCTGAGAAGTTAATTGAATTAGAGAAACAATTAAAGGCTGAATTAATGCTAAAAAAGGACTCGAGCTTTGGTCTGAAAAATGTCCATGCGCGTATTGTGATGATGTATGGGGAGTCATATGGACTTCGAATTCATAGTGAAGTAGGAGAAGGGACTGATATCACCATACGTATTCCTATCGTCAGGTATTTGGGAGAAGGAGGTTCTGAAGAATGAATAGTATGAACGTCATCGTTGTTGAAGACGAAGCACGTATTCGAAGAGGGATAGAACGTCTTATTGAACAAAATCAAAATGAGTGGTCGGTTGTTGGAAGCTATGCTGATGGTCAGAAGGCATTCGATGGAATTCGCTCAACCAATGTAAGTTTTGATGTTCTCATTACTGATATCAAAATGCCTAAAATGGATGGATTGCAGTTGATAGAATCCTTAAAAAAGGAGCAATATGTTTTCTTACCTGTTGTTATAAGCGGATTTGATGATTTTAATTTTCTGCAGAATGCAATTCGTCAAGGTGCTGTTGATTATATGTTGAAGCCGATCAATCGCAAGACATTTGCAGAGCAGTTAGAAAGGCTGAAAGGAAAAGTTGTGGAGATGAAGGGGCAGATTGAACTAGATGATCAAGTCATATATTCGCGACAGATACAGAAGCTTAGTGAGTTAATATGGATGAAGGAAACCGATTTATCGCAGTTACAATGGGTGAAGCAGTTTCCAAACGGAACGTATACATTGGCTTATATAAGTATGGATGATCCTCAATTGAATAAGCATGAGGATAAAGAAGAGCAAGCAAAGAAACTTGAAGCTATTGAAAAAGAGCTTGATCACTTGAGAGTGTCGCAGCTTGGCCATTCAAAGTTTTGGTGGTGGCGCGGAGATCATTTGAGTTACTGGATATTGTTGATGGAGGTAGTGGAGTCTGGAAGTCAAAAGGAGTATATGAATCAACTCCACCAATCGTTACAGAAACAAGGATCATTGTCTGTTGCGTTAAGTGATTCTTTTGAGGAATTATCCTTAATTCCTGTTATTAGGGATCAGCTTCTTTCAAGGATTCAAATGCGTTTAGTATTAGGGGGTAATCGAATATTCTCACCTGGTACACTGGAATCGCTTCATGACCCAAACGATGAGAGTGTCATACCGAATGATCTCTATCAGATGGTGCAACACTTGTCTGTAACGATTGAGAAAGTTGACTTGGTACAAATGGACAAAATGCTAGCGCGATTCTTTGTCAATTTACAACAATGTGAATCCGCTCATGTTGTGATGAAGGTTGTACAATTTTATATTACAACGGTTTACAATCAGGTAGTATCGAACTATGAATGGAAGTCAAGTCCTCTTGAGGATGTCTTATATAAGATAAAAAAAGCAGCGAATTTCGAAGAATTGAAATCGATTGTACTGAATTGGACGAGAGCCATCATTAAGTCTAAATCAATGAGCGAGAATGAATGGAGTCCGATAGATAGGGCGAAGGAATGGATTATCGATCATTTGCATGAGAATATAACGATCTCAAAAGTAGCAGAGCAAATTCATATGAATCCAAACTACTTTTGTGAAGTATTTAAAAATGAAACAGGGGAAACGATTTTAGACTTTGTAACGAAGAAGAAAATGGTGAAGGCGAAGCAATTATTAATACAAACAGATAAAAAAGTCTATGATATCGCGACAGAGGTTGGTTATAAGGATACGAAATACTTTAGTCGGTTATTTAAGCAATATATGGGGGAGGTACCTTCAAGGTATCGTGAGTTGCAAAAGAATGTGTGAAGTGTTGAAGGGTGTTTAGAAGAGGGATCTTTTATAAACACTCTTTCTTTAGGTTCATTTTAGTTGATCTGGTTTTACTTGTATTGGTAAGTCTGTTCTTAAATTATATTTAGATCAATCACACATGTAAGACTTTTGTCATAATTTCTTTTTGATATGTTATAAAATATGCACAAAGAACGGCTAGATTAGTATCTGATTCGTATGTTTTATTCATTGTACACTGTATTTATTCTTGTATGTGACATGACATTAAGGGGGAAATACGTTTCCTTGACAAACAAGATTGAAAAATGATGTTAGATAATATCACATCATCATTGAAGGCTGTTCCAAACCTCCGTTATACTAAACCACATTGTTAGAGTTTTTGACATTCATTCATGTTGAAGGATGGATAGATGAATTTAAATTTGGAGGTTTGGTCATGTTAACACCCATAACTGGATACTTAATTTTGCTAATATTCGGAATTTTCTTTACTACTCTCACAATTGTCATGCAGAGAAGGCGTAAGACGGCGATGACAGCTGAACAATTCAGTACAGCTGGTCGTAGTGTTGGAGTGGGTCTAGCAAGTGCCTCGATTATCGCGGCTTGGACATGGGCTGCGACATTGATGATGTCCTCTTCAACAGGGTTTCAATATGGAATTAGCGGTCCGTATTGGTATGCAGCTGGAGCGTGTATTCAAGTGCTGCTATTTGCGATTGTGGCGATTCATTTAAAGAGAAAGGCACCTAAGGCTCATACGTTTTTGGAGTTTATTGGAAAGCGTTTTGATAAGAAAAACCACAAATTAATGATGGTGTTTGCGTTAATGACAAACATTATTGTTACGTCAATGGTTATTTTAGGTGGAGCGATTGCTCTTAATTCATTAACGGGGATGAATATTTACATAGCTGCTTTATTAATTCCGATCACTTTCACGATTTATACGATGATTGGGGGATTAAAGGCTTCTTTTATTGCTGATTATTTAAACACAGTCATGATTTTTGTTATTTTAACGATCTTTGCAACGGTTGTGTATTTGAATTTTGGTGTGACGACAGTTTATGAAGGGTTACGTTCGTTACCGGAATCACAACAGATGCTGACTATGGCTTCTATTCCTGGATTGTTGTTTGGGATGATAAACATTATTGGTAATTTTGGTACAGTATTTGTCGATCAATCCTATTGGCAGCGTGCGATTGCGAGTAAGGATAGTGCCGCATCAAAAGCATATATTTATGGGGGGATAGCTTGGTTTGCGATTCCATTCTCGATCGCGACGTTTTTAGGGGTGACTGCAGCTGGTTTAGGGATTAACGTCACAGATCCAGACGCATCTGCACCATTAATGGCTGCTCATTTACTAGGAACAGTTGGATCTATCTTATTCTTAGTTATGCTATTTATGGCAGTTATGTCTACTGGAGCAGCGGAATTAACGGCGATTACGAACATTATTGTCACAGATATTTATCGTAAGTCAATTAACCCTACTGCTACAAGTCAACAAACATTAAAGGTTTCAAGGATTGTCACATTAAGCTTTGGCTTAGCGATGGGAGTATTCTCGGTACTGCTCTTTAACATTGGAATTGGTTTAGGGTTTGTTTATATGGCTATGGGTATATTCGTAAGTGGGGCCGTTATTCCGTTAACATTAGGATTACTATGGAAGAGGACGACAAATACAGGGTGCTTCTACGGTGCGCTAGTTGGGATGGTTTCGGGTGTGACCGTGTGGTTTTCATATGCATATGGCACATATGGAGTAGTTAGTGTTGACTCGCTTGGACAACTACATTCGATGTTGTTCGGTAATGTAACGGTATTCTTAGTTAGTGGTTTGATTGTAGTGGGCCACTCATTAATGAAGAAGGAAAGCTTTGATTTTGAAGCAATGAAAGATCAATTTAAGAGCTTTGATGAGGAGAATGAAGAGTTGATTCAAACGGCAGCGAGTAGAAAGGAAGTCGTCTAATGACAGGAGATAAACAATTACTAAAAGATGCTAAGATGTGTACACGCTGGGCTTTAGGGTTAACATTTGTTTTGATTTTTGTGTTTCCAGGTGTGATGTTTCTAACGGGGTATAATTATACATTAGCCTTCTTTACAGGATGGACGTATTTAGCATATGGCTGGTTAATAATAGCAGGGTTGTATATTACGATTCGTCCTTGGGTAGAGCTTTATTTAGAGAAGAAGAAAGCGGAGCAATAGGTACGAATTAAGATAAGTGGTGTCTCGATGAATGGTGAGGCATCCTTTTTTTCAAAATAAGCATGAATGGTGTTAGGTTATCTTTCTCTATATGAGACAAACATGAATAGAAGTGTAGTATATTAGAAAATGAATAACAAATGAATTTAATTGAATAATCGGAAAAAAGAGAGGTGAGAGTCATGAAGTTGACGTCGAGGGAGATGGAGAAGCTAATGATTGTAGTAGCGGCGGACCTGGCAAGACGCCGTCAAGCACGTGGTTTGAAGCTGAATTACCCTGAAGCTACAGCTGTTATAACATACGAAGTTCTTGAAGGGGCACGTGATGGGAAATCCGTAGCGGAGCTTATGCAATATGGGACGAAAATTCTGTCGAGAGAGGATGTCATGGAAGGGATTCCGGAAATGATTTCCGATATTCAAGTAGAAGCGACATTTCCAGATGGGACAAAGCTTGTCACCGTCCATAATCCAATACGTTAAGTGGAGGCGATACTTATGATACCAGGAGAATATCAATTAAACAGAGAGCCTATTTCTTGTAATGATAACAAAAGCATTATCAAGGTCCTTGTATTAAATAAAGGAGACCGACCTGTGCAAATTGGATCGCATTTTCATTTCTACGAGGTCAATTCGTATCTTCATTTTGAGAGAGAGAAAACGAAAGGATTTCATTTAAATATCCCTGCAGGGACAGCTGTTCGCTTTGAGCCGGGTGATGAGAAGGAAGTGGAGCTGGTGGCGTTCTCAGGTGAATTAAAGATATTTGGGTTGAATAATAAAACGAATGGATCGTTAAAAAAGGAGGCTAAGTAGATGAGCTTTCAAATGCCTAGAAAGCAATATGCTGATATGTTTGGTCCGACTGTTGGAGATGCCATTCGTTTAGCTGATACAGAGCTCTTCATTGAAATAGAAAAGGATTACGCTACTTATGGTGATGAAGTGAAGTTTGGTGGAGGTAAAGTTATACGCGATGGGATGGGACAGCACCCTTTGGCGACACGTGAGGAAAGTGTCGACCTCGTTTTAACCAATGCTACCATTGTCGATTACACGGGTATTTACAAAGCGGACATTGGTGTGAAGGATGGCTACATTGCGGCAATTGGGAAAGCTGGAAATCCCTATTTAATGGATGGTGTCGATATCGTTGTTGGAGCAGCGACTGAAGTCATTGCTGCAGAAGGAAAGATCGTTACAGCAGGTGGCATTGATGCGCACATACACTTTATTTGTCCACAACAAATTGAGACCGCGCTGTCATCGGGGGTAACGACGATGATAGGAGGAGGAACTGGCCCGGCGACAGGGACAAATGCAACGACTTGTACTCCTGGTCCATGGAATATTTATCGTATGCTACAAGCAGCAGAAGAGTTTCCGATGAACCTCGGCTTTTTAGGGAAAGGGAACAGCTCTGGAAAGGATGCGATTCGTGAACAAATTGAAGCGGGGGCTGTTGGGCTAAAGCTTCATGAGGATTGGGGAACTACAGCAGCTTCAATTGACACATGCTTATCAGTTGCCGATGAGTACGATGTTCAAGTAGCAATACATACAGATACGCTTAATGAAGGTGGATTTGTCGAGGATACGTTAGCGGCGATTGATGGGCGTGTCATTCATACGTATCATACAGAAGGTGCTGGTGGAGGACATGCTCCAGATATTATTAAGGCTGCTGGATATTCAAACATTTTACCGTCATCCACGAATCCTACGAGACCATTTACGGCCAATACGCTAGAGGAGCATTTAGATATGCTAATGGTCTGTCATCATTTAGATCCGAGTGTGCCAGAGGACATCGCTTTTGCCGATTCACGAATTCGCAAGGAAACGATTGCAGCTGAAGACATTTTACATGACCTTGGTGTATTCAGCATGATTTCGTCTGATTCTCAAGCGATGGGACGAGTCGGTGAAGTGATCAGTCGTACATGGCAAACGGCAGACAAGATGAAGAAGCAGCGTGGGAAGCTTAAAGGTGATGAAGGTGTAGGTGATAACCATCGTGTAAAGCGTTATATTGCCAAATATACGATTAATCCAGCAATTGTTCATGGTATTTCTGATTATGTTGGTTCGGTTGAAGTTGGTAAGCTAGCTGATTTGGTCGTTTGGAGTCCTGCTTTCTTCGGTGTGAAGCCTGACCTCATCCTAAAGGGCGGATTGATCGCTCATAGTATTATGGGTGATCCGAATGCAAGTATTCCTACACCGCAGCCTGTTCTTTATCGTCCAATGTTTGCTTCGTTCGGGAAAGCAAAATTTAAAACAGCGATAACGTTTGTTTCGAAGGCTGCAGCTGATGCAGGTATCAAGGAAAAGCTAGGCTTACAGAAACAAATTAAACCAATTAATAATGTGCGTAACATTTCGAAAAAGTCGATGATGTTGAATGATGAAACACCAGAAATTGAAGTTGATCCACAAACGTATGAAGTAAAGGTTGATGGAGAGCTCATTTCATGTGAGCCAGTTGACGAAGTTCCGATGGCGCAACGTTATTTCTTATTTTAAAGGAGGGAATCGAATGATTATAGAAAGTATTGTGGGAAATGTTACAACAATGGAAAAGCGTGCACCACATATTGAGCGTGTTTACATGGAAAGTGATGATTTAGTTAAACGAATTCAACGGGTCGTAACCGACCACGGTAAGGAACTTGGGATTCGTCTAAAGGAAAATCGAGAGCTTGTTGACGGTGATATATTGTATTTGGATGAAAAAAATATGATCGTTGTATCTGTTACCGAGGATGATTTATTAGTTATTCAGCCTACATCTATTCAGCAGATGGGGGATATTGCACATCAGTTAGGAAATCGACATTTACCTGCCCAGTTTGAAGGAGACGAGATGCTTGTTCAATATGATTATTTAGTGGAAGAACTTTTGCGGCAGCTTGAAATTCCTTACAAACGGGAGAATCGTAAGGTGAAACAAGCCTTCCGTCATATAGGGCATAGTCATGACTAATCAGTTGTTTCCCCTTTTACAGTTGAGTGATTCTAACTTTCCATCGGGGGCTTTTTCGCATTCGTTTGGTCTAGAAACGTATATTCAAGAGGGGGTTATTGCCGACACGGAAAGCTTCAAGCAGGCATTAGTGATTTATGTAGAAAAGCAGCTAAAGTATATTGATGGTTTAGCGTGTAGGTTAGGATATGAGGCTTTACGAACAGACGATTTTTCGTCATTTTTTGAGCTAGACCAATTGTTGCATGTATCATGTTTGGCAGAGGAAACAAGACTTGGTAATAAACGAATTGGTGAGCGGATGGCGAAGTTGTGTTATGAGCTGTATCCATCTGAAGCTCTTTTGAAATATTTAATGTTCTTAAAAGAAAAGCAAGCTCATGGCCATTCAGCACTCGTATTTGCAACGGTGGCCTATGAATTACAATTAGACATTGAAACAGCAGTTGAAACGTATTTATTTACGACTTTATCTTCATTAGTGCAAAACGCAGTAAGGGGCATTCCTCTTGGACAAACAGATGGTCAACGTATATTAGTTGAGCTTCAAACGGATTTGAAAAAAGTGGTTGAAGGCATATTTTCATTAACAATAGATGATTTAGGTGCGATAAGTCCAGGTTTGGAAGTAGCGCAAATGTGTCATGAACGTTTACATGTACGTTTATTTATGTCTTAGTAAAGAGAAAAGGAGATGAAGAACAATGGAACCTGTACGAATTGGAATTGGTGGCCCTGTAGGAGCAGGGAAGACGATGCTCGTTGAGAAATTGACACGAACAATGCATGAGGAATTGAGTATGGCGGTTATAACGAATGATATTTATACGAAGGAAGATGCACAATTTTTATTGAAAAATGGTGTTTTGCCTGCAGATCGAGTCATAGGAGTAGAAACAGGTGGATGTCCTCATACAGCGATTCGCGAGGATGCCTCAATGAATTTCGCAGCGATCGATGAGTTGAAGGAGAAGCATCCTGACTTAGATGTCATCTTTGTTGAAAGTGGTGGAGATAATTTAGCTGCAACGTTCAGTCCGGAGCTTGTGGATTTCTCGATCTATATTATTGATGTCGCTCAAGGTGAAAAGATACCTCGAAAAGGCGGGCAAGGAATGATTAAGTCTGACTTATTTATAATTAACAAAACGGATCTTGCGCCATATGTAGGAGCGAGTCTTGAGGTGATGGAGCAGGATACGATAAATGCTCGTGGTAAAAAACCATTTTTCTTTACAAATTTAAAGGATGAAACGGGTCTTGATGGAGTAGTGAAATGGATTAAAGAACAGACACTGCTACTTGGCTTGGAGTCATGAAACGTACAGGAACCCTAGAGGTAACGGCAACGAAAAGAGAGCAGAAGTCGATTCTCTCCGATGTCTATTATGAAGGAGCTATGAAAATAACAAGGCCTGTCTATTTAGAAGAGGATGTACCGACTATATATATGATTGATATAGGCGGTGGTTATGTTGATGGTGATACGTATGCAACGACATTACATGTTGAGCAGGGGGCACACTTGGCTGTAACATCACAGGCTTCTGCGAAAATATACAAAACCCCAAAGACACCTGTGAAGCAAGTAACACGTATAACTTTAGAGGGAAATAGTGTGATTGAATATGTACCAGATGCACTGATCGCATATAAAAATTCGCGTTTTCAACAAGAGACGGTCGTTGAAATGGAGCCTAATTCCTGCTTGATTTATAGTGATAGTATGACTCCAGGATGGGCTGAAGACGGTAGTTATTTTAAATATGATTGGATCCGTTCTAAGCTAAAGATCATTCAAAATGGAAAACTAGTCGTCTATGATCATTTGTTACTACACCCTGATGGAGAGATGAGTGGAATTCTTCAAATGGATGGATATTCGCATGTTGGCATGTTCATGATCGTTCATGAACAGGTGAACAGTGAATGGATCGATCGTTTATACGAAGAGCTCGTTCAATTGAATTCGCCTGCTCGGTTCGGTTTGTCTGCATTACCTGTTAAAGGTGTGATCATTAGAATATTAGCTAATCAAACGATGGTAATAGAAAAGTTGATTAAGGTTGCACATTCTTTTTCAAGAAAGGAGTTATTTGGCAGGGAATATGCGGCTTGGCGGAAGTATTAAGAAGAGAGCAACACTCCGATGAGGGGTGTTGTTATTTTATTGGATTGGGAAGTAGACGTATTGGTGAAGTACATGTTCAACTAGAATGATAGCGTGCAACAAAGAAGTAGTGCGAAAGGTTTTAACCATTTTGGTTAAAAGTGTGGTAAACTAGGTATGAGCTGAAATGGTTAGGAGGTGCCGGTATGGAAAACTCATTAAAGAAATACGATCCAATAATGTTTAAGAGAGACTTAATAGCTGCTTTAACATTGTTTGTGATGCTCATTCCACAAGGGATGGCTTACGCAATGCTTGCTGGACTTCCGCCTGTAATGGGCTTGTATGCTGCAACGGTTCCTTTATTTGTCTATGCACTTGTTGGCTCATCTAAGCATTTGTCAATTGGTCCTGTAGCGATTACGTCATTGCTCGTTTTTTCGGGGGTATCTGTCTATGCCGAACCGGGTTCATCAGTTTATATTACCTATGTCATTGTTTTGGCTTTCATGGTTGGAGGGCTGCAGCTTTTATTCGGTTTATTCAAGTGGGGAGTGATTGTGAAGTTTATTCCACACTCGGTACTTAATGGGTATACGTCAGCGGCAGCGATTGTGATTGGGATAAGTCAATTAAACCATTTATTAGGTATGGATACGGGCAATTATTTGCAAGTTCATTTCCTGCTTTTTGAAGTGTTTAGTCGGATAAATGAGATTCACTTACTGACACTAGCTGTTGGTTTAGGGAGTATTCTTCTTCTTATACTAGTAAAGAAATTTACTCCTAAGCTACCAAATGCTTTAGTCGCTGTTTTTCTTTCAACGATAGTCGTGGCTTCGTTTCGTTTAGAGGGACATCAGCTTCAAGTTATAGGTGATGTTCCTAGTGGATTTCCTGGCTTTTTTGTGCCAGAATTGACGATTGAAACGGTCATGATGTTGACTCCGATGGCGCTTACAATTGCATTATTAGGCTCTATGGAATCATTATCAATTGGAAAGGCGATTGCCAAAAAGGAAAATTATGAAATTAATCCAAATCGAGAGTTTACGGCACTCGGTCTATCAAATATTGTCGGATCGTTCTTTTCTTCTTTTCCTGTCAATGGAAGTTTCTCAAGAACGGCAGTCAACCATCAGGCTGGTGGTGCGACTCAATTGACAGCTGTTATGACAGGGATATTTGTACTTATTACGGTGACGTTTTTTACATCTGCATTTTATTATATTCCCAATGCGGCTCTTGCGGCTATTATTATCGTAGCTGTTTATAAGCTTATAGATTTTCCGGAAATGAAGCGATTGTTCCTAGTGAAACGGTTTGAAGGATGGATTTGGGTCACGACTTTTATGACAACATTATTTATTGGCATACAATGGGGGATTATCGTTGGAGCGATCTTTACATTGCTTCTTATTATAAGAAAAAGTGCTAAGCCAGAAATTGTACAATTAGGCTATGTAGAAAGAGAAAAGACGTTTCGTGATATTAGCCGATATCCAGAAGCGATTACAGCTAAAAAAGTTCGGATTCTTCGCGTTGATTCTAGTCTGCACTTTGCTAACGTTGCTTTTTTAGACGAGAAATTAAAAGGGCTAAGTGATCTAGAGGAAGCAGAGTGGCTCATTTTAGATATGAGTGGTGTCAATGACATAGATTCTGTCTCGATACAACGATTAGAAGAGGTTATTGAATACTTTAGGAAACGGCAGATTACGATGCTCTTTTCTAATATGAAGGGTTCTATAAGGGATACGGTATATAAGGTAGGGTGGAAGGAGAAGTATAGTGAGCAGTGCAATCACCTTACATTAGAGCAGCTACTACGTGAAAAGGGGCTGCGTTCTTATTTCGATCCTGCATTCAATTATATAAGCAGCTCAAAGGAACGGGTTCATGACTATATTATTTAGACTTTGCTTCGATTTTGAACATATCAAGATCGGAGCTTTTTGTTTGAAGGATAAGAGAAAGTGCTTGGATTTGCTTTGTGTATCAGCTTTTTTCTTATCATATAATGCTGATCGGTTCACTATGGTATACTGACTATAGCAATTGGAAATGGGGTGCTACTTTGTTTAGGGAATTTTTGCTGGATCCTTCTAAAAAAAATGCAAATAAAAAAGCACTGTATGAGCTTATTCACCGAAAAAGACTAGTATCTAAGGGTGATTTATTAGATGCATTTGCTGTCCCGCAAACGACTTTAACACGAATGATTCATGATTTAGAAAGGAAGGGCTGGATTCAATCAGGAGGGATAGGACCGTCTAAAGGAGGTCGGCCACCTGTTTTGTATAAAGCGAATCCTCTTTCTAGTTATATCTTTGGAATTGAAATTGCGAGAAGTGTCCAAGTTCTGTTATTAAATTTAGAATTTGCTGTGATTGATAAGAAAGTGTTCCTTGTTACGAAGAAATTTACACCAGATGAGATGATGTCTCGTATCATGAATGACATGAAGCAAATGATGGCAAATCATCAATTAAATGATAGTGATCTAGTTGGGATTGGAGTAGGAGCAATCGGGCCAGTCGATCGAGAAAAAGGAAAAATGATTCATCCGGAATCATTCCGCTCGTTTGGCTGGGAGGAGGTTTCGATAGTTGGAAAAATGGAACAACAGTTTCATGTTCCAATTATCTTAAATAATGGAGCGAATACAGCCGCGATTGCTGAATATA
The DNA here is from genome assembly GCF_041821005.1 of Halalkalibacter sp. AB-rgal2. NCBI lineage: Bacteria > Bacillati > Bacillota > Bacilli > Caryophanales > Bacillaceae > Halalkalibacter > Halalkalibacter sp. AB-rgal2. The sequence continues at coordinate 232,534 of NZ_JBGUAV010000001.1, forward strand.
AGATACAGGAATATTCCAACAAAAATTTACTGTATTGCATAAGTGGGTATGGGATCCGTTGTGGAATAATCCAAGCAGGTTCTTCCCTGAACAGTAAGCAAGGAGATGCAAGCTCTTATGGACATATGATTGTTCAACCTGGAGGCAGGATGTGTACGTGTGGAAAAAAAGGTTGTTTAAATGCGTATAGCTCATTTGGAGCTATGTTTGATCTAGTACAGCAAATAGATTCATCATTAGTATTAACATCACCAGAGAATTTGATTGATGCTCTTCAAAACGGAGAGCCAACTGTGGAAGCAGTTACTCATGAAGCTGCCTACTATTATGGATTAGCGATTGCGAATATGGTGAATGTTCTTCACCCTGATGTCGTATTACTGCAAGGGAAACTAATAGAGCAGAATGAACGTTATTTGAATAGAGTTATCGCTGTGGCTAAGGAGCATATTTACGCTAGTCATTTAACGGATTTACATATTGGCAAGGGAAAGTTGGGGCGGGAGGCTGTTGCAATTGGGGCTGCGGTTGAGCTGTTTCAGGGTTTTTTTGTAGAAGTATAACTTTTAAAATGAAATAGTAGCACAAGTGATTTTTGATAGAATCACTTGTGCTACTTTTGGTGTTTGAAGTTAATATTTCTTTAAATCGTGAGTGGTGATGAAACTAATTTTTTCCATTACATTAATTTATTTTTGTTTTGGTTATAATTGACCGATAATTTGATTAAGAATGCATAATCAATTATTAGACTCGAATCATCTTGAAGGTAAGGATGGAAGGAGATATTATCACTAGATGTGATTGAATTAAAGAAGCTTTTGATTTTAATTGAGATTGGTTAAATGAACGTAACACATGTACAAGTTTTCGAGTATAAAAGTTCAGGAGAAGTAAATATGTAGATAAATATTTAAAAAATAGTGATGACTCTGTTTGAGAGGTCTTGATCGATGCATCTTTTTCATATAAAAGGTAGATATTAAGGGTTCTCAGTAATGGATCGCCCTTAATATCTCGAGTAGTAAAGTGTAGTGTTGAGAAGTTATGAGCGATAATGAAGTTTTAATTTCGCATACATATCTTGTAATGTAAAAGTAGAATCAACATAGTTATACCAACGTACGAGTCGTTCAGTTTGATGATGAACATACCTCATATCACTCGTAATACGTGGTGCTGGTCGCATTTCGTAACCGTATTGATGGTCATCGAGTAATAAACTGACAATAGGTGAATCACCAAGATGCCACATCTCTCCTTTTGGCCACGAATTTAGCCCGTGGATTTCCTCATTAGTAAATGGTATATTTGACTTTTTTTTACGTTCAATAATAGTCGGAATGTATTTTTCAACCATGTCAAAATTGAACTGGATTAATTGTTGATATAAATAGTCACCTATTTCACCATAGGGTTGTACATTAACAGCTAATTCGGCAATACTAACTCTCATGAGTTTATATACGTTTTCGGGTATGACCCAAAGAGAAATGTCTGAGGAGAAAACGACGTTCGCCGCGTGAATATCGTTCATTAAATTGAATTCAAACCCTCCATTTGGCCAAGCTCCTCCTCCGATCCATAACGCAGTAAGTTTATCTGCGATTTTAGGTTCTTTCATATAAGCGATAGCTAAATCTGTTATAGGACCTAAAAATCCTACGTACAACGGAGTGGGATCGTCTTTTAAAGCTTCGTTAATAATAAAATCTGCCCCTGGCGATTCGATATAGTCTGATTCATTAGGGATGGCTTCAGTAGATCCCTTTAACACAGGGACGTCATTAGTTAAATTCATAATGTTTAGTATTTTTTTTACTTCGTCATAGCTTTCTTGCATAGAATTGTCTGTTCTTAAAGATCCAAAATGAGCTCCTATAATGCCTTTTATATTAAATCGTGGCGTTAGTAGGGCGTGAACAATGGCAAATTGATCGTCTGCTTCATTTTTTGCATCCGTGTTAATGATTAGCCTAATTTTTTTTGATTCTGGAATAGTAAATGTGTGATTCATATGTTCCTCCTTTATAGTCGCTATAAAACAAAATATACCATATGAAAATAACGCTATCAATAAAAAAATTTAGTTTTTTGTTTAGGTGTTTTAAAGTTTTTAGTAGGTTAGAAAATTGCCTGTATAAGTGTGAATATAGGGTTAATACAGGTTTTTCAATATTTTTAGGTAGTGTATAAATATAAATTTTTTAGTTGTACTTTATTAAATAACTAAAAAAATTGAGAAAAGTGTTGACTGGTGTTTCATGTGGATATACAATCTACTTAACATTCACTAAAAAATAATAGAAATTTATGAATGTCTAATACAAAGGAGTTATCTTTAAATTGTACTATAATAGTAAGCGCTTTCATTTTTGGAGATAGTGATAAAAGGTTTTTTTGCCTTTCATCATAAGAGTTTATTAAAGAAAGGAGGGTTATTAACTTTCTATACTAGAATTCTATTATTATCTTTAAGGGGGAAAAATGATGAAAAGATTTATGTACTCGATTTGTTTATTAGCGATTATTTTAATAGTAGGTGTTGCGTGTTCTGATAATTCAGCTAGTAATGATGAAAATGATGTCGGCAACGCAGGGGTTAGTTCGGAAAATGATGAAAGAACATTAACTCTATCATTGCCAGCTGGAAACTTATTAATGGAATGGGTTGCTGATGAATTTATGAATGAACACCCAGATGTTACCGTACAAATTGATGAATATGATGGTGATTCATATACGCAAAATATTGTACGGTTGTTAAATTCTGAAGATGATCGACCTGATGTGGCTTGGTACTGGACAACAGGCTTCTATGAAGATGTAGTTAGTTCGGGAGCTCTTGTACCATTAGATGATTTATTTGAGTCGGAGGGCTGGTATGACGCTTTGCATCAATCGACAGTTGAAAGTGTAACATCACCAGATGGTCATAAATATGCCGTTCCAATTGAATCAATTAGTAGTCCTATTCTTTATTATAATAAAGCCGCTTTTAGGGAAGCAGGGGTAGAAGTTCCGACGACATATGATGAGTTATTCGAAATTGGTCCTGAATTAAGAGAGGCAGGGTATATTCCTTGGACTTCTGGGTTGTCAGATGCTAGTCAAGCGACTCAATTATTTGATATCAATTTAAGAAGGCACGTTAGTGAAGAACATTATCAACAATTTATGAATCACGAGACTTTAGATTTTACTCATGAAGATACAGTAGAAATGTTCAATACTATTAGAAGGATGGCAGATGAGTTAATGGATCCTGGAGCTGCAGGTGTAGGTGAGGCTGAAGCGAGGCAAATTTTTGCTCAGGGCAGAGCGGCTATGTACAGCGATGGCTCGTGGCAAGCTGGGCCGAATGCTTTAGGAGGGGAACTTCCTGAAGATTTTGAATTGGGTGTTGCGCTGTATCCGGAGTTTCGCAGTGATGTTGACTCAACTGCAGGTTTCTATGATCGAACTGGGATAATGATTGTTGAAGGTACTGGAAATGAAGAGCTTGCTAAGGAATTTGTTTCGTTCACCTTAAGTTATGACGTTCAGTCTAGAATCGGTGAAACGACGTCAGCATTTCCAATTAGGGCTGATATCGCTGTTGAAGAATTGGAAGATCTTTATCCTGAAATTGTTATTGAAATGTACGAATTAATGCAGGGAGCAGGTACACATGGGTTGTATAATTCCACATGGTATGGCGAGTATCGTTCAAATGCCACTCAATTAATTCAAGGGTTAGTCATAGGTAGTTTAACTCCTGAGGAAATGGGAGAAGAATTTACGAATATGGTTGAAGAAGTGGTTGAGTTTAGGGAGTAGTTTGATTAAGCCCGTTAGACGAATGGTTTAACGGGTTTTATTAAAGGAGTGAGGAGTATGAACGTAGAATCTAAGGCGGTAAATCCTAATGGGAAAACTACATTATTAGAGAAAATAAAGAAAAACAAGGCAGCGTATATCTTTTTATTGCCTTCATTGCTACTGTTAATTATTTTTATGGTGGCTCCACTCATCTATTCAATTACGATGAGTTTCTATCGGTGGGATGGATTTTCTCCCCCGCAATTTATCGGGTTTAATAACTATGAACGATTATTAGATCATAATAATTTCTGGCTTGCTCTAAAGAATAATGCAATATTTCTAGTACTTTTTACTTCATTTACAGTCATTTTAGGTTTTCTTTCGGCAGTTGCGGTTTCTAGAAAAGTGCCAGGGTGGCAAATATATAAATTTGTTTTTTTTATTCCGGTCATTTTAGTAACAGCTGTTATTGCTGTTCTGTGGGCAAGAATATATGAACCGAGCTATGGGCTATTAAATTCCTTTCTTGGTGCTATTGGTCTTGAATCTTGGCAACAGCTATGGCTAGGGAATCCAGATATTGCTCTTTACTCAGTCATCTTTGTTGCTATTTGGCAAGTGAGTGGCTGGTGTATGCTTTTGTTTTTAGCTGCGATTGAAGGTATAGCTGAAGAGGTTCATGATGCTGCAACAATTGATGGTGTCACACCTTTTCAGAGGATTATGTTGATTATTTTACCAATGGTACAAAGAATGGCATTTATTCTCATTATGTTACAAATTATTGCGTCGGTTAAAACGTTTGATTTGATTTATGTTATGACAGGTGGAGGTCCATTCTATTCTACAGAGGTGTTGGGGACAATTTTATATAGAGAAGCTTTTGAAAATCAACGGTTTGGATATGCTTCTTCTATATCGGTTGTAATGACAATTATTATTGCAGTTATTACAATTCTTTACCTAAAACTAACGAATATATCAAATCAAGAAAAGTAGGTGAGAAATTTGTCAAATAGCAAAGTTGTAAAGATTATTATTAATGTGTTGTTAATAGTTGCAGCGATTTCAGTTGCTTTTCCACTCATATTTATGTTTATGACGTCGTTAAAACCTCATCAAGAGATTATTCTTAGTCCCTTTTCTATACCATGGGATCCTCATTTTGAGAACTATGTACGAGCATGGATAGATACATCATTAGGTAGAAACTTTTTGAATAGTATTATCGTAACAGTTGCTACTTTAGTATTACTATTATTTATTGTTTTAATGGGAGGGTATGCCTTATCAAGGTATGCATTTCCTGGTAATAAAATCGTTTTTATCTCGTTAGTTGCATTAATTGCTATTCCTGTTCATTCATTGCTCGTTCCTATTTACTATTTTATGGATGCAATGAACCTGAGGAATAGTTTATTAGGAGTTATTCTTTTGTATACGGCTATAAATATTCCGTTCAGTATGATCATTATGCGTGCTTTCTTTGATCAAATGCCTCGTGCGATCGAAGAAGCTGCCATGATCGATGGCTGTAATACATGGCAAGTATTTCAGCATGTTGCGATTCCGATGGCTAAAGTGCCAATTGCGACGTTAGCCATCATAAATGTTATTAATATTTGGAGTGAATATCTATTTGCTTCTGTATTACTGGTACAGTCTTCATCAAGGACTCTTCCAGTTGCTATCGCTATTTTGCAAAGTGGTGAGCAAGGTACAGATACAGGTATATTATTTGCAGGCTTAAGTATAGTGACGCTTCCGTTGTTGATTTTATATTTATTCTTTTCCAAACAAATTACTCAAGGAGTGGCATCAGGAGCAGTTAAATAAAAAAATATAGGTAAAAAACCTTTAAGCAAGGGATCGAGTAAACTCCTTACTTAAAGGTTTTTTGAAGTCTAGGATATGGGGTTTTAGTTGAGAAAAAATCATTTATTAAATGTTTTACTTTGAAGTTTTTATTTCGTTAACAGGAATAAGTTCTTTGCACGACTTCCTTATGATGAGTTCAGTGTTAACAAATGATTTAATGATGTCTAAATTTTCTTTCTGTATTTGCTTGATAAGCATATCAACTGCCAGTGAAGCGATTCGATCTTTCTTCACATGAATCGTCGATAATTCAGGGGAAATGACCTGGGATTCAGAGATGTTATCGAAGCCAATGATTGAAACATCATTCGGTATATGAATACCGAGTTCAAGAAAAGACTTAATTGCACTGATTGCCATGTAATCACATTCACAAAAGAAAGCTGTTGGAAGGTCGTTTCTATTTTTAGTTATTTCTTTTTTGAATTCTTCTTGAGAGGAAACTGTCGTAGGTGGTAAAGAATAAATATGTTTGTTTCGCACCGTTATTCCAAACTCATCCATAGCTTGAAAGAATCCTTTCTTTCTCATATTAAAATTATACATACGTGTGGTAGATTCGATATAACCAATGTTTTTATGGCCTAGTTTAATAAGATGCGCTCCAGCATGGTACGCCCCATATATATTATTCATCACAACAAAATTGACATTCATCGTTTCAAAGCAAGTATCTAAAACAACTAAATTTGGTTGAATTTTTGATACTGTTTCGATTTGGGAAGGTGATAAATTTGTTCCGAGAAGTAAAATGCCTGATGATGGTTGTTGTTGCTCAAGTGATGATAAGGACTTCTCTAATTCCTCGATTTTTATAGAAGAAACTAATAGAGAATAACCACTCGTATTAATATGTTCACCAAGGTTATTAATTAATTCCATGAAAAAAGGTAAAGACTCGAATTGTTCAGTGACAATTCCAGCATTAGTGCAAGCGACAAAACGCAAAATTTTTGAGTTGTTTTTTATAAAATGTTCAGCCTTAACAATGGAGCGTGGAATATATCCATGATCTTGAGCTATTTTTAAGATTTTTTCACGTGTTTTTTGGCTCACTCCGTTTTTCCCGTTTAGAGCTAAAGATACGGCTGAACGTGAAACATCAGCTAGTTTAGCGATATCATCTATCTTCATATATAAATCTCCTATTCGTAATAGTAATATTGTTTATGAAATAATTACATTTAAATTATACCATATGTAATCATTTTTTAGTATATGCGAGTAAAGTTCATTGTAAATTATTTATGTAAATCCTTGAATTTAGGTATGGAGGGGAATGTTTATCTTGATTATTTGTCGTTATTTATTAAACACGAGTCAATGAAACAACTAAACTTTTTTAGTTGTTTCATTGACTCGTGTTTGTTTCATTGATATTATATAAAATATATTTAGTTTGTTATTTAAACTTTTTTATTTGGCGATTCCTGTAAAAAATGAGGAGGAGTAGAAATGTCTAGTTACCAACCTGTTAAACAGTGGGGAAGGTTTGAATTGGAGTTTGAGGGAACACCTACCGACAATCCTTTTATCGATTCTTGGATTAAGTGTGAATTTAGATTAGGGAATAGGAAAGTTGAAGTGGACGGTTTTTATGATGGGGGAAATACGTATAAAGTTAGGTTTATGCCTGATAAAGTCGGAGAGTGGGCATTTTTCACAATAAGTAACGATCCTAACTTAGATAAGATTGATGGAGTGTTTTCCTGTATAAAAACGACAGAAAGTAAACAGGGACCCGTTCAAGTCAGTGAAACGTATCATTTTGAGTACGCAGATGGAACGCCATTTTATCCATTTGGAACGACTGCTTACGTTTGGAACCATCAAGGGGAAGAGTTGGAGAATAAGACAATTGAAGCTTTAAGAAACTCTCCTTTTAATAAAATTCGAATGTGTGTATTCCCGAAGCACTATGATTATAACTTGTTAGAGCCTGTCCGTTACCCGTTTGAAGGATCACTAAAAGGTGGTTTTGATTTTACTAAATTTAATGTGGAGTTTTTTGAAAGACTTGAACAGCAAGTTCAGGCATTAGAGTCAATTGGGATTGAAGTAGATCTGATCTTATTTCACCCTTATGACCGTTGGGGTTTTTCTGATATGGGTAAAGAGGTTGATTTCAGGTATTTAAAATATATTGTTGCAAGACTTTCAGCATATCGCAATATTTGGTGGTCGTTTGCGAATGAATATGACCTTATGAAAAATAAGGATATGAAAGATTGGGATGCTTTTTTCAAATTTGTACAGGAACATGATCCGAGTCAACATCTAAGGTCCATTCATAATTGGCATAGCCTTGATCTGCATTATCGTAGTAATGCTCATTGGTATGACCATCGTAAACCATGGGTAACACATTTAAGTGTTCAATATCATGACATGTTTTTTATAGAAGAATGGAGAAATGAATACGGGAAGCCGGTTATTAATGATGAGTGTCGATATGAGGGGGATCTAAATCATGGTTGGGGAAATATAACAGGAGAGAAAATGGTCGAACAGTTTTGGGAGGCGTTTTGTCGTGGGGGTTATGCGACGCATGGAGAGGCATATTTAAATGAAAGCGGAATCATATGGTGGTCACACGGTGGAGAATTACGTGGTGAAAGCCCAAAACGTATTCAGTTTTTGAAAGAAATCATTGAAGAAGGTCCTACAAAACGATTAACACCTGTTTATTATCAATGGGATGTAGCAGCGGCATCAGTAGGTGATGAGTATATTTTAGTGTACTTAGGTTCAAGTCAACCTTCCTTCAAAACGTTTCCGTTACCTGAAGGGAATCAGTATCAAATAGAACTTATAGATACATGGGAAATGACAATTATTAAACTTGAAGGACTTTACACAAATGAAAGTAAAATCGATTTACCGAGTAAGCCTTATTTAGCATTAAGACTAATTAAGAAATAAATACGTATTCGTCAAGGAGAGGGATAAAATGGAAAATCTAGTACTAGGGTTTGCGCCAACAAGACGTTTTGTCTTCAGTAAAGAGGATGCTTATAAATATAAAGAGCTAATTCTTCAAAAAATGAAAAGTTTTGATTTACCTATCGAAATAGTGGATTTAGAGGGCATAAATGAAGAAGGGTTATTATTTAACCGTTCGGAGGAATCGCAAATAATAAAGCGATTTCAAGATGCGAAGGTAGATGCATTATTTGTTCCGCACTGTAATTTTGGTACAGAGGATATTGTAGCTCGAATTGCAAAGGAATTAGGAAAACCAGTGTTACTTTGGGGGCCGCGTGATGAAGCGCCGTTAGCTGATGGAATGAGGTTACGTGATACCCAATGCGGATTGTTTGCGACAGGTAAAGTATTACGTAGGTTCAATGTGAAGTTCACATATATTACGAATTGTCATGTCGATGATCTGGTTTTTGAACGAGGATTCAAGAATTTTATTGCGGCATCAAACGTGGTGAAACATTTTAATCAACTACGAATCTTACAAATTTCAACAAGACCCTCTGATTTTTGGTCTGTTATATGTAATGAAGGTGAATTATTAGAGAAGTTTAATATTCAAGTTCATCCTATTACGTTAGAAGACATAAAACAGAAAACGTTGACAGTTGAGAAGTCCAGTTGTGAAGAGTTAGATGAAGCAATAGCTTATATTAAGAAGACACTTGATTGGAGCTCTGTATCAGAGGACAATGTACGCCGCATCGCAGCTTTGAAGGTGGCGATGAAGCAATACGCTGATGAAACAAATAGTACGGCTATCGCGATTCAATGTTGGTCAGCATTACAAGATTTAATTGGAATTATGCCGTGTCTAGCTAATGCGATCTTAACAGACGAACAAATACCAGTAACATGTGAGACTGATATCCATGGAGCGATCACATCAATTATGGTTCAAGCAGCAACGTTAAATACCGAACCGACATTTTTTGCTGATATTACCGTTCGACATCCAGATAACCCTAACGGAGAGCTACTATTTCACTGTGGGAACTTCCCGGTTTCATTAAGTGTAGAAGAAACACCAAAGCTGAATAAACATTTCCTATTTGAAGATCATTCACCTGGAACTCACGAAGGGGAAATTAAAGGAGGAGATATGACCATTGCTCGATTTGATGGAGACCATGGAGAATACTCTATCTTTTTAGGAAAAGCAAAAGGAACAACTGGTCCCTTCACGAGAGGTTCATATGTTTGGATTGAAGTAAATGATTGGCCATTATGGGAAGAGAAGTTGGTGAAAGGTCCATACATCCATCATTCTGTTGGGATTCATGCTAATGTTGTCCCAGCTTTGTATGAAGCCTGTGAGTATATTCCGGGGTTAAACCCCGATCCAGTTGATCCAACAAAAGAGGAAATTAAAGCTTGGTTACGTGGAAGTGACATTAATCAATAGTTTGGAGGGATTGAAATGAGTGAAGAGATAGTACAATTAAAACGAAAAGCTATTGAAATTAGAAAACAGCTTTTAACAATGATCTATGAAGCAAAGACTGGTCACACCGGAGGTTCGTTATCAAATACTGATATCTTAACAGTTTTATATTATAAGGTGATGAACATCGATCCTAAACATCCACAATGGGATAGACGTGATCGCTATGTTCAAAGTAAAGGACATGCAGTCGAATCGTATTGGGCGATTTTGGCTGACAAAGGTTTCTTTCCAGAAGAAGAACTCAAGACATTTTCTCAATTTCAATCGCGTTTAATTGGTCACCCGAATAATAAAGTACCTGGTGTTGAAATGAATACAGGTGCTTTAGGTCATGGATTACCGATTTCAGTTGGTATGGCACTGGGGGCTAAGTTGAATCGTCGATCATATAGAGTATTTACATTGATGGGTGATGGTGAGCAAGCTGAAGGCTCTGTATGGGAAGGAGCAATGGCTGCCGCTCAATATAACTTAGATAATTTAGTGGCGATTATCGATCGTAACCGTTTGCAAATTACGGGAGGGACAGAAGATGTCATGGCTATAGATCCATTAGATGAAAAGTGGCGTAGCTTTGGATGGCACGTTGTGGAAGTTGATGGTCATAATATAGAGTCCCTAGTTAATGTTTTAACAGGTGCTCCTAAGATAAAAGGGAAACCAACGTTAATCATCGCAAATACGATTAAAGGTAAAGGCGTTTCATTTGCGGAAAATCAAGTTAGTTGGCACCATAAGGTTCCATCAAAAGAGGATTATCATCGAGCGATGGACGAACTTGATCAACAATTGGAGGTGCTAGGATGAGTATTGTAGCAATCAGCAATGAAATTGGTAATAAAATTGCTAACCGACAAGCTATTAGTGAGAATTTATTGAATCTAGCAAAGGAAAATAAAGATATTCTCGTACTGACTAGCGATTCAAGAGGTTCAGCATCGATGGTTCAGTTTGGAAAAGAATTGCCTGATCAAATCATAGAAGTTGGAATTGCTGAACAGAACATTGTCGGAATTGCATCAGGATTAGCTCATTCCGGCAAGAAGCCCTTCGTTGCCTCTCCTGCTTGTTTTCTAAGTATGAGAAGTATTGAACAGATTAAAGTAGATGTGGCCTATTCGCAGATGAATGTGAAATTAATTGGTATTAGTGGTGGCGTTAGCTATGGTGCATTAGGAATGTCGCATCACTCATTACAAGATGTGGCGGTGACACGAGCAATACCAGGTCTTGATGTCATGATGCCGGCTGATCGGCATGAAGCGAAAAAGATGATTGAAGCGTTAGTCGATTATGATAGACCTGTCTACGTACGTATTGGACGTAACCCTGTGGAAGATGTTTATGCGGATTGTAATTATGACTTTCAAATTGGGAAATCAATTGAATTAAAAAGTGGAAAAGATATAGCAATTATTGCTGTAGGAGAAACGGTTAGGGTAGCTCTAGCTAGTGCGAATGAATTGGAGAAGAAAGGGGTTCATTGTCGTGTCATTAATATGCATACGATAAAACCGCTTGATACGGAAGCAATTGTGAAAGCGGCTAAAGAAACGCAGAGAATCATAACCGTGGAAGAGCATAGTATTCATGGAGGTTTAGGGGCAGCCGTTTCAGAAGTAGTCGTGCAAGAATGTCCGGTGCCGATGGAGATAGTTGGTATACCTGATGAACCTGCTGTTACAGGAAATACAGCTCAAGTATTTGATTATTATGGAATTAATATTGAGAATATTGTGAAATTGTCTGAAGGATTAATGTCTAAATAATGGAGGATAGGACAATGCATATACTCTCCATTGACCAAAGTACATCAGGAACAAAGGTATTACTTGTAAATAAGGAAGGACAAATTATTTATAAGAAAGCGATGAATCATAAACAGTATTATGCTCAGCCAGGCTGGGTTGAGCATAATCCTATTGAGATTTATCAATGTGTCAAAAAGTTAGTAAACGAAAGTATGACAGAGATAAACGAGAAAGAGATTGTGAGTATATCAATTACAAATCAACGTGAAACAGTTGTTGTTTGGGATAGAGAGACAGGTCAACCTATATATAATGCAATTGTTTGGCAGTGTCGTCGAACATCAGATTTATGCGAGAAACTAAAAGTAGATGGATATGAAGAGGTCGTTCAAGCGAAAACAGGACTAAGAATAGACCCGTATTTTTCAGCGACTAAAGTTCAATGGATTTTGCAAAATGTAGAAGGTGCAAAGAAAAAAGCGGAACAAGGGAGTCTGCTATTCGGTACAATCGATAGTTGGTTGATTTGGAACTTAACAGGCGGAAAGGTACATGCTACTGATTATTCAAATGCAAGTCGTACGCTACTCTTTAATATTCATTCTCTTCAATGGGATCAAGAGTTACTTGATATTTTTTCAATTCCAAATCAAATGTTACCAGAAGTAAGGAGTTCAAATGTGAACTTTGGTTATATAAATGACGATTCTGTGTGTATAAAAGGATTACCAATTTCGGGGGTAATTGGAGATTCACAAGCTGCTTTATTTGGTCAAAGGTGTTTAGAGGCGGGGATGGCTAAGGCGACATATGGAACAGGTACATCTGTTATGATTTATACAGGTGATCTTATAGAGGGGAAGAATGGCCTAGTAACTTCGGTTGCATGGGGAATTGGTAATCGAGTTGAGTATGGTTTAGAAGGAATAATAAATACGACTGGTGATATTATGAAGTGGATGAAGGAAGATCTGAGGCTTTTCACAGATTTAGAAGAAGTTTCAGAAGCTGCTAGTTCGATAAACTCAAATGAAGGTGTATATTTAATACCAGCTTTTGTAGGATTAGGCGCACCCTATTGGTACCCTCAGGCAAAGGCAGCTATTGTTGGGATGACTAGAGGAACAAACCGCTCTCATCTTATTCGTGCAGGACTTGAGAGTATCGCATATCAAGTTACTGATGTGATTCAACTTATAGAAGAAGAATCTGGTATTTCCATTAAAGAATTACGTGTAGATGGAGGGGCGACATCGAATAAATTTTTGATGCAGTATCAAGCAGATATGTTAAACAATAAAGTCAAGGTTTCGAGAATGTCCGATTTATCGGCTTTAGGTTCTGCTTATTTAGCTGGGTTATTTGCAGGTATTTGGGGCTCTTTAGAGGAATTGAAAGGTTTGTATCAGCATACAGAGGACTTTCAACCTAAAATGCCCGCAGCAATGAGAAAGAATTATTATACCGGATGGAAACATCATATTCACTCAATGATTAGTTGCTAATAAGATTTAGTGAAGGTGTCGAAAAAAGAGGAAACTTCAGGCATTTTTGTTGAAACGACTGGAAAAGTATGATCAAAAATGGTCATAAGGGCACCGAAAAAGTGAAAAACCAAACTTTTTCAGTGCCTTCTTTGCATAATTAGAATTCAGGGGGGGTACGAGTGTCTTCAGGTTCGTCCGTTTCACGGGGGGGAAGGGCACTTTCCCCCAATTTAAAAAGCTTTCTACGACTACGTACGGCTCGCGCTCATAAGAGGATCGTCATTCCGCTAAAGATCTGAAATTACGAAAGAGTACCCCGATATGTAATCGAGGATTCGCTATTTGGCAGAAAAGTGTGTGAAATGCAGAGTGAAAAGAGAAATAACGGCATGAGAGGCCGTATAGAGACTGAAATCATCAAAATGAAGCAAATAGAGGAATGATGAACCGCTCATTTTCATGACGTCTAATTATCATTCAAGAGTTTGTTCCAGTATCAAAAGTTAGAAGTGCACGCCATTGTAACGAATGAGTACGACGTAAATTAAGAAAAGACAGCTGTACGATTTTTCTTAAACGCAAAAGAGTCATAATTACATACGATCCCGGTACTGCTTAGGCGTCATTCCAGTAATCTTTTTAAAAACCTTCGTAAAGTAGCTTTGATCATGAAAGTTTAGCATCGCACAAATGTCAGAGAGAGAATGCTCGGTTAGTGTCATAAGTTTCTTTGCCTCCTCGATACGCTCATGCTGAATATAGCGAGAAAGTGATATACCGACTTCTTTTTTAAATAAAGAAGAGAGGTAGACAGTACTAGTGCCGGTGATTGTAGCGAGTGTACTTAGCGAAATATTCTCATAGAGATGCGTAAAGATGTAATTCAAGCATTGATTGACATAGCGAGAATAGTTTAATTTCTTGTTGGTTGATACATGTTCAATAAATTCTAATCCAGCTTCAAGTCGATAGGCATCAACCTTCTGTGGCTCATTGATTTCTTCAATCGTTTGAATGAAAAGGTCACTGAGAGTATACGCTAGTTCAGTTGGTAACCCTCCTTCAATCGCGGCTCTTGTTGCAAGTGTGACAAAGCTGATGGCTAAATTCTTTCTTCCTCTTAAATAACTCTTCTTAGATAGTATGCCGAAGTGTCCAGAAGTAGGTGGAGCCCCTGCCTTCTCTAAATACAGTTCTTTGTTCCCTTCTTTAATAGCTTGAAGGATTTCCTTCTCATAGAGCAGGTCATGGTGGTAATGCGAATCTTGACGTCTTTTAAATAATTCGATGTGTGGTTGTGTCGCTTCGGCATTTAGAAAAGGAACCGAAAGCTGCTCCTCAATAATTTCAGTGGTATCCAATTCTTTTGCATACAAAAGATAATAGACGAGCCTCCCGATGTTGATCAGTTCAGTTTGATGAATGATTGGAATACTTCCGACGATGCTATAGAAAGGATCTTGCTTATGCGTGCTCTCTGAATCTATTAAATAGGTTTGGAGTTCTTCTTTTTGGATGGGCGAGAATGAAAGTGGCCCGATAATAATCGCTCCAATTGAAGAGGAACTCTCCTGTAGTGGGATAGAGAGAAAGTGAATGGGAAGGCTAGAATTCGTTAAGTGAATAGAGGGGTATTCGACGGTTTTAGCATGGATAGATTGAAACGTTTCTTCAAGCTGTAATGCCTGGGTCGTATGACGTGAAAGGTGAGTATAGGTTGTATTTACTCGTGCCCCCCAATACGTAACTGGTGCTTTAATTGTATCGTAAATAAGCTTGAGTAACGGCTTTGGCTGGATAGTAGAATGTTGCAAAGGAATCCCCCTTTAGCGAAATATTGTTTATAAAGTACCATAAATATTTATAAAATACCATAAAAAGCTTCCTTTTCTTCTTATAATGAAAAAGGTAACGGTTTCATTTTATTGATGGAGGTAGTTATGATGACAAATAAGGTAAAAGAGCTAGTTAGTCAAATGACATTAGAAGAAAAAGCAGGGCTTTGCTCTGGTCTGGATTTTTGGCATTTAAAAGGGGTAGAGCGATTAGGGATTCCATCAGTAATGGTAACAGACGGTCCACATGGCTTACGTAAGCAAAGGTTAGGGGCTGATCATTTAGGCTTGCATGATAGTGTATCAGCAACGTGCTTCCCTTCAGCTGCTGGAATGGCGAGCTCTTGGGATCGGAGTTTGATTGAACGAGTCGGTATTGCTTTAGGTGAAGAGTGTCAAGCTGAGAATGTCGCTGTGTTGTTAGGACCTGGTGCCAATATTAAGCGATCACCGTTATGTGGGCGCAATTTTGAATATTTTTCCGAAGATCCTTATCTATCGTCTGAAATGGCTGCCAATCATATTAAAGGTGTACAAAGTCAAGGGGTAGGGACGTCACTTAAGCATTTTGCTGCGAATAACCAGGAACATCGGCGAATGTCGACAGATGCGATTATTGATGAGAGAACGTTGCGTGAAATTTATTTGGCGAGCTTTGAAGGGGCTGTTAAGCAATCACAACCGTGGACGGTGATGTGTGCTTATAATAAGGTTAATGGTGAATTTGCTTCAGAAAGCAAAACGCTTCTTGAAGATATATTGAAGGAAGAATGGGGCTTTGAAGGCTTTGTCGTTTCTGACTGGGGAGCTGTTAATGAGCGTGATGAAGCGGTGAAGAATGGTCTTGAGCTTGAAATGCCTGCTAGTCAAGGTATTGGTGAGAATAAGGTCATTGCTGCTGTGAAGGAAGGACGGTTATCGGAAGAGAAATTGAATGCTGCAGTAGAACGCATCGTTCGAATTATCCTCAAATCGGTTGAGGAGAAGAAAGAGAATGCATCGTATGATTGGGAGGCGCATCATCAATTAGCTCGTGAGGCAGCGCGTGAAAGTATGGTGCTATTAAAGAATGAAGGTCAGTTTCTTCCATTAAAAAAAGAAGGAAAGATTGCGGTTATCGGTGAGTTTGCCAAAGCTCCGCGTTACCAAGGAGGAGGAAGCTCACATATTAATCCGACGAAGCTAGAAGACATTGTCGAAGAGGTTGAGAAGGTCGTTGGTGAAGGAGCGACAATCACGTATGCTCAAGGGTATCATCGTGATCAAGATACAATTGATGAACAGTTGATTGAGGAAGCGAAACGTGTAGCAGCAGATGCAGATACAGTGATTCTATTTGTCGGTCTACCTGATCGTTATGAATCAGAAGGATATGATCGGCAGCATTTAAATATACCAGAGAACCATCAGCGTTTAATAGAAGAGGTTGCGACTGTAAATGAAAATATCGTTGCGGTTTTAAGTAATGGTGCTCCGATTGAAATGCCGTGGTTAGGAAAGGTGAAGGGGTTGCTTGAAGCATACCTAGGAGGTCAAGCTCTTGGAGGGGCTATTGCTGATTTGTTATTCGGCGATGTCAATCCAAGTGGTAAATTAGCGGAAACGTTCCCAGAAAGATTAAGCGACAATCCTTCTTACCTTTACTTCCCGGGAGATGGTGATCGCGTAGAGTATCGTGAGGGGATTTATGTCGGGTATCGATATTATGATACGAAAAAGGTCAAACCGCTATTTCCATTCGGTTTTGGTTTAAGCTATACAACATTTGACTATGAAAATTTAACCGTTAGTCAAAAGAAGATAAGTGATACAGATTTTGTGACATGTACGGTTCAGATGAAGAATACGGGAAGTGTGTCAGGAAAAGAAGTTGTACAACTGTATGTTAAGGATGTCGAAAGTCGAATAAGTCGACCTGATAAAGAGCTTAAAGGCTTTGCGAAGGTGGACTTACGACCAGGTGAAGAAAAAACAGTAGAATTCACGTTGGATAAACGTTCGTTTGCTTACTATGATACAGAGTTAGCTGATTGGCATGTGGAAAGTGGCGATTTTACGATTCTAATCGGAAGAAATTCTAATGATATCGTGTTATCTGAAATGGTTACGGTGGAGTCAATGAGTGAGAAACCATTTACTGTCCATCGAAATACGACCGTTGGTGATTTGTTAGATCATCCGAAAATAGCACCACTCGCCAAGCAGATGCTAGCTGAGGCACAGAAGGATAGTCCTTTTGCGAGTGCAGCTGAAGAAGAGGGAGATGCTGCTGAAATGATGGCAGCGATGATGAGATACATGCCGTTACGAGCTTTGTCTAACTTTAGTAATGGGCAGCTAACAGAAGAGAGGCTTCAAGCGATGATTAGTCATTTAAATGAGGCAGTCAATAATGGTTAAATAAGAAAAACGCGTTAGCGTCTTTTCTTAACTGCATCGTGTGTAGTTGATACAAGCTTTTGAGTTTTTCTGAAAGAGGGGTTTTAAGTAACGAACCGGTGCCACCTGCAAATTCACTTACACCTTCATTTGTTCAACTTCTAAGAATTTTCTAAGTCCTTCTCTTTCGAAAATCAGTGATCATAAATGGGTGTTCGTACAAGTCATAACGTACGAACACCTCTATTTTTTCGTTTGAAAATCGTCGAAGTCATTATGGTATGATAAGGTCATTCCGGCAATAAGAAGGTGAATCCTTGATGAGTCCTAAGAAGTGGCTTGCACGTTTGCGAGGCCTTTATATATATATAAATAGTCATTTGTATTATAAATTAATCATTGCCGTCATGATTTTAGTTACGTTACCTATTGTCATTGTAACAACATGGGCTACGTACTATTCGACGAAAAATATGGTTGATGAGATTTTTACGACGAATACGTCTGGTGTACAGCAAGCAAGTGCTATTATTACGGAGAAATTTGATGCTATTGATCGAGTGATGCAATCATTAGTGATGGACGGTCATTTTATTACTCAATTTAAAGAGCTGTCACATGAAGATTCATACAGAAGGCATGGAGCGACCTTGACGATAGAAAGTACACTCTATTCACTTCATTATACGAACAGGGAGCGTATAAGATCGATTACGTTGTTTGCAGATGAGGCGCCACAAATCATTAGTATCGGTGATCAAGAGCGTTCATTAGTAACATGGCCCTCGATTGAACCTACTCCCCATTATCAATTTATGAATCATTATCGCGATCAAACCTTCTCCTTTATGAGGAGTATTAATCAGTTTGAAACAAGAGGAAGCATTGGTAGCATTATTATAGATGTTGAATGGGATATGATCCAAGATAATATGGATATGCTGAAAACGGAAGAAGAAAGCTCTGTTTTTTTAATGAGTGAGGAAGGCGAGCTATTGCATCAGCCTTATCACGAACAGTCGATTGATCGTCAGCTCTTTCAAGATGTTCAACAAGTTGTAACGAACTCAGTGGATGAAAGGTCATATGTAACGCTTGAAGATTCTTATGTCTTCTTTGCTGAAATTGATAATGGCCATATGTACATTGTTAAAGTATTTCCGAAATCGATTGTGTTCGCTAGTTCGATGCAAATTGTTCGTGTCGGTCTTCTAGTAGCGCTCATTGCGATGGTTTTTGCCTTTGTGTTTACGTTGATTTTCTCAAGTACGATTACAAAGCCGATTCGAAAGCTTGCTAGTGAGATGGAGCAGGTAGAGAAGGAGAACTTTCAAACGACGACAAGGTTGTCGAATCGAACGGATGAAGTAGGCCGCTTAGAGCGAAGTTATTCTTATATGATTAACCGCATTAAGCAGTTAATTGATCAAGAATACAAGAGTGAAATTGAAAAGAAGGATGCCCAATTAATGGCATTACAATCAAAAGTAAACCCGCACTTTCTCTATAATACACTACAGCTTATTGGTGATCGGGCATTTGCTAATAAAGGTGAACAAGTGTATGAAATTATTCAAGCGCTAAGTCGTATGTTCCGTTACGTTGTGAAGCAGCAAAAAACGTTAGTGACGATATCCGAAGAGGTGAATTATTTACAGCACTATTTAGCGATTCAGAAACGACGCTTTGTCGGGAAACTAACGGTTGAAGTGTATGTCGATGAAGAAGCTGAGTATGTTGAGCTACCGGTGTTAACGTTACAGCCGATTGTTGAAAATGCTTTTGTACACGGCTTTGCATCGAGTGTGGATCATTGGATATTAGATATAAGTGTACAAGTTGTCTTTGATGAAGTAGAGATTATGATTACTGATAACGGCATCGGATTAGATGAGGAGAAATTACAGCAGGTAAAGAAACGACTGCAGAACAGTAATCAAAGTCCTCTAGAACAACAAGATAGCATAGGTGTCTCGAATGTTGATTCAAGGATTAAGTTACTTTTTGGACAAGAGTATGGGGTAGAAATAGAAAGTTCAGAGGATATTGGAACGTCTATTACGATACGTATTCCAAAATAAATGATTGGAGGGATTGAAATGTTACGTGTAGTACTTGTCGATGATGAAAAATCAGCGTTACAAATGGTTAAACGGTTAGGACGTTGGAATGAATTAGGATTACAGGTTGTAGGAGAAACGGCAAACGGTCAGGAAGCAGCTGATTTTATTCAAAAGGAACAAGTAGACATTGTGATTACGGATATGAATATGCCTGGTGTTGATGGTGTACAGCTATTACGATTTATTCATGAGAAGCATCCTCAGATTGCCTCTGTTGTCCTAAGTGGTTATGACCAGTTTTCTTATTTGCAGCAGGCTATTCGCTCTAATGTTGTGGAATATTTGTTGAAGCCTGTTGATTCTGATGACCTTCACGCAGCCTTAGGTCGCTGCATTCAACGTTTGGATGAGGAAAGAATGAAGAAAATAGATCACGGCAAGTTAATTAATATTCAATTATTGCCACTGCTGAATCAATTTAAGGTGCGTATTCATAAGTCTTTTCAAGAACGTGATCATTATGAATTAACGCGTAGCTTTCACCAGCTATATAAAGAAATTATAGCGACGTGTAAACCCATTGATCAAAGCATGAAATTAAAGCTTTATAATGAATTTCTGTTCATTGCCGAAGATCAAATCTATCGTAATAATTTAAATTCTAGTCAATTTGTTCAAGAGGAGCTTTCGTTGTACAATCCGAAAATGTCGATGGAAGACTTGTTCAATGAGTACATTAAAGTGTATCGGCAGTTATTTGAGTATATCCAAAAGGCAAAAGGTGTGACCGGCAAGTTTAAGCTTGAAGAGGTGAAGGAATATATTGATGTCAATTATAGTCATCCAACCATTTCTTTGGGGCAACTTTCGCAGCAGTTTTATGTTAGTAAAGAATATTTAAGTAAAGCATTTAAAAAGGAATTTGGTATGAATGTTACTGAATACATTATGCAATTACGGATGGAAAAAGCGAAGAAGCTAATCGTAGATGAAAAAATCAAAATAAAAAATGTTGCAGAAATGGTTGGATATGAGGATGTGTCCTATTTCTATCGTGTTTTCAAGAAATATCATGGTGTGACTCCAGGGCAAATGTGAGTGAGGTAGAGAAGATGCCCATGTATGCAGTTCTTCATTCCTCTATTTCGACTTTTACTGGAAGAGAAGAGCATGGCGACGAGGCAGATGACCTCGTGCGACACATGTGATCCTCGTTCCTCTATTCACTCTGTATGGCACTATTTACAGTCGTTAAGCGCTCCTCATTCCGCTATTTTGGGTTTTATTCCTTCTTTTGTCCTTGTTAAGTTCATATAGCGGAATGAGGATTACTTTTTCATCTGAGGAAGTGGTGTTTCCACTATTAGCGGAATGAGGATTCCCCTTGCTTTTTGTGTGCACCTGGTATGCACTTCAGTGAGCGGAGAAAGAGAGGATTAGGTTGAATCGTTGCCTCCCCTTTTCATAAAAAGAAAGCGTCGTCACGTCTCCGCGGAACTATTTTAAGAAAAGACCGCTATCGCGGTTTTTCTTAAAAGATAAAATTATATAAAAATCGAGGAAGAAATGTGGAATAAGCATAGAAGAAGTTGGCAGATTCAAAGAAGAGCGTTGGCTTCGCCCGTTTACGAGTTTTTATGAAAGTGGGTTTCTTTCATAAAAACTTAAACCCGCTGTAACAGCTTCGCACAACGTAATTAAGAAAAGACCGCTATTGCGGTTTTTCTTATGTAAGCGGTTTAAAAAAATGCAATAAAAGATATTAACATTCTCTAATTTTAAAAAGACAGAATCTTTATATAATGAAAGCGTATTCAAAAATAATAAGGGGGTTTTACTATGAAAAAGCTATTATTGATGGTTAGTATCTTCATGATGTTTGTGCTAGTTGCTTGTGGTGGTAACGACACAGATTCGGCAGGAGAGACAGAACCGAATGAAAATGAGCTTCAAGAGGGCGACTCTGTTGAGCTAAGAGTGTTTATTCCACAACCTCGCTTTAGAGAACAGTATGAAAATTATTTTAATCAATTTTCTGAAAAATATTTAGAAGAAACAGGGATAGAAGTAACCTATCAATTAGAATTCCCTGCTGCCGATCAAGCGACACAAATTTTACAAACGCGTTTAGCAACAAGTGATAGTCCTGATATCTTTGTTGTTCATGCAGTTAATGATATACCCGTGTACAATCGTGCGGGTTACCTAGAGGACTTATCAGATGAGCCGTTTGTTGAGAATCTTCTTGATGCTACACGAGAAGCGGTGACACATAATGGGGAAGTCGTGGCGCTACCGCTAGAAACATTATCTTGGGGTTATTTATATAACATCGATATGTTTGAAGAGCTTGGTCTTGAATTACCTGAAACACTTTCTGAAATGGAAGAAGTGATTCAAGTTCTTGAAGAAAATGATATTACTCCATTTATTGCGTCTTACAATGAGGGATGGATTCCACAGCTATTCTTACCACTTATTACAGGGGCATTAATGGAAACAGAGAACGAAGACTTTATGGAAAGAATGAATAATGATGAAGGTTCATTTGCTGAGTTAGATGGATTCTTTGAGGTAATCGATCTTGTTGCTGCACATACGACGCCTCGTGGGTTTGAAATTGATGGCGATCAAGGAAGTGCGATGTTTGCCAATGGTGAGGCGGCGATGTGGGTTCAAGGTCCATGGTTTGCAGAGTCCATTCTTTCTGCCAATGAATCGGTTAATTTTGGTGTAGCACCGTTGCCAATTAATGAAAGTCCTGAGGCGACAATGATTAATTCATCAACAACGACGTCATTGGCGGTTTCAAGCTTAAGTGAAAATAAGAGAGTAGCGAAAGATTTACTCAACTATATTTTAGATGAGGAAGATTCATCTCAGTTGTTCCAAGACTTAATGTTTAATCAAGTGGCTCATTCACATGATTTTGATCCATTCCCGTGGTTAATTGAAGCAAATGAGTATATTGTTGATGGTCGCGCTTATCAAGATCCAGCCATTCCACAAGCAGTTAAAACGGAATCAGAAAGTGCATTGCAGAGTTATTTAGCTGGAAGCTTAGATCAAGAGGGAGTAATTCAAGCGCTTGATCGCGCTTGGCAACAAGCTAATCAAGTAAATGGTGATGATTAATTTGTTTCACATGACTCTTGAGAGTGATACGCTCTCTTGAGTCATCTCCTTTCATTATAAGTAAAGAGGTGGGGAAAATGGCTCAATTAAACAGTGGAGCAAATCAGGTGAATGACCCGAAATTTAGAGATAAATGGATGCGGTTTGTAAAAGGGAAGAATAAAGGAACTTTATCGTTGTTCTTATTTTTAGCGCCTGCGCTGTTATTTTACATTACCTTTTTACTTATACCTGCAATAGGTGGAGCCTACTACAGTTTAACCGATTGGAACGGTCTATCAAGAAGCTCGAATTTTGTTGGTATAAGTAATTATGTAGAAGCTCTTCGGAATGATCCTGATTTTTTAAATTCATTGTGGTTTACATTAAAATTAACAGTCGTTATATTGGTCGTTCAAAATGTGGTTGCCCTTTTCTTAGCGGTTATGATTGAATCAAGATCACGAGGTAAAGGGTTGTTCCGTACGGTCTTTTTTATGCCGAATATGGTAAGTTTAATCATTAGTGCGTTTATGTGGTATTTTATTTTCGTGACAGTTCTACCGCAATTGTCTGAGTGGGCGATTCTCACATTTCTCGATCAAGAGTGGCTTGGAAATCCCCAGACTGCCTTTTATTCGATCTTAATTGTGTCGCTATGGCGTGGAATTGGGTACATGATGATTATTTATATTGCAGCATTGCAAGGAGTTCCAAAGCATTTGAAGGAAGCAGCGGTCATTGATGGGGCATCAGCATTTCAAAGTTTTAGAAATGTTACCTTACCAATGATTATGCATGCGATTACGATTTGCTTATTCCTCACACTTAATGAGGCGTTTCGAATCTTTGATGTTGTGTTTGCTTTAACAGGTGGGGGCCCAGGTAGGAGTACGCAAGTTATTGCTTTGAATATATACCATGAGGCGTTTTCTGGAAACTATCGATTTGGGTATGCGAGTGCCAAAGCGATGATTTTATTCTTTATCGTATTAGTCATTACGGTGATTCAAGTTTCGGTTATGAAGAGGAGGGAAATTGAGTCATGAGAACAAATAAAGTGGCAGCTTCCTTAAATACAGTTATTCTAGTTTTGTTTGGCGCTTTGACATTATTCCCAATTTACTTGGCTGTTGTAAATTCATTTAAAACTCAAAGTGAAATCTTTGCTAATGTGTTGGCGTTACCAACATCTTTAAACTTTGATAATTATATTAATGCGATGCAGCAGGTTAATTTCTTTAGTAGTATGTGGAATACGCTTATCGTCACAACGATTGGTTTGCTCGGTATCATTATTTGTGGTTCGTTAGCTGGCTATAAGCTAGCACGGACAAAAAGCAAGTTGAGCTCATTGTTCTTCCTTGTTTTTATTGCATCGATGCTTATCCCGTTTCATTCGATTATGATTACGTTAACGCAAGTAGCGAATAACATTGGTGTTCAAGGCTCACCTTATGGGCTTGGATTAATTTATATTGGTTTAGGTGTTAATATGGCGATTTTCTTATGTCATGGATTTACGAAAACGATTCCGAAAGAATTAGAAGAATCAGCAAAAATAGATGGGGCAAACGAAATACAAATTTTCATGAAAATTATTTTCCCAATGCTAACGCCGATTCTTGTTACGATTGCGATTTTAAATATTTTATGGCTGTGGAATGATTTCCTTTTACCGTTGTTAATGTTAACGAATGTTAATAATTACACGTTAATTCTTGCGATCAACATGCTGTTTGGAGAATATAACAATGATTGGCCACAAATTTTATCAGCCTTGGTTATTACGGCTTTACCATTAATTATTTTTTATCTAGTGTTCCAACGCTTTATTTTACACGGTATTGCTGAAGGTGCTGTTAAAGGTTAAACGATGTTAGGAGGGGTAATGTGAAGAATCAGTTATACTATGGTGTTGCTTATTATGATGAATATATGCCATATGATCGATTAGATGAAGATATTAAAATGATGAAGGATGCGGGCATTACAGTTGTCCGCATTGCTGAATCGACGTGGAGTACACATGAGCCACAAAATGGTGTCTTCGATTTTAGCTCAGTGGATCGTGTACTAGATGCTATGCATAAGGCTGGAATTGACGTTATTGTTGGGACGCCAACCTATGCTGTTCCGACATGGATGGTGAAGGAGCATCCGAGTGTACTAGCGGAAACGAAGGAAGGAAAGGGGAAGTACGGAGCAAGACAAATCATGGATATTACGAATCCGACGTATTTGTTCTATGCCGAAAGAATCATTCGCAAGCTCATTTCCCGTGTGAAGGATCACCCTGCAGTGATTGGTTATCAGACTGATAATGAAACGAAGCATTACGGGACGGTGGGGCCAAATGTTCAAGTTCAGTTTGTGAAATATATGCGTGAGAAGTTTGGTTCACTTGAAGAGG
The DNA here is from genome assembly GCF_041821005.1 of Halalkalibacter sp. AB-rgal2. Taxonomy (NCBI): domain Bacteria; kingdom Bacillati; phylum Bacillota; class Bacilli; order Caryophanales; family Bacillaceae; genus Halalkalibacter; species Halalkalibacter sp. AB-rgal2. The sequence continues at coordinate 257,687 of NZ_JBGUAV010000001.1, forward strand.
TAAATAAAAAATTCGGCCTAGATTATTGGAGCAATCGCATTAATAGTTGGGAGGACTTCCCCTCTGTTGTTGGAACGATTAATGGTAGTCTCGGTTCGGAGTTTGCTAAGTTTCAACGAACGCTTGTGACAGATTTTCTTGCCTGGCAAGCTTCTCTCGTTAATGAATACAAAAGAGAGGATCAATTTGTGACGCAAAATTTTGATTTTGAATGGCGAGGCTATTCGTATGGTGTACAACCTGATGTTGATCATTTCGAGGCAGCGAAGCCGTTTGATATTGCGGGAGTGGACATTTATCACCCGTCACAGGATGAATTAACAGGAGCAGAAATATCGTTAGGTGGCGATATCACTCGTTCATTGAAGCATGACAATTATCTCGTATTAGAAACACAAGCACAGGCATTTATTCATTGGACACCATATCCAGGGCAGCTACGTCTTCAAGCGTTTAGTCACCTTGCTTCTGGAGCTAACATGGTTGCTTATTGGCATTGGCATTCGATCCATAATTCATTCGAAACGTATTGGAAGGGGTTATTAAGTCATGATCTGAAGTCGAACCCTACCTATGAAGAAGCAAAGACAGTTGGGGCGGATTTTAAGAAGCTATCTTCTAAGCTCGTTAATTTGAACAAGAAAAATGATGTCGCCATGCTTATCAGTAATGAAGCTTTAAAGTCTCTTGAATGGTTTCCGTTCCATTTCACTAGTGAGAAAAACTACAATGACGTCGTTCGACTGATATATAACGAGCTATATAATATGAATGTAGGTTGTGACTTCATTCATCCTAAGTCAGAAAATCTGGATCAGTATCATTTGATTGTTGTACCTGCTCTCTATTCAGCCTCTGATGAATGTTTAGAGCGTTTGAATCACTTTGTTGAGCAAGGAGGTCACGTCGTTTATACGTTTAAGAGTGGTTTTACTGATGAACATGTTAAGGTTCGTACGACAACACAGCCCGGAATAATTGATGAAGTATGTGGCGTTACCTATAGTCAATTTGTCGAGCCGAAACAAGTGACATTAAAGAGTGACCCATTTAACGTAGGGGTAGAGCATAATCAAGTAGATACATGGATGGAGCTGTTAACGCCAACGACTGCTGATGTTCTTGCCTATTATGACCATCCGCATTGGGGAAAGTATGCTGCGATCACACAAAATGAATATGGACAAGGAGTAGCGACGTATATCGGTTGCTTTATTAGCTCGAAGGCGATGAAGGCGGTATTAGAGCAGGCAGTGAAAAAGGCTGGATTATGGGGAAGCGATCAAGACCTTTCGTTCCCAATTATTACGAAGTCAGGAAAAAATGATGCAGGTAATACGATTCGTTACTATTTTAACTATTCAGATACAGCTGTTTTATTTACGTATCCATATGCTCATGGGACTGATTTATTATCAGGAAACGAATGTGTACAAGGGGATGAAGTAAAGCTTGACCGTTGGGGATTTTGTGTATTGGAGGAGAGGAGCTTATGAGATGGCTTTCATCAACAGAGTCAGGACGATGGAAGGAGAAAGATGTTAAGGTAGAAACCAATCAAAAGAAACAGTCGAGTTTGACGATTACCTCAACAGCTCGTCAGCTCGTTGAAGGATTTGGTGGTTGCTTCAATGAGTTAGGGTATGAGGCTCTTTCTTTCTTGAGTGAGGAAGATCGAGAGCAGGTGCTCTATCATTTGTTTCATCCTGATGGCGATTGTAAATTCTCTGTTTGCCGTCTGCCAATTGGAGCAAGTGATTATGCATTAGAATGGTATAGTTTAAATGAACATGACGATGATTATGAGATGGAGCACTTTTCGATTGAAAGGGATCGAAAGTATTTAATTCCCTATATTAAAGAAGCGCTTCGTTTCAATCCGAATTTAACGTTATTTGCTTCACCGTGGAGCCCGCCAACTTGGATGAAAACACCGAAGGCTTATAATTACGGGACGTTACGATGGGAAAAAGAGGTGCTAGAGGCGTATGCCCTCTATTTTGTGAAATTTATCGAAGCTTATAAACAAGAAGGTATTACGATTCATCAAATTCACGTGCAAAATGAAGTCGTTGCTGATCAGAAGTTTCCGTCTTGTGTATGGACAGGTGAGCAATTGCGAGAATTTATTCGTGATTACTTAGGGCCGGCTTTTAAACGGCATCACATTGAGACTGAAATTTGGCTAGGGACAATCAATGCTCCTGAGCCTTGGGATGAGTGGATGAAAGGAAAAGCACAAGATCACGATGAGTATGCTCATACAGTATTAAGTGATCCAGAAGCATATAAATATGTAAGTGGTGTTGGTTATCAATGGGCAGGTAAGTATGGCATTCAACGAACGGTCTTGAGCTATCCCGAGCTTCGTTACATGCAAACGGAAAATGAGTGTGGAGACGGTACGAATACATGGTTTTACGCGAAATATATCTTTAACCTGTATCAGCATTACTTTACGAATGGGGTTAACAGTTATATTTATTGGAACATGGTTCTTCAGCCGAAAGGGCGCAGTACATGGGGGTGGGAGCAAAACTCGATGTTAACAATCGAGAAAGAACAGCAACAATTAACTCAGAACCCTGAATACTATGTGATGAAGCATTTTTCTCATTTTGTTCGTCCTGATGCACGACGGATTGAAACAACTGGATCATGGACTGGGAATTCACTCGTATTTGAGAATAAAGATGGCTCGTTGGTAGTCGTGATTCAGAATCCGTTTAAAGAAGAGCGTGAAGTGGTGATTGAACATAATGGTCAGCAGTATTCCTTTAGCTTGGAAGCGGAGTCGTTTAATTCTATCGTTCTATAAAGTAGAAATGAAGAAAACTTAGTGTAAACTGCACTAAGTTTTTTTTTAAATGTGAAATCAGGATGTATAAAAATTGAGGAATGTTTCTAATGGATTCTAGTTGTTCACTATGCCTGTAATGGATCGGAAATAATTAGAATGAAATAGATAGACATCTAATAAGTATAAATAGCTTCCAATTTTATGAAGGTAGAGGAGAGATTGTCTTGAGAATTACGATTAAAGACATTGCTCGAATTTGCGGTGTATCACCGGGGACAGTGGATCGAGCATTAAACAACAGAGTAGGGATAAGTGAGAAAACGAGGAGAAAGGTATTGGAGGTTGCTGAGGAGGTGAATTATCATCCGAACTATACCGCTAGAAGCTTAGTAACAGGTAATACGATGACAATAGGAGTTGTTTTATTTGATCTATATAATCGCTCCTTTGCCCAATTACTAAACGCGATAGAGCGAAAAGCTAGAGAGTTAGGTTACTTTGTATATATTACATTAACGGATAAAGACCGTGAAAATGAGTTGAAATGTATCGACTATTTAGTCAAGCGAAAGGTGGATGGTATGATTCTGTTCTCTGTGAATAAAGGGAAAAAATTTGAAACGTATCTATTAAGTATGGAAGTTCCTCTTATATCAATCTTTAATTATATTTCTGGAAAAATTGAATACATCGGCATACCAGAACGTCAAGCTATGAAAGAAGCTGTTGATTATATGGCTAATAAAGGATATAAACACTATATTTATGTGAGCCCACCGTTACGTTATGTAGGAAAGTCTAATGTTTATACGCAAGAGGAAAGGTTATATGGCTTTATCGAAGGATTAGAGCAAAATGGGATCGTATCAAAGCCTTTGATTATAAAAAGCGATGATTATGTAGAGGAATTAAAGCATATCGTCTATAACCTAAATGAAAAGGTAGCCATTGTTTGTTCTACAGATTTGTACGCGTTAGAAGTGATGAATGAATTGAAAGGGCAGGGATATGATATTCCCAGTCAGGTAGGGGTTATGGGCTTTGATGATATTGATATGTTGAAGTATATTACACCGAGATTGACGACTGTAAAATATCCGATTGAGGAGATTGGAAGAAGAGCGGTTGCAAGTATGATTCATAAAATTAGTCAAGGGCATTTTATAAAAACACCTTTACTAAATTATGAAATCGTAGAAGGTGCTTCGATTTAACGCACACAGAAGCTAGTACTATACATTTTGTCCAATAAGTCAAAAGAGTTTTTACGTTTAATCGAATGAAAGAAGAGAACCGTGCATATAGTTTATAAGGTTCTACATCATATCGTTTTCTAGGACGTTGCTTTCATTCGTGTACGTACACAATTGATTAGAAGGTAGAGATTACTCATTTTTTGTAAGCGTTTACTTTGTAGATCTATTTTTCTTTTCTTATTAGAAAACCGTGTACGTACACGGTATAGAAGGAGGTGGCTTTGTTAATTATCGTTATACGCTTGTGAATTTGTGTATTATTCGAATACGTAAAGGGGGAATAAGAAGGATGAAGAAACAAAGCTTATCCATAATGCTTGTAGGATTAGTGGGCTTGATTTTAGTTGCGTGTGGAGGAGAGGATACAAGTTCAGAGGCCGATGCTTCAGAGGTAATCGGTGGAGATGAAGAGGATGCAATAGAATTAACATTCTGGACGTTTAATGAATTGCATATGAACATATTTAGAGATTCAGTCACCCGTTGGAATGAAGAGTTTCCAGATCGGCCGATTACATTAGTTGCAGAAACATACCCGTATGATAATATGCATAACAATCTTTTACTTGCTCTACAGTCAGAGACAGGTGCACCTGACCTTGTTGATATCGAGCTCGGACGTTTCCCTAATTATTTACAAGGTGAGCCACAATTACTGCCGATGAATGAGTACGTAGAGCCAGTATTAGACGACTTTATCGAATCACGATTTGATATTTATGCGAAGGATGGTATTTACTATGGGCTTCCTACACACGTAGGTGCAACAGTTGCTTATTACAACAAAGAAATTATGGATGAAGCTGGCGTAGATATTGATTCCATTCAAACATGGGATGATTATGTCGAGGCTGGAAAACAGGTAGTTGCCAATACTGATGCTGCGATGGTGACGTTAGAAACGGAAGACTATTGGTCTTATTGGCCACTTCTGGCTCAGCAAGGGTCTGATTTCTTTGACGAGAACGGAGAAGTTATTCTTGATAGTTCAGTAAATATCGATACTTTGCAATTTATGTATGACATGGTGTATGAACATGAGATTGCGGAATTGACACCAGGTGGCGGTCATCATGCAGAAGAGTATTACGGCTTTATGAATGATGGTGGAGCAGCTTCGGTCATTATGCCAATGTGGTATATGGGACGGTTTACAGATTATATGGAAGATTTAGAAAGTAAAATTGTTATTCGACCAATGCCAAGGTGGACAGAGGATGGAAATCGTTCAGCAGGTGCTGGGGGTACAGGGACTGTTGTAACGAATCAAACTGAACATCCAGAGCTTGCAAAAGAATTTTTAGCTTATACGAAGCTAACTGAAGAAGGAAACTTAGCTCTTTGGGAAATAATGGGCTTTGATCCGCCAATGTGGACAGTATGGGACTCAGAGACAATTCGTGAGGATAATAGATATTATCAATATTTTGGTACAGATATTTTTGATACATTACTTGAAATACGTGATGAGATTAACTCCATCAACATTACAGATCGAAATCCAATTGCTCAACAGCAGTTAACGACAAATGTATTTAATAACGTGTTAAGGGCTCAATCACAAACTCCTGAGGAAGCGCTAAAACAAGCTGCGGATGAGATTCGTAACAATTAAACCTTTCATGCATGTAGTAAGGTACTGATTGTTCATACATCTTATAGAACTTTTTTCAGTACCTTTCCTCACTACCATGATCTGTTTGAGATGGAAAGGAGTCAATAAGATGGAACGTGTCGTTTCAAGTGAAAAGAAGTATGGTCCAAAGCCAAAGCGTACATTTGTACAATTCCTATTATCAAAAAAGGTAGCCCCATATGTATTTGTATCTCCATTTATTATTTCATTTTTGCTATTATTTTTTTACCCGCTTGTTAATGGAATTATTATGAGTTTTCAAAGCATTCTGCCCGGTCAAACGACATTTGTAGGCTCTAGTAATTTTGAACGTATTTTAAATCCAACGTTTTATCGCGCTTTGTACAATACGTCAGTGTATGTAATATTGACAACGATTATTCTAGTGGCGATTCCGATGGTTTTGGCAACAATATTAAATTCAAGCATGATGCGCTTTTCCCACTTTTTTCGTGCTTCGTTATTCATTCCTGCGTTAACATCTGTTATTGTCGCTGGGGTTGTGTTTCGTTTAATGTTTGGTGAATCAGATGAGGCCATTGCTAACGCAATAATTGGGTTTTTAGGCTTTGAACCATTGCAATGGCGTTATGGTGCTGTAACAGGTATGTTCTTAATGGTTATTTTAGCATCCTGGCGTTGGATTGGTGTGAATATTATTTACTTTATGGCGGGGTTAACAAATGTCCCAAAGGAGCTGTATGAAGCAGCTGAAATAGATGGAGCAGGTGTGATTCAGAAGTTCTTCCATATTACATTGCCGTTATTAAAGCCAGTAACGATTTATGTCGTAACTTTAACGGTTATTAATGGCTTTAGAATGTATGAAGAGAGCTTCGTTTTTTGGGAGAACGCTTCACCAGGTAACATTGGGTTGACGGTTGTCGGATATATATATCAGCAAGGTTTTCAAATGAATAATATGGGATTTGGTTCCGCTATAGGGGTCGTACTAATGGCTATTATCTTTATTGTAAGCATCATTCAACTTAAGTTCTTTGGTGCGTTAAAGAAGGGGGACTAAGCGATGACTACGAAGCGTAAGGTGTTTTCGACAATCTTAATTGTTGTGATTGCGGTTGTAGCCTTTCTTGCAGTTTTTCCATTATTAGCACTTGTCGTTTCTTCATTTAGACCATCTTCAGAATTAATGCGAAATGGAATCACATTGGCAATATCATTGGATCAGTTAAATTTTTCAAACTATGCTTATATTTTCACACAATCGGGTAACTATTGGCAGTGGTATGTAAATAGTATTTTCATTTCGGCATTAACGATCGTCCTCTCTTTGTTTTTTTCATCAATGGTCGGTTATGCATTAGCCGTTTATCAATTCAGAGGAAGGAATACGATATTTATTTTAGTGCTTTTAATACTTATGGTACCATTCGAAATATTAATGCTCCCATTATACCGTTTAATGACAACACTCGGCTTAATTGATAGTTATCTAGCTGTTATTCTGCCAATGGTTGTAGCGCCTGTAGCGGTTTTCTTCTTTCGACAATATGCTGTGGGACTACCGAAGGAATTAATGGAGTCCGCTAGGATTGATGGCTGTACAGAGTATGGTATCTACTACAGGATTATGGCACCGTTAATGCTCCCATCTTTTGCCGCAATGGCGATTCTTCAAGGATTAGCAAGCTGGAATAACTTTCTCTGGCCGTTAGTTGTTTTACGTTCAAATAATATGTTTACATTACCGATCGGTTTAGCTACATTATTAACACCATATGGCAACAATTACGATGTGCTTATTGTCGGCTCTGTCATGACAGTTATACCGGTTATTGTTTTATTTTTGTTTTTCCAGCGTTATTTTATTTCCGGATTAACAGTTGGTGGAGTGAAAGGTTAGAGTAAATAGTGAAGGGAGAAAATATGGAAGGTAATGTGCTTATGAATAAGCTGATGTCTATCTTTAATTGGATTTTCAAAATGGCATATTTGAATGGATTATGGATCCTTTTTAGCTTAGTAGGTCTTGTTATCTTTGGCTTTTTCCCTTCTACCATTGCAATGCTGACAATTTGTAAAAAGTGGTTGAATGGCGAGGAAGAATTACCGATTTTTAAAACATTTATGAATGTTTTAAAAGCAGAGAAGCTGAGAGGAAATCTATTAGGGTGGATACTTGTATCGATTGGAGCTGTTCTGTATGCCAACTTTCTTGTTATACAAGCGAATGTAGAGAGTGTAAGTATCATTTTTATATTTTCCTTTTATTTAATCGCTTTCCTTTATATTGTCACACTTACTCATGTGTTTCCATTATATATTCACTATAAAGTTCCATTATTAATCATTATCAAAAATGCTTTTATTATGAGTCTTTCAAATATACACTTCTCAGGAGGTATGATCATTAGCCAATCGGCGATTTATTATGTCATGTTTTCATACCCTGCTTCTGCTCTATTTTTCTTAGGAAGTGTACAAGCGATGATTCAAATGTGGCTTGCGGTTCGGTCATTTCATAGAATCGAGATGAAAGTAGAAAGGCTACGAATGAAGCAAGAGTCCAATATAGCTTAAGAGATCGTGAATCTTTTTTGGAGTAGGATTCTATGGTTCATATTTACGGTGCATAGAAAATAGTGAAGCTTAGTGTAGAAAGATTTAACACTAAGCTTCACTATTTGTATGGGGAGTATACGGAACTGAATCTAAAAGAAATAGTTGCCAAAATGTTCAGATTAAAGTATTATGTATCTAAATGATATATCAAAAAGATAGGTGGTTGGATGTCAAAAGAAAATTATACGAAGTACGTCATTTTAGGCTTACTGACGACACATTGTCGGTCAGGGTACTCGATGAAAAAAATGATCGATACGAGCTTGAACTATTTTTGGAAAGTAAGCTATGGTCAAATTTATCCGATGCTAAAGGTGTTGGTAGATGAGGGATTAGCAGAAGAGTCAGACGTCGTTGATGATGGAAGCAAGCGTGAGAAGAAGGAATATTCTATTACGAAAAAGGGGCAAGAAGAGCTACGTGACTGGCTGCAAAGACCGATTGTAAGTATTCCCGTAGAAAAAAATGAATTACTTCTAAAGCTTTTTTTCAGTCGTAACGTGGAAAAGAACTATTCCATTGAACAACTAAGTTCGTATTTACACTTACACAAAGAACGTTTTGCTGTGTATCAAACAATTGAAAAGATGATTCAAAGCTATTCAACGGGGCTTGATGATGAACACTATTGGCTCATTACACTTGATTATGGAAAAAGGACGACAAACGCTGTAATTGAATGGTGTGAAGAAACGATTCGTACATTATCAAAAAGCTGATGAGGAGGAGTTAACCGTGGGGAAATCAATTTATCCGGGACGTTTTACGGCTGATAATCAAGAGGATATTGTCGTATTCATGATTGGGATGAGAGTCAATCAGTGGTGGGCAGTTCATAAGTGGTTGCCAGTGTTTGTAGCAATGCCCCCAATGATGAGGGAGTTAGCAACGAATAAAGAGTTAGGCTGCTTGTCGATGGAAAGCTTTACAGGTTTGCGTACGACGTATTTATTGCAATATTGGCGTTCAGAAAAGGATTTATTCACGTATGCGAGAGGCGATCTCCATCTCCCAGCGTGGAAATCCTTTAATAAGAGAGCTCGAAATAACTCAGCAGTTGGCTTTTATCATGAAACCTATGTAGTACCAAAAGGTAGCTCGGAATCAATTTATGTCAATATGCCCAAGTTCGGTTTGGCAAATGCAACAGCACATATTTCAGTTGATTCTAAGCTTGATACAGCGGAGCAAAGACTGAGGAGGTGAATGGTAAATCATACATTTTAATAGAACAAGATGTCTCATTATGGTTATTTCCTAATGGGACATTTTTTTATGTTAAATGATCAGCTTTGTTAAAATGAGAAATGATATACTGATTAAAAAGGTACCTACATATAATGAAGGAGGCTACTGATGGTCAAAAATATTAATTTTTCACAAAGGGAGCATTCTTTTTATATTCATTCTGAGCCTGACGGATCTTCAAAAGGAGAAATGAGAACGTATCATTTGCACGATGATTTTGAGATTTACTTTCTTATTAAGGGTGAAAGAGCTTATATAGTACACAATACTCATTATCCGATTAAAGAGCAAAGTTTAGTCTTTATTAATCGTCATATTGCCCATAGAACGGCCACTCTTAATAACGATAACTATTATCGAATTGTAATGAATTTTAGAGAGTCATTTATTCCTCATCATGCTTTGTACTTAATTAATATTCTTTTTCGTAAAAGTCCAACCGTTGTGACATTAAGTGATCAAGATACGATGAGATTTTATAAAATAGTAGAAATTCTATTATATGAGTACAATGAGCGTCGTTGTGAATCCTCTTTGTATATTCAAGCTTTGCTTATTCAATTACTTATTTTAAGTAAAAGATTATATGAAAAACAAAGTGATAGTTCCGCAAATATTCATCATAATCAGCCTTCAGAAATACTTATTAGTAGAGTTATGAAATATATATATGATCAACTTGAAAAAGACCTTTCATTACAACAATTAGCTAAAGAATTTCATATTAGTGAGCAGCATTTATGTCGCATATTTAGTAGATGGACAGGTTGTACAGTAGTCCAATATATTAGCGCAGTCAGGGTAAATGAAGCTAAAAGACTTCTTATCGAAACCGATGAATACGTAAATAACATTAGAAAAAAAGTAGGTTACTCCAACCATGCTCATTTTTGTCGGGTTTTTAAGCAACATTTAGGAATCTCACCATCAACTTACCGGGATAAACATAGGATAAAAGGTTAGTAGAACAATATATGTAAAGAATAGAGGCTCCTTCGATCAACATTTGTAAAATGAAAACGTTTACAATTGACTTGAATAAAAAATGAAAGGAGCTGTTCTTTATGGTAAACAGATTAAAAGGTTCAATACGAATAAGTTTGCTTGTTTTTCTAATGTTGATAGTGGTAGGGTCTGTAAATGCAGAGGAAGCCATTTATCATGCAGAGGACGCAAAAGGTGAAGGGTTTATTCTGAACGATAATCATCAAGGGTATACTGGAGATGCTTTTATTCAGTTCACTCCTAATGTACCTGGAGGCTATGTCGAGTGGGATGTGGAGATTGCTACAGATGGGCTGTATACACTACAATTTCGTTATGCCCATGGTGCCTTCTTAAATCGGCCTGGTGAAGTACGCGTAAATGATGAAGTAGTAGAAGCTGAATTAGCCTTTGAATCTACGGGAGCTTGGAATGCATGGGGGACTTCTGAGATGGTAGTGGAATTGGCAGAGGGAGTGCATACAATCCGACTCACTGGTGTAGGGCCAGAGGGAGGACCTAATATTGATGTTTTAAAGGTGATTGAAGGTTATGATGAAGGGGAACAACCAGATGCCCCTAGCTATCCAGTCGTTCCATTGGAGGAGCGTTTCAATGAAGAGCCTATTAAACGTTGGCATGAAGAAGGGCTATTGCTTACTGAGCAATCGAAGCAATTAAATCAACCTGTAAAGAAGCTACAGTTTTTGGCGGCGATTAATTCCCTTTTTGGCTATACGAATGAAGTGACCTTTAAAGGGGTTGATCCTGTCCCTTTTTCACAGGATTGGGGTGTAGGAGAAAATTCGTGGTATCTCTATGTACTGCAAGCTGCACATAAGGCTGGATATTTAGAGGACATGAATTCGATCAATGTAAACAAGCCTATTACAAGAGCGGAGGCGGCGTTTATGATTGCCAACGCTTTACAGTTAGATGAGGATACTGAGACAGCGAACCAATTTCGCGATTTGAATAGACAAGATGAATTAGTGAAAGGAGCCATTGGTGCAGTCATTGCTAGTGAGCTATTAGAGCCACATACAAATAAAACGTTTAACCCTAATAAGCCCCTTACCTTTCAGAATTTACAACTAATCATTGAGAAGATTCAAGAATATTCCCAAGTGGGAGATCAAGAGGTTCGTATTATAGGCGTGGATGCACTAAGCCCAACAACAATAGCAGTCACGTTAAATGGCTTCTTTGAGGAAATTAGTCCATATGATATCGAAGTGGCATATGGAGCAGGTGCATGGGCTACATTAAATCCACAACTAAGCAAGCTTGAAGTGACGCAAGCTAGTATTGGTGTGAACCAACTAGGTTACAGCGTTTTATTGTATGAATTGGAGCATGCGCTAACGAATGATGCCAAGGTTGCAGCGATTGAACACATTCCGGATGATTCCTATAACCAAGACATTGTGGATCAGGCTAATAACTTGATTACATGGCAAATGGAGCACGGAGGTTGGACGAAGAACTTCCCACATATTTATACGCGAGAGTGGGACGGGGTTGAATCGCGATCTGAATGGGTTTCCAATGGTGTCGAGCTAGGAACAATTGATAATGATGCAACGATTAATGAAATAAGAACCGTTGCAGCTGCTTATAATATGACAGGTGACCCACGTTTTAAGGAAAGTGTTGATCAAGGCTTTGAATTTTTATTTAAGCTGCAATATCCATCTGGTGGCATAAGGCAAGTTTACCCACAAAGGGGCGCTGATGAATCTAGCTCAGTATGGTATTCAAATTATGTGACGTTCAATGATGCGGCCATGACAAATGTACTTGAATTGTTTGACGAGGTGGTAAATAGAGAAGAACCATTCCATACAGATGTAGTGAATGATGAGTTCATTCAAGAGATGGAGTCTTCTATTGAGTTAGCATTAGATTATATATTAAAAGCACAAATTGAAGTAGATGGTCAATTAACAGCATGGGGGCAGCAGCATGATCCTGTTACGTATGAACCGCAACATGGCCGAAGTTATGAACATCCATCGATAACGGCGAGTGAGTCAATACCTGTGATCCGTTGGTTAATGGCTAGACCTGAGCAAACAGAAGAGGTTCAAACGGCGGTGAGTAGTGCCCTGTCTTATTTTGATCAAGTGAGAATAGAGAATACTCGTTATGATAATCGAACATATCCTTACTTTTTGGATCATTCAGGGAGTACAGTATGGTATCGTTTTTATCAAATTGGAACGGATCTCCCAATATTTTCAGGTAGAGATGGTGTAATTAAGCATAATTTAGACGAAATAGAAGAGGAAAGAAGATTAGGATATTCTTGGGCGGGAACTTGGCCACAGCAACTATTAGAGGTGGCACAAACAACAGGTTATTATGAAAATAAGGTTTATGCTCGGGTTTTACGTGATCAATCAAAGGATCATCTAAATCGTTCACTTGCTCTTGATTCGATTGTGAAAACGACTAATCGTATTCAAGCTGATTAAATGTTGGGAAATGCATCGCATATGAATGGCGGTGCATTTTTCATTTATGAATTGATGGATATCGAATGATTATTTATGTGGAATCTATCATTTTGAAATGTGAAACTACTTGATTTACATAAACTTAAACTCTTCTTAATAGCACATTAATAGTTGATTTGTATGATGTCTATAAGTTTCAATGGAATCATTCCACAATTATTTTCGATTTATCTCTCTATTATGATTTATCGTTTCGATATGAATTTGCGTGATGCAGCTGTACTTGGTTTAGTTGGTGCGGGCGGGATTGGCGCTCCTCTTATATTCGCGATGAATAGTTATCGTTGGTCAGAGGTAGGGTCTATATTAATAGGACTTGTCATTCTCATCTTAATGGTCGAGTGGTTTTCAAATCGTATGAGAGCTAAGCTTGTAAATGGTTAAATGTCGAAAGGGTGATTAAGTGATGAAAGAAATAGAAATTGTCATTTTAGCAACATCAGATGTTCATGGGAAAATCTCTTCCGTTAACCATGTAGATAAAACGAAAGATGACCAAAAAGGTATGGCGAAAGCTGCTACATATATCCAGGCTGAACGAAAATTGAATAAACATGTATTGTTAATTGATAATGGAGATTTAATTCAAGGGACTCCCTTTGCTCATTATGCGATGACTGAAACGGAAGTACTGAATCCGATCGTACAAGTACTTGATTATTTACAGTATGATGCTGCTGTGCTAGGAAATCATGAGTTTAATTATGGGAAGGAAAGGCTAGACAAAGTCGTATCTCAATCTTCTTTTCCTTGGCTATCTGCTAACATTGTGAAAAAAGGGACGAATGAACCTTATTTTGGACAGCCTTATATGATAAAGGAGTTTGATGGTGTGAAGGTTGCAGTATTAGGATTAACGACAAAGTATATTCCTCATTGGGAATCAGATCGTCATATAGAAGCATTTGATTTTCTTGATCCCGTAGATAAAGGGAGGGAATGGGTTCGCTTTTTAAAGGAGGAGGAGCAAAGTGATATTGTCATTGTTTCTTATCATGGAGGGTTTGAATATGATCCGGTGACGAATAAAAAGATCGCTGAACATACGGGGGAAAACCAAGCAAACGAGCTTCAAGCTCTTGAAGGTGTCGATGTGCTGTTGACGGGACACCAGCATTTACAATATGCAGTTGTAACAGAGGAGCAGAAAGCGATGCTGCAACCGGGAACTCAGGCTGAATTTGTTGGCAAAGTGGACTTGACTGTTAGAAAAGAAGGAAATGAAGTTAGTATTCAAAAGGTTATTGCGGAGTTAATTCCGATAAATTTGTGTATGCCTGATGATACGATTGTGAGTATGTTAAAGCCAATCGAGTTAGAAGTGGATGAATGGTTAGATGAGAAAATTGCCACAGTTTCTCATAGAGTAGCCATAGAGGATCCAATACATGATGTGTGGCTTCAAGAGCATCCTTTTATTGAATGGATCAATCGAGCAATGATGAAGCATACAGGCGCAGCTATTGCTTGTACTTCATTGCTACGTCCAGATACACTCGATATAAATGAAGCGGTTAGTCGTCGTGATGTTCATGCGCTCTACCCATATCCTAACTCCCTTGCCGTTGTTGAATTAACAAGCGAGGATATTCGTCAAGCGTTAGAAGTATCTGCTTCTTTTTTAATGGTTCATGAAAATGGACAAGTGTATATTAACTCAGATTGGGAGAGGCCACGTCTACTAAGCTATAATTATGACATGTGGGAGGGGATTGAGTATACGATTGATTTGAGACGTCCGATTGGCGAGAGAGTGGTGGACTTATCACTTGATGGAGAGCCGTTAAAGAATGGACTTTATGAAGTCGTTACAAGCAGTTATCGCGCGAGTGGTTCAGGAGGATACTATATGTTTGGCAAGGATAAAATCATCAAAGATTACAATCGGGATATGGTAGAGCTACTTGTTGAAGACTTGAAAAGAGAGGGGGAATTACTTGTTGAAGTAAATCAGAATTGGAAGGTGATTTATTAAAGAAGTGCATAAAAGAGACTGCATCAAAAGAGCTTCAGGTAAAGGGACGTTCAATTGGTGAACCTCTTTCCGCTAAAAGGCGAAAAGACCCTTGTCCGAGAAGGAATGGTAATCCTCATTCCGCTATTCGAGCAAAATGAGGCTAATTTGAGTAAGAAAAACTAAAATAGAGGAATGAGGAACCGTAACAATATGAAAATGCGAGATAGAGAGAGAATAGAGGAATGAGGAACCGCATGGAGCGCATGATCATGAGCTTGTGTCCCGCCTCCTCCCTAGTCTCTTTTGAGCATTATGTCAGCTGTTGCTCTGCAAATTCTCGATAAAGTGTATGAGAAGCGACCAACTCCTGATGACTACCAATACCTGTGATCTCCCCTTTTTCAATAAAGATAATTTGATCGGCATTGACGATGGTTGATAATCGGTGGGCAATAACAAAGGTTGTTCTCCCTTCCATAAGGCGTGTGAGAGCTTGTTGAACGATTCCCTCTGATTGACTGTCTAAACTCGCTGTTGCTTCATCCATCATTAATATTTTTGGATCACGTAAAAAAGCCCTTGCGATCGCGATTCGTTGCCGTTGTCCCCCCGAAAGCTTTATGCCCCTTTCTCCGACCTCTGTTTCCAGCTGGTCTGGGAATTGTTTGATAAACTCATCAGCGAAGGCCATTTTTGCTACTTCCCAAAGCTTGCTATCATCAATGTCTTTCATATGATCTAAACCATAGCAAAGGTTTGCACGGATGGTCCCAGCCATCATCGGACTGTCCTGTGAGACGTAACCGATTTGACTGCGCCATGATTTCATAGAAAGTTGCTGTATAGGTGTATGTCCAATTTTAATCAATCCTGTATTCGGCTCATAAAACCGTTCGAGGAGTCCGAACATCGTTGTTTTCCCACCACCACTCGGTCCAGCAAACGCGATCATTTGACCTGGCTCTACTCGGAATGAAACGTGATGTAAAACGGGCTCATTCTCCGTATAAGAAAACGATACATCTTCGACAGAGATCGGTTCGTTTGTAATATCCATGTCGATTCCGACATTTTGTCCCTCTTCTTCCTTGATATCAAGAATATCTACAATACGCTCAGTGGCTCCTTTTGCTTTTTGAAGCTGTGTGAAGAACATCGTAAAGGATGTGATAGGGAAAATAATTTGAAATAGATAAAGAAGAAAGGCAACGAGTGAGCCTGTAGTCATTGAACCATCTGCTACTCGAATACCACCATATCCAATGATGACAACAATGACGATCATGACAACTAAATACATAAATGGAGCAATAAGAGCAAAGATACGTGCTTCTCGTAGACCGTATTTTAATAACTTTTCAATTCCAGACATGCCTTTCTTTTCTTCCATCTGCTCTGCGTTAGATGCTTTCATTAGACGGATTTCACTTAATGTTTGTTGAACACCTCCTGTGAAGGTAGCTGTTTCGTCTTGTAACCCTCTAGAAATCTTCGCCATTCGACTACCTAGTGGAACCATAATGCTAATTGTAATAGGAACGGAAATAAGCATAAGTAATGTCATTTTCCAGTCCATGATGAATAGAATGATTACCGCACCAATAATCGTAATAATCCCAGTAACAAATTGAGGGAAGTGTTGAGAAATCAAATCCTTCACGATGCCTGTGTCATTGACGACCCTGCTAACCGTTTCTCCACTTGTTTTTTTATCATAATATCGGACAGGGAGGCGTAGAAGTTTAAACCACATTCTTTGTCGCAGAGAAGCGACAATCTTCTGCCCGACATAGGCAAGTAAGTATGTCGAGAAGCCGTCAATAACGGCTTGTATGATGAAAACAAGCGCAATGATCCCAATTAAGGTAAGGTTAAGGGATTCGGCTGAGAAGCCATCGACCATTTCGCGAGTTAATAATGGAATGGAAAGGCCAACTAATGTTGTAATGAAGCTCCCTACTAAGCCAAGTGTTAACGCTAGCTTTGGTATACTTGTTGAAAAGATTAAAGAGAAAAAAGGTTTGAGACTGTTGTTTTGTTCGTTATCCATTTAAGGGCTCCTTCATTTTAAAGATGAGATTATGTTGTTTGCTTATGGCTCGATTTTAAATAACGACCTGTATAGGATTGAGGTGTAAGTGCGATTTGTTTAGGTGTACCTTGTACAACGATTTCACCGCCACGTTCCCCTCCTTCAGGACCCATGTCAATGATCCAATCTGCTTGTGCTATAACTTCGATAGTATGTTCGACAACGATTACGGTGTTTCCTGCATCAACAAGTCGATTTAGGAGGAGAAGTAACTGCTTAATATCACTTTGATGTAATCCGGTTGTTGGCTCATCGAGTATATACAATGTATGACCAGTTTTCTGTTTATATAATTCTTTTGCTAGCTTTAATCTTTGACCTTCCCCTCCAGATAGTGTTGTTACAGATTGTCCCCAGTTTAAATAACCGAGTCCAATTTCACATAGAAGATTAATAATAGGTGCTATTTTTTTATGGTCTTGAAAGAGAGCTTGAGTTTCGGCAATAGACATATCTAATAACTCGGATATTGAATAGCCTTTAAATGTAACGCTTAAAATTTGGTCTTTAAATCTTTTTCCTTTGCAGGCAGGGCAAGTCACTTCTACATCAGGTAAGAAGTGCATATTTGTCGTTACAAAACCAAGGCCTTGGCAAGGCTCACATCTTCCCCCAACGGTGTTAAAGGAGAAATCCTTTGGTTTGAGTTCGCATTCTTTTGCGAGAGGAAGGGCAGCATAGACGTGACGAATAAATGAAAAGACATCTGTGTATGTTGCAACATTCGATCGTTGCATTCTTGTAAGTGGTGCTTGGCTAACTGTAACTAAATTCTTAATATGTTCAAGGCCTGTGATTCTTTCGTAACCTGTTGATCCTTTTGTTGAAATTGTTGAAAGGATGTCAAATACTAAGCTGGATTTTCCTGAGCCAGACACTCCAGTTACAGCAATAAAGCATTGGAGTGGGAATTTGGCAGTAATGTTTTTTAAATTATGTTTAGTGGCATGGTGGATAGTAAGATAATGACCGTCGCCTTGTCTGTATTGACTTCGATCAGGTGATTGAGTGGTATGTTTAAGGTATGAGCCTGTAATGGAAGATGGTTGATTAATAATTTCAGTTGGACTTCCTTCACCAACGATCGTTCCGCCAAACTTCCCAGCACCAGGTCCGATATCAATAATATGGTCAGCACTTCTCATAACATCACGATCGTGCTCGATTAAGAGAACTGTGTTTCCTAAATCTCGTAGATGCTGCATAATCGTAATGAGTCCATCTGTATCTTTTGGATGGAGACCGGCAGTTGGCTCATCTAAAATGTATAAGACTCCAGTTAAACCTGATCCGAGAATTATCGCTAAGCGTAGCCGCTGTGCTTCACCTCCAGATAACGTAATGGTTTGGCGATCTAAGGTTAGATATCCTAAACCAACCTTCATAATCCTTGTTAATTTAGTTTTAAAATCATGGATAATCGTTTCCGTGAAGTCATAGTGATCAGTCGAAAGTGATTGCTTAAGCTCATTTAACCATTGAAGCACCTCTTCAAGAGATCGGTTAGCTAAAGCTGTAATAGATTGTCCACACATCTTTACTTTTCGTGCTTCTGATTTTAAGCGCTCCCCGTTACAAGTAGGACATGTTTTTGTATAAAATAGCTGTGCTTCACCGGATAGTCCGCCTTTTTCCTTATACCTCCTCCAAATACTTGTAAGTACCCCTTCGAATTTTCCTTGGCCTACTGTCTTAGGTGGTTGTTTATCTGGGAAATGAGCCATAAAAGCCGCACTTTCTACACCGTAATAGAGCAAATCCTTTTGAAGAGTGTTCCATTGTTTCAATGGAAGGGTTAAATCAATATCAATCTCATAATAGCGAGTAGCTGCTTGTAGGATACTTATTTGATAATCACGTAATTGCCCCTTCCAAATGGTGACACCATCGTCTTGAATAGTCTGATTATCATTAAAAACTAGGCTAGTTTGCAATTCTGCAACGTGTCCAAGTCCATCACATGAGAGACATGCTCCTTCAGGTTTATTAAATGAGAAATGACTACGTGTTAATTTTTCAAACCGATGTTTGCAGTGGGGGCAAGTTTGATATTGCTTGAATGGATGATCTTCAAATTCCTCTTTGTCGATGATTGGATGTATAGTATTTTCGCAACTAGGACAAGACCTTTCACCTAATTTCTCGTAAAGTACACGTAAGAATGTATACATATCTGTGATCGTTCCTACTGTGGATCGTGGGTTACGGTTTGTGACATGTTGATTAATACTAATAGATGGTGAGAGACCTGTAATAGAGTCGACTTTTGGTTTACTAACAGAGTCTGTTGTCATGCCCATCGATTCCATGTATTGACGTTGACATTCTCTTTGTAGAGTGTCTAGCGCAAGTGTTGATTTGCCTGAGCCAGAAGGTCCAGTTAGTACAACTAATTGATTTTTGGGGATTTGCAGTGAAATGCTTTTTAAGTTATGCTCTCGTGCTCTTTGAATAATAATTGAATCTTTCAAATGATTCCCTCCTTTTGTCATTACCACTTCATCTTATAACATTAATGCAAGTGCTAAGGTTTTAAAGATTTTTCATGATATAATAAATATTAATCCGTCAAGTAGATTTAAGGTTTTACAATAAGGATGGGGGTGGTGAGATGATAAGGCCTATTGAAGTAGCACGACGTTTGAAGATCAGTACAAGTGCACTTCGTCATTATGAATCATGGGGGCTTGTACCAAAAGTAAAGCGAGCTTCAAATGGTTATCGAGAGTACACAGACGAACATGTTGCCTATTTTGAATGTATCCGGGCAATGAATACAGGTTTTGGGATGAATGTTATTAGAGAAGTAATGCCACTCATTCAAGAAGCGCGCATTACGGAGGCATTATGGATTGTCAATAACGTCCAAGTGGACATGCATAATCATAAAAAGAAAGCTGAGCAAGCTCTTGCTATACTGGAAAGAGATGAAAGTGGTGAAAATGTTCCAGCTTTTAAGAAAAAAACGTATACAATTGGAGAAGCCGCTGAGCAGATTGGTGTTCCAGTTTCAACATTAAGGCATTGGGAGAAGGAAGGGCTAATCAAACCAAAGAGAGATGGTGAAAATGGTTATAGGATTTATTATGCACCAGATCTTCGTAAACTCCTTGTTATTAGGTCGCTACAGACAGCGGTGAAATCATTAGAAACTGTGCGAGAAGTATTAGAGGAGATGGATCAAAATAATATTGCTGAAGCGATTAAAAAAACGAAGGAGTCTTTAGTTTATTTGGATTATATTATCAAGGAACAGCTTAGAGGAATGGGCTTTTTATATCAATTATGTGAAATAATAGATCGAAAAAAAGGGGGGGAGGAAGAATTATGAAAAGAAAGAGCATAGTGGTTCTCAGTGTGAGTTTACTTGTTATGATGGGAATAGGTTATAGCTTAAATGAATTTTCTAGTGCTAGAAGTGTTCAGTTATTTGGAAATATTGTTCCTAAAGTGGACACAGATGACAAAGTCGTTGCTTTGACGTTTGATGATGGACCAGGGGAGTTTACGGATGATATTTTAGCTATTTTAAATGCGAAAGGGATCAAAGCGACTTTTTATTTGACAGGGTTAGAAATTGAGCAAGATTTTGCTGCGGCAGAGAGAATCGTAGAGGAAGGGCATGAGGTAGGGAATCACTCATATTCTCATCCACGAATGGTTTTCAAATCTCCATCATTTATAGAAATTGAAGTTGAGCAAACAGATCAGCTGATTCGCTCGATTGGCTATGAGGGTGACATCCATTTTCGTCCTCCTTATGGCAAAAAGCTTGTGTTTCTTCCATATTATTTATCTAAGGGTGATCGTAAAACCATTATGTGGAGTATTGAGCCTGAATCTTATCCGGATGTGGCAGATGACGCGGATCTTATTGTTGAACATGTTGTTGAACAAATCGAACCTGGTTCCATTATTTTGCTCCATGTCATGTATGAGAGCAGAATTGAATCATTGAAAGCTGTAGAAGGAATTGTGACGGAATTAGAGGAATTAGGTTATACATTTCAAACGGTATCAGAATTGTTGGAGTATGAGATGGAAGGATAAAATACTTAAAGTGAATGTCTAGCGAATGGATTTAGGTCCATTGACTTATGTAAGAAGGCTAAAAGTCATAAGCTTGTTAATGGAAATCATGTTACAATATGAACAGATTATAATTACTTAGGAGGAGAAGGCAGTGGGGAAACGAGTATTACTGTTTATTATTACGAATATTCTTGTCATGACAACGATTGTTATTGTCTGGTCGTTAATTACGAGATACACGGGAATTAGTGGTTCTTTTGAAGATGGTAGTGGGGGGTTAGGAATTGATTATGGTTCGCTAATGGTATTTAGTATATTGGTAGGTTTCACAGGAGCATTCATCTCACTTGCGATGTCACGCTTCGTTGCGAAAAAGATGATGAGGGTGAAGGTGCTAGATCCAGATGGAAGCCTGACTGCCCAAGAGCGAGCGGTTGTCGAGAAGGTACATAGATTGTCACGAGCTGCAGGTTTAGTTCATATGCCAGAGGTAGGTATTTATCAATCACCAGAAGTGAATGCTTTTGCAACAGGTCCATCAAAGAAAAGATCGTTAGTCGCTGTTTCATCAGGCTTGCTGAATGTGATGGATGATGATGCGGTTGAAGGGGTCATTGCCCATGAGGTCGCTCATGTTGTAAATGGCGATATGGTCACGATGACGCTACTACAGGGTGTGATTAATACGTTTGTTGTGTTCTTCTCACGTATTGCGGCGATTTTGGTTTCGCGTTTAGTTCGTTCTGAACTACAGTGGATTGTTCGGTTTGCGGCGATAATTATTTTCCAAATCTTGTTCTCGATCCTTGGGAGCTTGGTTGTTAATGCGTATTCACGATATCGCGAATACCATGCCGATCAAGGTGGAGCTGATTTGGCAGGAAGAGATAAAATGGCTCATGCACTACGTTCATTACAGCAGCATATTGAACGTGCAAATGTGAATGATCATACGGATGATTCGGCTGTGCAGACAATGAAAATTAGCGGAAAAGGGAATGTGATGAAGCTGTTCTCCTCTCACCCTGATTTAAATGATCGAATTGCTCGTTTAGAACAAAGGTAGGCATAATGAAGAGGTGAGTACGAATGATTCATGTGTTATTTGTTTGCTTAGGCAACATATGTCGCTCACCAATGGCAGAAGCTGTATTTCGTCATTTAGTAGAGCAAGAAGGGTTAAGTGACCAAATTGTTATTGATTCTGCAGGTACAGGGCCGTGGCATGTTGGGAAGCGACCTCACAAAGGGACACTAGCCAAGCTAACAGAATACAAGATTTCTTCTGAAGGCATGAAAGCAAGACAATTGCAAAAAGAAGATGCAAAAGCATTTGATTATATTGTCGCAATGGATGAAAGCAATCTGACAAATATTAAGCGAGTGATAGGTGAGCCAGAGGGTGTGATGGTTATTCGGTTACTCGATTTGACAGAGCATAAGAAGGATGTGCCAGATTCCTATTACACAAATGATTTTCAGGAGACGTATGATCTAGTGTTAGATGGATGTCAAGCACTATTGAAGGAAATTAAAAAGACCATCTAGACTGAAGAAATAGCCATTGATAAAGGAACTCCCTTTTCAATGGCAGTTTTTTTAACTTAAAGGGCACCAAGAAGTTAAAAAGCAAACTTTTTTGGTGCCCTCCCTATCGCGTTTTCCTTATTGACTTGTCTGGGTTTAAGATGAAATTTGTGAAAAGTTTGCTGTTTAAGTAAATTCGCTGGTGACGTCGAGTCCGTACGTGAAAGTAAAATACGTTCATCCAAACTGAAAATCTGTCTACCAACTTCATAGCTTCTCTTACAACTTTTTCTTTTCAGCTAATAATTGTTGAAACTCTTTTTCTAATTGATCAGAAGGGCTTATACTTAGTAAGCTTAGTATCTCTGTAATCCGTGTTTCAATGATTAATTTCCGATCATCGCTGTTTTGTGTAGGTCTTTCTTTGTGAGCTTGATATTCCTCATACGTTCCAGCAAAGAAATGAAGCTTCTTCTGGTTAATCTCAATCACTTTTGTAGCAACGCTCTTAATGAATTGGCGGTCATGAGATACGAATAGAACGGTTCCTTCATATTCCTGTAAGAGAGCTTCTAATGCTTTAACGGCTTCAATATCAAGAAATGTAGTCGGTTCATCTAAAATCAACGTATTGCAATGACTGACAAATAGCTTAGCAAGAGCTACTTTGACTCGTTCGCCGCCACTTAATACATGCACAGGCTTATGAACGTCCTGCCCTAAAAAATGGAGTCGTGCTAAGACGGTTCGAATGAGTGTTTCACTTTGTTTTGAGGTTTCCTTCACGTTCATTAAAATACTTTCCTTCGTTTGTAGAAGGGAAAGGTGCTGGCTTAAATAACCGACGATGACAGCTGGTGATATGGATACTTCTTTATTTGGTGAGATCAATTGGTTGAGTAAGGTTGTTTTACCACTTCCATTTTTTCCAATGATCGCTATTTTTTCTCCACCGTAAATAAAGAACGATTGCTTGCTCCATAAAGTTCGGTTATCGATTTGTCCTACTAGCTGTTCAACTCGAATGATCATCCGCCCGTGGAAGGCTTCTTGGTTCGGTATTTCCATTTTTAGTTCGGTCAAATCTTTAGGCTTTTCAATTTCTTCGAGCTTTTCTAACCGGGTTTCAAGAGCTTTAGCGGTTTGCTGAAGCTTTTTTTGTTTTTTGGCGAAATACGGTTTTGCACCAGTTATTTTGGCCTCTGAACGACTTACATTCTTTGGCTTCTTCGTCGCTTTTGCAGCACGTTTTTCTTTGCCTGCGATGGCACGTTCAAGCTTATTCTTTTCTTTCATATACTTATCGTATTCCTCGTGATGATGAGATCTACGATGATCCTTTTGTTCGATGTACGACGAATAGTTTCCGTTATACATGTTAAGATTACTATCTTCAATTTCCCATATGGTCGTACATAATTGATCGAGGAACGCACGGTCATGGGAAACAATGACAAACGCTCCAGACCAATTTCGTAGTTTCTGCTCAAGCCATTCAATATGTTCTTTGTCTAAGTGAGTGGTTGGTTCATCTGCAAAAAGAATAGTTGGCGATTCTTGTATGGCTTGTTGAATATAGGCTTGAGTCATTTCACCACCACTTTTTCCATCAACCATTTCTTTAAGCTGAGGAAGAAGGAATGTTGTAACATCAGAGTTAATGGTTCCTTTAGTAGGCTTCTGTTTACGAGCAAGTATGTGTAGCAAGGTCGATTTTCCAGTGCCATTTTTACCGATTAATCCAATTCGATCCTGTTGATGTATCGTTAATTTCTCCGCCTTTAATAATGTATTTCCTTGTATTTCAATGACGATTTGATGCCCTTCAAGTAATAGCATATATATCCAGCTCCTTATGTGCTTAAGAGGCGACTGAAAAAGTAAATTGACCTTTTTTAGTGCCGATGGTAGGAGACATGAAAAAGCCTCCTATCTGACAGGATCAGAATAGGAGGCATAAAGGTACACATGCCGAATAGAGAAGAAACAGGTGTCTGTTTCATTCTAATCCTATTCTGAATCAAAGAATCGAAGAGCACGCACAAATTCATAAAAGCGGTCGTCGCTTTTAGTCGAAGTATACGTAAACTCATTCTATTCTACATTCAAAAATAGGATTAGAACTTCATCTATCCGGGTCACCCTTTCTTGTTTAGACGTTGATTTTCTTTTATGTTATAGGAGGGAGTTCAGTTTGTCAAATTTATTTTTCTTTTTGAAAAACAATTACATACCAGCCACCTTCTTTAATAATCGGTTTTATTTGTTTGAGCTGAAAGTCTATATTTTTTCCATATTCAGTCAACTCCTCTTTTGTAGGTATTGGAAACATCTGTTCATGTGCAGACATAAAACTATTAAAAGCTGAAGTGAAGGGTTGAATATTTTCTTTTCCGTTTAAAGGAGACATGATGGTCAAAAAGCCTTTAGGATATAAAGCTTTAGATGCTTGCTTAAAAAGGCGAGCCCGATCCTCTGTTGAAAAATAATAAAGGAGATTATTCATCATGACTAGATCAACAGGTTTGTGAGCTTGATAGGTCATTAAGTCTCTTTGTTCTATCATAATGGACGCTTCTTTACAAGAGCTACGAGCTTTCTTTGCTACTTGCTCATCAATTTCAATTCCGGTTAGTTGTAGAGCGTTATTTTTCTCATGAATTCGTTTTAAATAGCCACCGTGACCGCAACCGAAATCTAGTACAGACTGTATCTTTTCATTTTTGATTAAGTGATATACTTTTGGAAATGCAAGTGTTTCAAGCAAACGTGATGTTTCAGCTACTGTATTTTCGTAATTTCGTTCCAGCAAATCCACATCATTTCCTACCATTAAGTCACGATAAGAAAGCAAAGTCGGGATATGCAATTCCATCATTTCTTTTAGTAAAATGCCGATGGAATCAGGGCTGTCCTTAGATAAATAGCGTAAAATTTTCCGTTTTGTTTTCCACTTTCCTCTGCGACACTTTTTTAAATGACCTACAGCTAAACCAACTTCAACCCAACGTGTGAGAAGTTTTTTGTTAAACCCTTGTTGAGCTACTTCATCTATTGTTGTAGCTTTGCCGAAGTGATCAAATAATTTGAGTGAATAACCTAAGTGAGCGTGCCATGTCGGCAAAAACGCTTCATTTTTCTTCATCCATGATCGTGCCTGCCATAGCCGCTTGTATTCTTTTACCTTCATTTATGCCTCCTCCTATTCTTTGAACCTCCACGGGTAATCTTCATGAGGTTTGAAGAGTTGACCTTGAAGCTTTTTTGTTATCTTCAGTTGCTTTTCAAGAGTTATAAAGGCACGTTAGGCTATCTGTCTAATAAAGTTTGGCCTTTCTGATTAAGTTCGCTCGCTCGATTAGGAACTAACGGTCTTTCAATATGTAATATATCTTTTAGTACACGAAAGTTTTTCAAGGATGGATAGTTTTTGGTTGAATTAATTCTTCCTTTGTATAAGTGACTGCTTTCTTATTCACGTTCTACGACAACAACGCGAATATTCGCTTGTACTAAACGTAGATCAAGTGAAAGACCAGTAACTCCTCCACCGATGATACAGACATCTGCGTTTATCATACTCACCACCTACTTCGATATATTCCCCATCAAAAAATAGAGAAACATTGGATTTGAGAAGCCGCTGAGAACACCACGTTCTCAACGGCTAAAATAAATTACGGAGCTACATACTTCGATCTTGTCGAGTCAACTTCCTTTACAGGCTTTTTTGCTAAAGTAGCTGCAATTAATCCAATGATAGGAAAGAGCATAATGAGAACTAGAGCTTGTGTATATGATTGTAATACATCATAACCAACGCCGAGCGGTAATGGTCCAAATGAAGAAGCGACCACGGTTACTGTAACGGCGACTCCTTTAATACTTCCTAAATATTTACGGCCAAAGTAGTTGGGCCATACAATATTGATTGTAATACGTTCTAATCCACTAGCCATTCCCCAAATGACTCCAAATATAATAGCTGTTAGCACATTTTGGGTGATAAGAAGGAGGAGAAGTAAGACTGTTTCTAAAATAAATATAACAATTAATAAAGTCCGAGTTTTGACTTTTTCTAAAATGAAACCAGAGATGAGTGAGATTGGGAATCCGATAATGGCCATTAAACTTAAAACGGTTGCTGCAATTTCAGGTGTGATGTGATTTTCTCGAAAAATGGATACTAGATGAAACGTGATTGCAGTATTTACGAGAGCCGGAATCCCAACACATACAATGAGCGCCCAAAATGCTAACGTTTTTCTTGCCTCTTGTAACGTCCAATCTACTTCAGCTATAGGAATAGGTTGTTTTTGATTTTTATTCTTACGTAGAGTCAAGCCATCTGGCTTGAGGCCAATGTCCTCAGGCTTATTGCGGACAAATAGTATAACAAGAGGAACAAACAAAAATAGAAGCAGTGCACCCCATACTTGCCAAGATGTTTGCCAATCCCAGCGTTGAATAAGCCACGCATTTGCTAATGGAAAAAAGGCGGCGCTGGCAAAACCACCGATTGCCATAAAGCTTAACGCACGCCCACGCTTTTGGATGAACCATTGGGGCACAAGGGTGTTTGGAATTAACGTCATACTGCCCTGTCCAAACAAGCGAATAAAGAAAAAACCAATGGCCATCATCCAAATATTTGAAACGATACTATTATAAAAGCAAGCTAACCCTAATGCGACACCAGCAAAGATCAACATCTTCTTTTGACCGATCTTATCGACCATCCTACCAACAAACATCATTAAAATCCCTGCACAAAATGTAGCAATGGAATAGATACTAGATATTTCTGTATTAGACCAGCCGAAGTGGTCGATATATTCTGTAATGTAAATAGAATTCGAATATGTTTGACCAGGACCTGAGAAAAACACGGCTAGTCCGGCTATAAAAACAATGATCCAGCCATAAAAAAAAGATTGAAATCGATTGACCAAGATGTCCACCTCATTGAGTAATTGTTTAAATATAAATAAAATGATTCTCACAAATCAAATGCATGGTACATAGAATAAGTAACGGCTATTCATTCTTATATCTTATTGATAAATCGTCTAATATTCAAACAATAAATGAGGAGCCTTCTTATCTTATTAAGATAAAAGAGTTTGACAGTTTTAATTTTAGTCTGCTATCATTCATAGGGTGAAATTGAATACCTCGTTAGGTGAGGCTCCTGTGCTGGAGATATGCTACTGCCCAAAAATGTCCAAAGACGCCAATGGGTCAACAGGAATCATCGACATAAGGTGATTTTTAATGTAGCTGGAATACTAATTCCTATGCCGTACAGTGCTAAAGCTCTACGAATGGAGGAAGGATGAAATAGTTGAATGTAACAATATACCGCTATAGG
Organism: Halalkalibacter sp. AB-rgal2; assembly: GCF_041821005.1. NCBI lineage: Bacteria > Bacillati > Bacillota > Bacilli > Caryophanales > Bacillaceae > Halalkalibacter > Halalkalibacter sp. AB-rgal2. The sequence goes on from NZ_JBGUAV010000001.1 coordinate 285,692, forward strand.
TATTTGTTGTTCGTTATTTTGACGTTATTTAGCACCTTCATTCGTGAAGGTGCTTTTTGATGATTTACAATTACAAGTTTCGTAAATGGAGGTGATGTGGGATGGATCTGAGTCCTGAACCGGAGTCGATTAAGAGTTGTTCAATGAAGACAATAGAAATGTGGAGGGGTTCATTCCACATAGCCTAATAAGGGAAACCCCTCTATAAAGAGGAGGAAGACGATGGTACGATTAGATTCAACAAACCGTGCGCAATACGAGAAAGAGATATTAGATTTACTTGAAAATGAAGAAATGGCCTTATTTCGAGAGCGTTTTTTAGAATTGCACCGAACGGATCAAGTTGAAATTTTCCTGAAAGTAGATCCATTCAATCGAAAACGGGTATACGCATACTTGTCACCGGCAGACTTTGGTGAAATTTTTGAAGGTCTTGAGTTTGACGTTCAAGAGATGATTGCCTCAGAATTGGATGAACGCTATTTCACATCAATGTTTGATCAAATGTTTGCAGATGATGTGGCGATGTTCTTATCTCGGTTAGATGAAGCAAGAGCGAATGCTATCTTAGATCAGATGGAAGCGGAGGAAGCCAAAGAGGTACGTGAACTCCTTTCATATACCCCGAAGACAGCGGGAGCAGTAATGACGAAGGAGTTTATTAGTATATCATCAATGGATGTGGCAGCTACTGTTATTGAAAAGCTACGTAAACAAGGTCCAGATGCAGAAACGATTTATTATTTATATGTCGTTGATAAGCTAGGTAAGCTAGTAGGGGTGCTGTCGTTACGAGATTTGATTACAGCTCCAGCGAATGAAAAGGTTGAGACTGTGATGAGTACAAGAGTTGTTTCTGTTCCTGTCGATATGGGACAGGAAGAAGTAGCAAAAATGATTAAGAAATATGATTTTCTAGCTGCCCCAGTTGTTTCATCGCAAGGACGTCTGCTAGGGATTGTTACTGTTGATGATGTCATGGATATTCTTGAGGAAGAGGCGACAGAGGATTTAGGTGAAATCTCGGCGGCTAAAGGGGCGACGGATGTTAATGTAAGTGCGATAACAGCCGCGAAAAAACGTTCACCTTGGATTATTATGTTAATGTTCTTTGGATTGATTACAGCGGAAGTGATTGGGCAATTTGAGGATACGTTAGAGCAGATTGTCTTGTTAGCGGCATTTATCCCATTAATTATGGACTCCGCTGGTAATACAGGAACACAATCATTAGCTGTTGCTGTTCGAGGACTGGCGCTCGGAACGATCAAAAAAGGGACCATTGCTAAAATGATAAGACGAGAGTTTGGAACTGGAATCATGCTAGGATTAATCTGTATGCTTGTCCTTAGTATTACCGTCACCATTATGCATCAGCATTGGGTGCTGGCACTCATTGTCGGTTTTTCGATCTTTTGTACGTTAAGTATTGCGACTGTTATCGGATCTACGGTTCCTCTTATTATCAATAAGTTAAAGCTAGATCCAGCTATTGCTTCAGGTCCATTTATTACAACAGTTAATGATATTTTAGGTCTACTCATTTACTTTTCAATTGCTACAGCCTTACTACAATATTTATAAAAATAGGCTTCACTTCATTTACTTAGGAAGTGAAGCCTATTTTTATTAAGAGAGTTTCATTTTGCCTAATGCTAGTTAGACATTTTAGTCTAATAGCATGATGTCCTTTCAAAGCGCCATGTCCCTCTTATTATTTGTTTAAAGGGGTAACGTTAGCTGAAGAAGCGCATGTTTCTTTTCTGTTTGCATTACAGTCATTCTCCCGTTAATGCTCGCTACACGGTCGGCCATTGCTGATAAGCCAAATCCAAAATGAATCTTCTCTGGGCAAGTACCGTTATCCTCTAAACGAAATGTAATGGTATTAGAGTCAACCGTTAGTTGAAAATCAAAAAGGGTACTTTGACCATGACGAATTCCGTTTGTGATGCCTTCTTGCAAGGCACGATAAATGGTTCGTTCTTGTTCGGGTGTTAAATGTGGCATCGGATCGATGTGTACGTCAATATGAACGCCAGCATTCTTTTTCGTTTCTTTAATAAGATTGTGTAAGCTTTGCTCAAAGTCAATAAAGGATTTACGAACATGTAGGGTGTGAATGGCACGTCTAACATCATCTAAGCTTATTTTAATATGATTGTGCACGTGATTAAGCTGCATGAACGCATCATCATGATGATGATATCGAAAAAGCTGCTTGCTTTTTTCGAGACCGACTGATGCTGTCACAAGTGTATGTCCGATTGTATCGTGCATTTCCCTAGATAAACGCATTCTTTCCTCAACTAATGCTTTCTCTTCTAACTTAATGGCACTTTCTTTCAACTTTTCATATGATTGCTTTAATTCATTTCTTTGGAGGAGAGCCGTTCTAGAAATATAACTAAATCCCCAAAAGAGTCCGTATTCTAAAGAGCGAGGAATCACAAAGCCAATCTCAGAAAAAGGTGGAAACTGATAGTGGATGGCCACCCCAGCAACAAAACCAAAGTAACAGATCAGTGAAAATGGAATGCTAAATGTCCGTTTAGACGAAAAGGCAGCTTCTGATAGTAAAACAAAGAAAAAGATTTGGGGGAGGAACGTACCGTCTATGCTTTGTATGAAGAATGCAAGAGCCCATTGGATAGCAACTAATGATAAATTTTTAAACGTGATATAAGAGAGCCGAAGCAAAGAATATCGAATATAATGAATCATGATGAACCCAAAACAGAGAGTACTTATTAACATGATCGAGTCTTGATTATCCATCAATAAGCCAAATGTTGAAAAAGTAAGTGCGGTGTATAAGACAATGCTGACGATTTTAGCATGCTTTTGAGACATAATCGACATCCTTTTATAGTTAAGTATAGTGAACATCCTTTATTGTAGAATGTTCCTACTAAAGTGACAAGGGAAAAGTCAGAATATAATGAATATCTACAAAAAAGCAAAAATATGATAAACTATGCCTACGTCTTTGTAACTAATATTCATCATTGACATCATAGTAGGGGGTAAGCAAGTGAAAAAGTTACGATCGATCAAGGTTAAAATGTTTTTGTTTATGAGTTTACTATTATTGATTCCTCTTCTAATAGTCGGAATCCTTTCGTATCAAAAAACGAATGTATTAGAGCGGGCTGTTATTGAAAAGGAGGATTTAGAGGAAATAAATTCTGAATTTTCAGATATATTCATAGAGTATGAGAGTTTACTAACGGATATTTCGAATATGGAAGAAATGCAGGTGCCTATAATCGAAGTTGATAATGAGCAAGAAGGGCATCATGTTAATTTACCTAATAGCAATGATCCAAAAAAAACACTATTTTACGAGCAGTTTTTATCCGAAATTTCATTAGATCATCCATTTTTAATTAATTTGTACGTTGGAACGGAATTAGGCGAAATGTACTTGGATAATATTCCATCTGAGGATGTCGATTTAAGCCAGTATGATCCGAGGGAAAGAGATTGGTATATAGACGCGATAGAGAATAGCGGATCCGTTATTTGGACTGAGCCATATATTGATACAGCAAGTGGCCAGTCCACGATTACGCTTGCTAACACGATCCATGATTCATCAGGTGCGATTATTGGAGTTGCGGGGATGGATTTTGATATGTCTCAGCTAGCAACGATGATTAGACATGATATCTTACGCTCAACCATTATAACGACTGTTGTAGCTATTATTATAGGACTAGCAAGCATGATTTTCTTTCTAAACCGTTTTGTTACTACGATTACCCGTGTGAATGAACAAATGGGGAAAATTGCAGAAGGGGATTTAACTGGAGAGAAGTTAGCCTTGAACGGAAATGATGAATTAGCAGAGCTCTCTCATTCTGTTAACAATATGCAATCTGATCTCACATCAATTGTTGATGGTGTAAAAGGTGCAACCGATGATGTTGATACACAAAGTGAGCAACTTACACAATTTGCGGTAGAAGTAAAAGAAGGAAGTGAGCAGATCGCAGCGACCATTGAAGAATTATCAAGTGGAGTCGAACGTCAGGCGAGCAGTGCCACAGATGTGGTAGAAAGAATGAATCAATTTAATCAAGACATACAGGAAGCGAAGAAAGATGGGGAAGAAGTGACTCATCACTCTCATATCGTCCGACAGTTGACGGAGGAGGGAAGTCTGTATATGTCACGTACAGTCGAACAAATGAAACAAATTGATCGAGTGGTAAATGAAGCTGTTAAAAAGGTTAGAGGGTTAGATGAGAAATCTCAGGAAATATCAACATTAGTTCAAGTTATAAAAGATGTGTCTGAGCAAACAAACCTATTAGCTTTGAATGCGGCAATTGAGGCTGCGCGTGCAGGTGAGCATGGTAAAGGCTTTGCGGTAGTAGCAGATGAGGTTCGTAAGTTGGCTGAACAAGTAACTGGATCTGTAGAGGATATTACGTCTATTGTTCGTGCTGTTCAGTTGGAATCAAATGATGTTGCGCATTCCTTAGAAGATGGTTATCAGACCGTATATGAAGGAACAGCTGAAATAGAGCGGACGAATGGGACATTTAAACAAATGAATGAATCGATTACACAAATGGTTTCGAAAATGGAAGCAATAGCGAAGAAGTTGCACTTATTAACGGAGAATAGTTATGAAGTTGGAACATTTATTGAAGATATTGCAGCTATTTCTGAACAATCAGCCGCAGGAATTGAAGAAGTATCAGCTTCAGCACAACAATCAAGTAGTTCAATGGAGGAAGTAACAAAAAGCGCTGATGAATTAGCGAAATTAGCAAATGAATTAAAAGAACAAATGAATCGATTTAAATTATAGTCTATAGGATTTATATTAATCACTTGTATGAGAATATCGTTTCTAGCTATGTTAAAATGAATGTAAAGTAGATGAAAAAAGGTGAAGCAAGATGCACTTTCCAACGAATACTAGAAGTGAACGCTAATGTGGAAGTAGACCGTATACTAAAAGAGAGAGTGAAATCGAGGAAAGGGTGAGACGATGGATGTAAAGAAAGCGATTGAAACGAGAAGAAGCATTGGAATTGTTAAGCAAGACCCTGTACCACAGCACTTAATTGAAGAGGCGTTAGATGCGGCGACATTCGCACCGAATCACCACCGAACTGAACCGTGGCGTTTCTTTGTTCTAGAAGGGGATGCAAGGAAGCGTTTAGGAGACGTACTTGCTGAGATTGCCCAATTAGAAATGAAAATACCGTTATCGGCAACCGATCAGCTGAAGCTTGAGAGAGAAAAAGAAAAGCCCTTAAGAGCTCCAACTATAATTGCAGTTGCTGTAGAACCTTCTGATAAAAAGAGTGTGATTATACAAGAAGAATACGCTGCTGTCGACGCCGCTGTACAAAATATGCTACTTACTCTTCACGTAGCAGGTCTTGGCGCGGTTTGGCGTACGGGTCCAGTTTGCTATCATGACAAGGTAAAATCATTCTTTCGCTTAAGTGAAAAGGGTGATATGATCGGGTTTATTTATGTAGGGTATCCGGCTATGGAGCCAAAGGAAAAACCGAAATGTGATTATAAGAAATATACACAGTGGTTGTCGTAAGGAAAGCCCAATGAATAACGATAAGGGCACTGAAATTTATTAATAACTTTCAGTGCCCTTTCAGCTGTTTCTATGTGCATCCCGCAGTAGTCTGCCTTCAAGCTCACTTCTTTAATATATAGAAGTCATCCATTCAACAATACTTTTATTCTCCTTGTATTTTAAATCTTCAACATTGTGGTGACCGATAACCTCACCATCTTTAATGGCAATGACCTCATCAAGAATCGTTTCAATTTCTTTGATTTCATGAGTAGTAATAATGACGACTTGTTTGTCTAAGTCAATATAAGAAATTAAGCCTTTTACAATTGAGTCGCGGACCATTGGGTCTAGTCCAGAAAGGGGTTCATCCATTAAAATAATAGGAACTTCACGAGCTAATGTTAAAACGATTTTTAGACGACCACGGTTTCCTTTTGATAAATGTTTCAATTTAGCTTGGCGGTCCAAGTTCATAAAACGACGAATGTCCTCGGCCTTCTCTCGATTGAAATCAGAAAACTGTGTGGCATAAAAATCAATGGTTTGCCCAACGTTATAGAAGCTGTAATATTCATCAAGCTCAGACAAATAGGACACATATTTCGCAATGCGATGATTCGCTCGTTGCCCATGAACAAATACGTTTCCTTTTGTCGGTTGATTGAGGCCTGCAATGAGCTTAAGGGTTGTGGACTTTCCACTTCCATTTTCGCCGATAAGTCCAATGATTTTTCCTTGCTTTAATTCCAGGTCAACATTGTTTAAAGCTGTTTTCGCTAAGAATTTTTTTGTTACACGATCTAATTTAATCATTTTGTATTCCTCCATTTATATCAGCTAAAAATGCATGCAAGCCGGCTTTGATCTCAGCGCTAGTATAGCCCATCTCCTGCATCCCTTTTACAAATGCAGAAATCTCTTCTAACTTCAAGCGTTCTCGCATTTCATGTAAAATCGTTTCATTTTCTGTTACAAATGTTCCTTGACCTCGTCTTGTCTCCACAATTTTCAACCCCTCTAACTCTCGATATGTTCGTTGAACCGTATTTGGGTTTACATTCGATTGAATGGCTGTTTCTCGCACAGAAGGCAGCTTATCCCCTGGCTGTAAATCTCCTCGTAAAATTTGACGGTTCATACGGTCGGCTAATTGACTATAAATCGGCTTAGATGATTCAAATTCAGTTGTCATTGTTTACACCTCGACTTTGCGTTCTAACAACCAACATGCTAGTAAAAAGATAGTGATGCTAACGATCGTTTCAAGTACGTAGCTACCAATAAACAACGTAAAAGGGGAACCTTGCATGCTTAAATCAACTTGATTTTGCGTTAATTCCCATTCTAATCCGGTTACGATTTCTGGAGGTTGGAAGGCTCCCCACATTGTTAATGTTTCATATAAATTCGTCTGTGCGAACCAGCTGTAAGCTCGTAAAGTGACAACGACGAAAATAGCGGTACATAGAAAACTAAGAAATCCATTTAAACGAGAACGGATAGCAAAATGAACCATGGCATATAGCAAAAACCAAGCAGCGAAGGATAAGGCAATTAAAATAATGTGGACACTGCCGAAAAGACTCAGTTCAGTTAGGTTTAATAGTGATAGCTGATCGTGAAAATATTCTGCATATTGGGACGAAATGAAAAATGTGATAAAAACAATCGTTAAACTTACTCCCATAGAAATCAGGCCAGCCGCTACTTTGGCAAGTAAAAGAGAGTAACTAGGAAGGGAATTGTGTAACCATAAATGCAATTTCTTTCGTTCATTGTGTAGGCTCACAAATAGATAGTATAGAAGGTAGAAAACGTGCATCATGATAGCTGCAGCGGTAAATATCATTAATCCTTCTGCACCTACTTCAGCCCTAGAGCTGAAGTAAAAGACCATTCCCCCTACAACGAGAAAACCTATTAATAATGAAAAAAACGCTAATGCTCCATTATGGAGCTCTTTTTTTACTAAGTGAAACCAAGCGTTCATAAGTGACGCCTCCTTTTGTATTATTGTATTAATTAGATAGTACACTGATACAGGGTGGCTGTCAATACCATTTCACAAAGATTTTTGTTCGGCGATGAGATGGTCTTTCTTTTTGTTTAATTGAAAACACTGTTAGTTATTCTGACAAGGTTGTAGTTGAACACATGGGGATGATCTATCATTTAAGAACGTTTATGTACGAAAAAGAGATTAAAAAAGGTGTGGGAGAAGAGGATGAACTTCAACAAAAAGCAGGCGTCAGCTTTGATATTTGCTACGGTCGCGATGATTGTTTCATTTACAGTATGGTCGGTATTTTCACCAATTGCGAATATGGTTCAGGAACAATACGCTTTATCAGAAACACAGAAAAGTTTCCTTATTGTAACACCGATTATTCTAGGTTCTGTTATGCGTATTCCAATTGGAATCGTTGCTGATCGGTTAGGGGCAAGAAAGGTTTATGCTGTTATCATGGCATTTGCTGTTATTCCGTTAATTGCAGTAGGTTTTGCTCAATCTTATTCAGCGCTTCTCTTTTGGGCTTTCTTAATAGGGATGACCGGAACAACCTTTACGATTGCAATCACATATGTAACAAAGTTTTTCCCGAAGAAACAACAAGGTCTTGCCTTAGGTATTATTGGAATTGGAAATTTAGGAACGGCTGTGGCTGCATTATTCATTCCATCTGTTGTCTACCTTGTTGGCATGAGCTGGATGTTTTGGAGCTTGGCTGCTGTCCTCGGTTTAATGACCATTGTTTTCTGGTTTATGACAGAGGATGCCGATTCAGATCAGAAGCCACAATCGTTAAAGCAATCTCTTACTGTACTACAATTTAAAGATACATGGACTTTATCTGCTTATTATTTCTTAACGTTCGGAGGTTTTGTTGCATTTGGCTTTTATTTGCCTACGCTGTTTCAAGAAATGTATCAGCTTTCACCTGTGGTAGCGGGTTGGTTTGTAGCTGGATTTGTCATAATTGCGACATTAATCCGCCCGATAGGTGGGTATTTGGCAGATCGTTTTGGTGCGAATCAGGTGCTGACGTTTCTATTCGTAGGTATTATAACCATGGCTATTATACTAGCTTTCAGTCTTGTGCATTTAGTAACCTTTAGTATTGCTTGTGGAATCATGGCGCTATTGCTTGGTTCAGGTAATGGAGCAGTCTTCAAGCTAGTACCTGGAGTTGCTCCAAAGCATACAGGTGCTGTAACGGGTGTGATTAGTGCTGTTGGAGGAGTTGGGGGTTTTTTCCCTCCGATTGTTATGGGTTTCTTTTTGGAAATGACGGGGAGCTATGCGACTGGGTTTTGGTTAATGAGTCTATTTGCTGTAGGATGTTTACTTGTTCATATATACCCTATTGCTATAAAGAAGCAAGTGCTTCACCGTGCTTAAGAATGTATGTCATATCTTATGACATACATACAGGCAAGGTGGAAAGTACGTGCGATAATAAGATGTAACATGAATAATAGCTGGAGGTTTGTTATGAAAACTCAAAAGCTTGTCATCATAGGAAATGGAATGGCTGGCGTACGTTGTGCCGAAGAAATATTGAAACATGCAGCAAATGCATTTGATATAACGATTATAGGTAGTGAGCCGCACGGGAATTACAATCGAATCATGCTTTCTTCTGTTCTTCAAGGTGGAACGGACATGAAAGATATTATGATCAATGATATCGATTGGTATATGGAAAATGGCATTACTTTGTATGTGGGAGAAACAGTTAAACGGTTGAACCGCCAAGAAAAAACAGTAGAGACGGATAGTGGACGAAAAGTTCTGTACGATAAAGTGGTTATTGCAACAGGGTCATCGCCATTTATGATTCCTCTACCGGGTATTGATTTGGAAGGAGTTATGGCATTTCGGACGGTTGAAGATTGTGAAAAGATGGTGTTGACTGCAAAATCATATAGAAAAGCAACGGTCATTGGTGGTGGACTATTAGGTTTAGAAGCAGCAAAAGGACTTTTACATTTAGGGATGGAAGTGGATGTTGTCCATCTAGGCCCTTATTTAATGGAGCGCCAACTAGATGAAAAGGCTGCGAAATTACTGCAAGAAGAGCTAGAGCGTCAAGGAATGAACTTTTTACTTGAAAAGCAGTCTGAGAGATTACTAGGTCGTAAACGAGTAAAGGGAATTGAATTTAAAGATGGTTCATCTGTTAGAACAGACCTTGTTGTTATGGCGGTTGGGGTAAGGCCTAACATCACTCTTGCCAAAGAGGCTGGACTGGAAATGAACCGCGCTATTATTGTGAATGACTATATGCAAACGAGTGATCCAAACATCTATGCGGTCGGTGAATGTGTTGAGCATCGGGGCTTCGTATATGGACTTGTAAAGCCTTTGTACGAGCAAGGAGTTGTGTTGGCGAAGCATTTGTGCGAACAACCAACACGTGGCTATCAAGGAACGATATTGTCCACACAACTGAAAATATCTGGCGTCGACGTCTTCTCTGTCGGGCAGTTTCATGATAGTGATGATACGGAATGCATCATGATGTTAGATGAGACAGAATCTATATACAAAAAGGTTGTATTTCAGGATGATTGTGCAGTCGGTGCTGTGTTGTACGGTGATACAAAAGAGGGAACACAATTAATGGAAATGATTGCAAAAGGTGAAAAGCGTGAAATGGTGAAAGAGATTCTAATGAATGCTCACCCTCAGGCAGAAGGGCACCTAGCTGAAATGCCTATGTCGCAAACGATTTGTAATTGCAATAATGTTTCGAAAGGGACAATAATTGAAGCTGTTCAAAAGCACGGTTGTTCAACCGTTGATGAGATAAAGGCCTGTACTAAGGCATCTGGCTCTTGTGGTGGATGTAAGCCAATGGTAGCTGAGATGCTATCATATATTCAAAGTGATCAGTTTAATGAAACGATGGTGGAAGAACCTTTCTGTACGTGTACATCGTTAACAGAAAATGAAGTAGTCGAGCATATTGTGCATGAACGGTTAACGACAATGGATGAAGTGCGCACTAAGCTTAATTGGGTGAGCAATGGTTGTGAAGTATGTACAAAGGCTCTTCGTTATTATTTTCGTATGATCTATCAACGCACGGAATTAATGGGAGATTTAGATCGGCTTGTTGGAGTGCAAAAGCAAGGTGATGGACGTTTTACACTAACGTTACCAATTAAAGGAGTACTTCTAACGGGGGAGTACCTTCATGAGTTAACCTTAATAATGAAAGAGTTCAATCAACCATATTTAGCTTTAACAGAAAACCAGCAGTTAACATTGATGGATGTAGAAGAGACAGATGTTCTATCCGTTATGGATCGACTGAACATAGAACGGAAGTATGCGTCGGACTTTTGGGTTCATCATGTAAGAACGTCAATAGTAAAACAAAATCTAGAGAGACAATATGTGAATGATATGTATCAAGTGGCCGAAGAGCTAGATAGTGTGATTGATAATAGATTTGCACCCCAGCATGTTTATATAACAGTTGCTGATGGTTTTGATCAGAACTCGACTGTTGAAAAGGGGCTAACTCTTGTTCGAATGAGTCGTGGATGGGAAATGTATATTCATGATACTTTAATTTCAATTGTTGGTCGAGAAGATGTGAATTCCTATGCAATTGCACTTATTCAATACTATCGAGAGACAGCGAGCTATTTAGAAGAGCTTAATACGTGGCTTAATCGGGTTGGCCTCATTCACATAAGAGAATTGATTTATGAAGATGATTTGCGTGATCAAATATGGAACGATTTTACGCAAGCTAAAGAGCATGAATGGGATAAAAGTAATCAAGTTATGAGTAAATAAATGTGGAACAAGCTTGTAGAAGGGTGTGAGACATTTGGCAGAACGATTAGTAAAGTATTCACGTGCTCAACAGAAAGATGTACAGGATGAACGATCCTATGATGCACAGTGCCCTTATTGTAGTATGCAATGTAAAATGAGAGTCATTGAGCAAAAGGGACCGAGTCGTACTCAGTATAAAACAATTGCACTAGATAACCCAACTTCTGAAGGGAGGTTGTGTGTGAAAGGCATTCATGCTTATCAGCATGCCGTGCACCGTGAACGGGTGAAACAGCCCTTATTCAAAGTAGACGGACAATTCGTTCCTGTATCATGGGAGTTTGCTCTTGCTGTAATGAAAGAGAAATTCACAAAGATTCAAGAAGAGTTTGGGACTGATGCTGTCTCGGTATATGGTGGAGGGTCCTTAACAAATGAAGAAGCTTATTTGTTAGGTAAGTTTGCCCGTGTGGCCTTAAAAACAAAGTATATTGATTACAATGGGCGCTTTTGTATGTCGGCAGCAGCTTCGGCAGCTAATCAAGCATTTGGGATTGATCGAGGTTTAACGAATCGATTAGATGAAATTGAACAAACGGATTGTATTATTTTAGCAGGTACGAATATAGCTGAATGCCAACCGACTATTATGCCCTATTTCGAACGTGCAAAAGAGAATGGAACGAAAATAATTGTCATTGATCCGCGTGTAACAGAGACATCTAAAATGGCTGACTGGCATATTCAGTTGAAGCCTGGGACGGATGCAGCATTAGCCAATGGTTTATTAAAATTAATTATTGAGCATGGCTATATAGATGAAGCCTTTTTGTCTGAACGAACGACTGGGTTCGACGAGGTGATGGATCATGTCCAATCAATGGAGATTGAATCGATATCAACTCTGACAGATGTGTCAGTTGAACAGTTAGAGAAGGTAGCATTGACTTTTGGTAAAGCGGAACGAGCGATGATTTTCACTGCTCGAGGTGTCGAACAACAAACGGATGGGTATATGGCTGTTCGTAATTTTCTCAATCTTTTGTTGGCGACAGGGAGTATAGGGAAATTGGGCTGTGGATATGGTGCGATAACAGGACAAGGTAATGGACAAGGTGGACGAGAGCATGGCCAAAAGGCAGATCAACTACCAGGTTATCGTTCTATTGAAAATAAGGAGCATCGTCAATATATAGCTGATGTTTGGGGTGTCAATGAGGAAGATTTACCACGCAAAGGTGTGTCAGCGTATGAAATGATGGAAAAGATACATGAGGGTGAGATTAAAGCAATGTTTATTATGGGTTCAAACCCGATTGTTTCTAACCCTAATGCAACGTATGTAAAAGAGGCGTTAGAAAAGCTATCGTTTATCGTTGCAGTAGATATGTTTATCTCCGAATCAGGGAAGCTTGCTGATTTGATTTTACCAACGACTTCGTATTTAGAAGATGAGGGTACGATGACAAATGTTGAGGGACGTGTCATGCTGCGGCCAGCTTCTAAGGAAAAGCCTGGAGAAACAAAGCATGATTGGGAAATTCTTTGTGAGGTTGCAGGTGTGTTAGGAAAAGAAAAATATTTTGCATTTCATTCTGCGGAACAAATATTTGATGAGTTAAGAGTAGCAAGTCGTGGCGGAATCGCTGATTATTATGGGATTACGTATGAACGACTTCGAGAAGGAGATGGGATCTTTTGGCCATGTCCAACGACAAATCACTCGGGAACAGAACGGTTATTTGAAGAGAAGTTCTACCATCAAGATAAAAAGGCGAAACTAATGGCAGTTTCGAATACACCTGCGAAGAAGAAGGAATCGACTAGTTTGGAATTTCCTCTATATCTTACTACAGGACGTGTTGTAGCTCATTATTTAACAGGTGTCCAAACGAGACGAAGCTCGTCATTAGCAGCAAGAGATATTGAATCTCACATTCAAATTCATCCAGAAACAGCGGATAAGTATGGAATTGAGGAAGGGAGATTAGTGAAAATTCGATCAGAGCGTGGGGAAATTGTTGTTCGTAGTCGTTTCTCTACAGATGTTCGTTTTGATACGGTCTTTGTTCCGTTTCATTGGGCTGAATCGCAGAATATTAATGATCTTATTTCAAATGAGTTAGATCCGACCTGTCGTATGCCAGGTTTTAAAATTGCAGCAGTCCATATAACGATGGTTACATGATGATTTATCAATCTATGGTAAATAACGTAGACCTTTACAATTCATTGTTAATTTACGACAAAAATGAGCAAGAATTTGAACGGAATGAAGGCAAGAAAAGACGTGTTCCCGTCTTTTCTTTTTTTCTTGTTAGGATATCTGACACAAACTAACATGTATTTTCAAGATTGCTTTAAACTAATGATTAAGAGAAAGGGGGCGACAGATTTTGCAACAGCGAGGGATCGTTTATTTTGTTGGAGCTGGACCAGGAGATCCAGAGTTGCTCACAATAAAAGGGAGACGTGTATTAAGGGAAGCGGATGTGATTATCTTTGATCGATTAGTAAATCCGATTCTCTTAATGGAAACGAAATCAGATGCTAAATTGGTCTATTGTGGGAAGCAACCTTGTCAGCACCTTCTCAGACAAGAAGATATCCATAAAGAATTACTCATTCATGCTCGAAAAGGGAAAACAGTTGTGCGCTTAAAAGGTGGGGACCCCTCTGTATTTGGAAGAGTCGGAGAAGAAGCAGAGTCTCTTTCAAAGCATGGAATTAGCTTTGAAATCATTCCTGGCATAACTGCAGGAATTGCAGTGCCAGCTTATGCGGGAGCAACGATTACACATCGAGAGCATTCTAGGTCATTTGCTGTTGTATCTGGTCATAGCAAATCACGTGACGGTCAACCTCGAGTGGACTGGGGGGCATTGGCGAGCGGTGTTGATACAATTGTGTTTTACATGGGGATCAAGCATGTAACAACGATTGTTGAACAATTGCAAGCGCATGGAATGAAGCGAAAAACTCCGGTTCTTATCATTCAATGGGGTACGTATAGCCGACAGCGAACGATTGAAGGGACTTTAGCCACGATTGTTCAAGAAGTGAGTAAGGCTAAAGTAATGAATCCTGCCATTATTATGGTTGGTGATGTGGTTACGTTACGGAAGAAGCTTCAATGGTTTGAAAATCGTCCTTTATCAGGTATAAGTATTTTTATCCCAAAAGAAGATCGGTGTGATGATTCGCAAACATTACAAAAATGGAGACGACTTGGAGCAGACATATATAGTAAGCCATTATCAATAAAGAAAAGGTTAACCGTCAGTCAGATGGATAGGATATTGGAACTGTCAGAAGCGGAGAAGTTAACCTTCTTATCAAGCTCTAGTGTTGTAGCTTTTATTCAGTCGTTACATGATAGAGAGATTGATAGGCGACGCATACTAGCTGAATTCTACTGTATGGATGACCAAACAAAAGAGGAGTTAAAGAAAGCAGGCTTCATAGCAACAAAAGTTCATCGCTTATCCGAATTGAATTCGCCAATTGTGGTTGGGAGTAAGCTTGAATTAACTTCTTTAGGTGGATTTAGAGGGGACGGACAGTTTATTCAAATCGATGAAATGGTAACAGTTCGCGAAAAGCAAATGATGCAAAGAATGATAGAGGAACAGCATGTAAATACGCTTATTTTAACGAATAAGAGTCATGCGATAAACTTTTTGAATCTTTTGAAAGAAATACAAAAGACACCATCATTACTAGCGGCAACTTGTACCATTATTTGTGAAGAGCAAGTGGGAGAGACACTTCAATCAATGGGAATAGTGCCAGCTTATATGTATAAAGAGAAATTAGGAAGCGATGAATTGCTTTTTGCGCAGGCAAAAGTCGCACTTCCTGAAGTACAAATAGAAAGCTAATTTTATTCAAGATAGGAGCGATTTTTTGTGAGAGAGAAACTCGTATTGATCGGAAATGGTATGGCGGGAATACGAACACTAGAGGAAATCATTAAGAAGGATTCTAATCGCTATGAGATGACGGTGTTTGGTGAAGAGCCACATCCTAACTATAATCGTATTTTGCTTTCGTCGGTTTTGCAGGGAGATGCGGACGTAAGTGATATTGTTTTAAATGATTATGATTGGTACAAGGAAAATGATGTCACTTTACACACCGGTGATCCGATTGTAAAGGTGGATACGAAGAAGCAAGTCGTTTATAGCGAAAAAGGTATTGAAACCCCCTATGATAAGCTTATTTTTGCGACGGGATCGAATCCTTTTATGCTACCTCTTCCAGGTGCAGACAAAGAAGGAGTTATTGCCTTCCGTAATATTAAAGACTGTGAAACGATGATAGAAACGTCTAAAAACTATAAGAAGGCAGCAGTTATTGGTGGCGGTCTTCTTGGTTTAGAGGCAGCTCGTGGCTTATTGAATTTAAATATGGAAGTAGATGTTATTCATATTGCTGATACTTTAATGGAGCGTCAGCTAGATAATCAAGCTGGAAAGATGCTTCAAGAAGAGCTCGAGAGTCAAGGGATGAACTTTTTACTTAAAGCGCAGACGGAGAAAATTCTTGGAAAAGGCCGAGTGACAGGGTTAAAATTCAAAGATGGTACGAGCATTCAAGCTGATTTAGTAGTGATGGCTGTTGGAATTAAGCCGAACATTGAATTAGCACAAAAATGCGGCTTGAAAACAGAGCGAGCGATCATGGTCAATGATTATATGGAAACTAATATCGAGAATGTATACGCTGTTGGGGAATGTGCTCAGCATAGAGGGATTGCATATGGTTTAGTAGCTCCTTTGTACGAACAAGGAAAAGTGTTGGCAGAACACTTATGTACAAATGAAGTGAAAAATAAACCAGGCTACCAAGGTTCTATCGTATACACACAGTTAAAGGTATCAGGTGTAAATGTATTCTCAGCGGGGAATTTCCAAGATGGTGAGAATACAAAAGCGATTCGTGTACACGATGAATTTGAAGGGATATACAAGAAAGTAGTTGTACAGGATAACAAGGTTATTGGTGCTGTATTATTTGGTGATACATCAGATTCGCCAAGAATTCTCGATATGATTCGAACAGAGCAAGATATTTCGGGTATGAGTAAAGTGGCGATTTTGCCTTCTGAAAATGGCGGAGGCTCCACGGAAAGCCCAGTTGTTGCTATGGCAGATAGTGAGACGATTTGTGGCTGTAATGGTGTGTCTAAAGGGGACATTTGTACAGCAATTAAAGAGCAAGGTCTGTCAACTGTTGAAGAGGTGAAGCAATGTACGAATGCTGGTCGTTCATGTGGTGGGTGTAAGCCACTCGTGGCTGATCTTATTTCCTTAACAACTGGTGAAGAGTTAGGAGATACGAAGGAACCAATGTGTGGATGTACGGAGCACACTCATGAGGAAGTTGTTGCACAAATTCGCGAGTTAGGCTTGTCACATCCACGTGAAGTGATGAATGTTCTTGGCTGGAAGTCGGATGAAGGGTGTTCAAAATGTCGTCCTGCTATCAACTATTATTTGAAGATGGTTGATCCGATTAATAATGCCGATGACCCAACATCAAGATTTATTAATGAGCGTGCCCATGCCAACATTAATCATAATGGTACATTTACAGTCGTACCGAGAATGTATGGTGGGGTTACTGATGCTGAGCAACTAAGAAAAATCGCTGATGTTGCTGATAAATATGAAGTACCTTTACTTAAAGTAACAGGTGGTCAGCGTATTGATTTAGTCGGGATTGAAAAAGATAACTTACCTAAAGTATGGAAAGATCTTGGGATGAAGTCCGGATCGGCCTATGCAAAAGCATTGCGTACGGTGAAAACGTGTGTAGGAGCTCAATTCTGTCGATTTGGTACGCAAGATTCAATTGGACTCGGTCAAGAGTTAGAGAAAAAGTTTGAGTATATTAATACCCCTCACAAAGTCAAAATGGCTGTATCCGCTTGTCCGCGTAACTGTGCGGAATCGGGTATTAAGGACTTTGGTATTGTTGGCGTAGATGGTGGATGGGAACTGTATGTAGCTGGTAACGGAGGGGTTGACCTACGTGCAGGTGACTTATTCTGTAAAGTGAAAACGAAGGAAGAAATCATTGATATTATTAGTGCCTTCATGCAATATTATCGTGAAAATGCACGTTACCTAGAGCGTACTTCACACTTTGTTGAGCGTGTTGGTTTGGATCATATGAAGAAGGTTATCTTAGAGGACGAAGAAGGTCGTCAAGTATTAATTGAGCGTATGGAAGTCGCCCTTTCTCAATTGTCTGATCCTTGGAAGGAAATCGTTGAGCAAGAGGAGAAGCAGTCAGAGTTTAAAACGAGTAATGTTGAAATTGTTCAATAATGGAGGAACCTAAAATGAGTCAAACAAAAAGCGCAAAAAAAGTTCAGGTTGCTTATGTTTCTGATCTATCGATCGGAGTAGGAAAACGAGTAAAGGTAGCGGATGAAGAAATTGCATTATTCAAGCAAAAAAATGGAGATGTTCGTGCCATTCAAAACAGCTGTCCACACAAAGGAGGTCCATTGTCAGAAGGAATTGTAAGTGGTGAACATGTCTTCTGTCCATTACATGATTGGAAGATTAATATGAAAGATGGACGCGTTCAAGCACCTGATGAAGGTTGTGTGAAGCGCTATGATGTTGAAATTAAAGATGATGCCGTTTTTATATTTGTTTAAGTTTAAAAGTGCTCAAAGAGGTTATTAACTCTTTTGAGTGCTTTTTCTATTAAGAGATAGTCTTGGAAGTCAAGTGTATTTGAATGTCTTATGGCTATGTGAAACAAGAAAGGTTGCATCTTGAAAGGCACTGAAAAAGTTTGTTTTTTTCTTTTTTGGTGACCTTGCATCTTGAATTTTATGTTGAAATATTTCCAATTAAATAAACGTTTAATTAAATTCGTTAAAGTTGCTATATGCTTTAGGTTATAATAGGATCAACAGCAATTGGAGAGGATGATTTCATTGAAAAAGGGTTTATCAGGCAAGAAGGTCGTATTGGCTGCTTCGCGGAAAACAGAAGAAATGAGTGTACTAGTAGAAAAGCAAGGCGGAGTTCCTCTTGTACGTTCATTACAGGGAACTGTTTTTCAAGCTGATGATGAAGTGAAGCCTATCCTAAAGGAAACTATTCAACAAGGGTTTGATTGGGCGATTTTCACAACGGGTATAGGTACACAAGCACTTATCGATATTGCAGAAGAACTTTCATTGAAAGAAGATTTTATGATTCAGCTTAATAAGGCAAATGTGGCAACAAGAGGCTACAAAACATTTGCTGTATTATCGAAACTAGGATTGAAGCCTGATGTGAAAGATGAAGACGGTACGGTTGCTGGACTCATTGAACAATTAAACGGTATACCATTTGCTGGAAAGCGAGTGCTTGTCCAGCTACATGGAGAAAATGTGCCAAGTCTAATTGAGTTCTTGCAAAAAGATGGGGCTACTGTAATTGAAATGCTACCCTATCAACATGTTCAACCTGAAAAGGAGACACTAGATCGATTGGTAACAGAACTTAAGAAAGGAGAGATAGATGCAATTTGTTTCACATCTGCGATCCAAGTTCGCTCTTTCTTTCATTATTTGCATGAAAATCAGTACGCAAATTGGCTTGAAGAGACATTAAATGAGAAGGTTATCGCAGTTGCTGTCGGAAAAGTGACGGCTGAGGCTTTGGAAGAGGAAGGTGTTACTCGAATTGTATATCCAGAATTGGAGAGAATGGGTGCAATGATTTTAGAATTATCTCGATATGTAGAAAAAAAGGGTTAAAGGACATCGAAAAAGTTAAAAACCAAACTTTTTTCAGTTTAAGATAGCTTTTCAGTGGTATTGTCTTAGGAGGTGTAGGAACTTCTAAGACTATTTTCAAAAGGTAAAAAAGTATAAAATTCTTAGACGTTTCATCTAGGAGGAAGTAGGTTGATTCGCAGGAGTCGTTGCCTCGCTCGTAACACGCATTTATGTAAAACCGCATTTTCATAAACGCTCAACCCTTTGTAACGGCTCAGCACAACGGAATTAAGAAAAGACTGCTCGTCAGTTTTTCTTATATTTGTAATAATGGGGAGGGGAACGGAATGAAAGCCTCGTTATACACATCAATTGAAAAAGTACACGAGTCAGCAGTGTTAATTAAGGTAGGATCGACATTAAACCAAGAGAATCATGCAAAGGTGAAAGCGGTAACATCATTAATAGAAGCTAGTTCCTTTGAATGGCTTATCGAAGTTGTACCGTCATATACATGTGTTATGGTCTATGTAAATCCTTCGAACGTCGTATTAGAAAGCCCATTGGACTTCATTATTCAAGAAATAAAGCGATGTTTACAGGGGAAATTAAGTCGACAAACAAAGGGAAGATTAGTCAAAATCCCTGTCGTTTATGGTGGAGAGTTTGGACTAGATTTAGTTGAGTTAGCGGATTATCATAAGCTAACACCTGCTGAAGTGATCTCACTTCATTCAGATCGCATATATACGGTTTATATGATTGGCTTCACTCCGGGTTTTCCATATTTAGGAGAGCTTGATCAGAGGCTTGCCACACCACGAAGAGATCAACCGCGGTTAAGGATTGCTCCCGGTTCTGTGGCAATTGGGGGAACCCAAACGGGGATTTATCCAATCGAATCTCCTGGTGGTTGGCACATAATTGGTCGAACTCCTAGGACGTTATTTCATAGCGAAAGAAATCCAGTCACATTATTACAATTAGGTGATCATGTTCAATTTGTACCAATTGATGAAAGTCAAATTTGGTTAGATGAGGAGGGTGAATATGACCATTGAAATTGTGAAGGCTGGTCTTTTGACAACTGTTCAGGACACTGGAAGATTTGGATTTCAAAAAGCGGGAGTTAGTATAGGAGGCGCAATGGATATAAATGCTATACAAATAGCTAATGTCCTTGTAGGTAACGATGAGAATGAGGCTGCTTTGGAAGTAACAATGACTGGACCAACTATGCAGTTTTATGAGACGGCAATGCTTGCCATCACCGGTGGAGACCTTTCTCCGAAATTAAATGGAACTCATGTCCCTTTAAATCGGCCGATTCTGGCGAAAAGAGGAGATGAACTTTCCTTTCATCAAATCAAAGATGGCTGTCGCTCTTACATTGCCTTTGCGGGAGGGTTGCAAATAAAGAAGGTTATGAATAGCTACAGTACATATTTAAGAGCTGGAATTGGAGGGCTTAATGGACGACCTTTAAAAAAAGGAGACCGCTTAATATGTAAACAACGGAATAGACGATCTGAAGGTCTTTATACGTTACTCACTAGTCAGAAACGAATGGTTGCACAATGGAGCGTCTCATCTCACTTGTGCAATAATACTAATTCGAATTGTATTCGCGTGATTCGTGGAAGACATTATGACTCATTTTCGCTAGAAAGTGTTCAGCTCCTATGGAATAGCTCATACACAGTCACGACTGAAGCGGATCGTATGGGTTATCGTCTTAATGGAAGTCCTTTAACATTAAAAAAACAACAGCAAATGTTATCAGAGCCTGTATCATTTGGTACGATTCAAGTACCTGGAGATGGAATGCCGATTATATTAATGGCTGATAGTCAAACGGTTGGTGGATATCCTATTATTGGGCAGGTAGCAGCGGTTGATCGATCAAAAATCGCTCAAATGAAAGCAGGCGATTTGCTTCTTTTTGAAGAGATTGACATGAATTCAGCTGGCTATTTATTTAGAAAAAGACAAGCAAATTTAGAGGAGCTAAAAGCAAGCATTTATGCAAAATGGGTAGGAGGGGGGTAGTAGGAAGTGTTAACAGTTGATTTGAACGGCGATATAGGTGAGAGCTTTGGTGTTTATAAAATTGGGAATGATCGTTTATTAATGAAAGAAGTGACATCTGTAAATATTGCATGTGGTTACCATGCAGGAGACCATAATACGATGGCGCAAACGGTTAAGCTGGCTGCTGAGCAAGGTTTAGAAATTGGTGCGCATCCTGGTTATCAAGATTTGATCGGTTTTGGACGACGATCGATTCAAACGACACCTGAGGATATCTATCATATGATTGTGTATCAAGTGAGTGCACTTAAGGGGTTTTGTCAGTTGTTTCATGTGCCATTAAAGCATGTAAAGCCACATGGAGCGTTGTATAATGAAGCTGCGATTAATCGGGGAGTTGCAGATGCGATTGCACAAGCAGTCGTAGATTGTGATTCTTCGCTCATTTTATACGGTCTTGCAGGAAGTGAATTGATAGCAGCTGGTCGAGCTAAGAATTTGAAAGTGGCAAATGAAGTATTCGCTGATCGTACGTATCAAGACAATGGGACACTTACCCCTCGTCACTTCGGTGAAAGAGCAATTATTCATGATGAGGAAGTGGCGGTAGCGCAAGTATTGACGATATTGAAGGGGAATAGAGTTCAGTCAATTGATGGTAATTGGATATCAATGGAAGCGGACACGGTCTGTATACATGGTGATAATGAACAGGCCGTACAGCTTGGAAGGCGGTTGCGATATGTGCTAGAGCAAGAGGGGATTACTGTTTCTCCACTAAGCAATAAAAGTTGATAAATAGTCAATCTTACGTAGCGTAAAATGCTGTATAATCGTTTTAAGGAAATTGAAAAGGTGATTTTTATGAAACTATCGAATAAAAAGCTTTTTGCAATAATTGCGGGTCTGACCGTTTTATATGGTATTTTGTATTGGACATTAGGCGGCTATTTTGTCAATTAGTGAGAAGAAAAGAAAAGCGGCTCCTTTAAAGACAAATTAAAAGGAGTATGAACAGAAGGCACTGAAAAAGTTCAGTGCCTTTAATTTGAGTAGCAATGGCTTCAATCGTTGCTCGCTTTTGCCCCAGCTTTTTTCTTTTTTAAAGATATAAATCTCTACATTAACCTAAAGATGGCTATATGGTGAAGAGACATTCTCTCTGTACCGACAAAACTTTTAATCCTTTTACATATTTCCAGGGAAATGTATGGCGTCTATTTATAAACCGACAAGCTTATGTAAGAACGCCGTCGCAATACCAAAATAAATCATCAATGAGAAAATATCATTTAATGTAGTAATTAAAGGGCCGGATGCTACCGCCGGGTCTACTCCGAATCGATACAATAATAGCGGAATGATTGTTCCTGCTAATGTTCCGACGATCAGCGTCACAAGTAATGAAGCACCGACAACAAGACCTAAGTAAATGTTCTGATCCTGCCAAAGAAAAGCGATTAGAGATATAAGCACACCGCAAGCGACCCCAATAATAATACCGACACGAAGCTCACGTATAATAAGTTTAAATGTTGTTTTTCGGTCGACGTTTGTCGTCACAATCCCACGAACGACGACGGCTAGTGATTGAGTTCCTGTGTTTCCAGTCATTCCGGCAATCATTGGCATAAAGAAAATAAGTGCTACTACTTGTTCAAGTGTTGCTTCAAAACCACTAATAATGCTTCCGGAAACAAGTCCAATAAATAATAACAATACAAGCCAAGGTAATCGCCGTACTGCAGCAGTTGTAGCCTTTGTATGGAAATCGATATCTTTACCGGAAGCAGATAACTTCTCAATATCTTCGTTCGCTTCTTTAATAAATACATCAATGGCGTCATCGACGGTAATGATACCTAATAATTTATTTCGGTTATCTACCACTGGAACAGCGATGAAATCATAGCGTTCAATCGTTTGGGCAACTTCTTCTTGATCATCATCTACATGAACAGATACTACACGATTGAACATTAAATCCTCAATGACTTCGTGCATATCAGCGATAAGTAAATCTCGATAAGAAACAACTCCAACTAACTGCTTTTCTTCATTAATCACATATAAGTAATAGATGTTCTCGGAAAAATGGGCATATTCCTTTAGTTTATCGACAGCTTGTCTTACCGTCTGGTCGGCATGTATCCAGACAAATTGATTGGTCATTAGTCCACCAGCAGTATCAGCAGGATAACTCATTAAAGACTGTATGTGTTGTGAATCCTCTTTTTTCATCACATCAAGGAATTCTTGGATTTTGTCAATTGATAGTTCATTTAATAAATCAGCAAGGTCATCATTGTCCATTAAGTCCATAACTTTAGAGGAACGTTCTATGCCGAGCTTATGTAAAATCTCAACCTGCATGTCATGGTCTAATTCTTGAATAAGATCGGCAATTTGATCAGGTGTAAGAAACGTAATAAATTTATGATGGTGCTTCTCAGGTAAACCTTTATATAATTGAGCGACATCATATGGATGGAGTTCATCAAGTATTTGTTGGAATGCACTTTTTTTAGCCTCTTTTAAATACTTTATGATCAATACAAGTAATTGATCTTCTGTCATATTTGCTACCATATAGCATCAGCACCTCCTTTAGTATGTACTAACTTTACAAGAAAATGGAGTGATTGACTAGCTATTAATATAACCTATTAAATGAGAATATATATTCTAACTGTTCCTAAAAATATCGTGAAGGTGTTGACAATGAGAAGCTATATCAATTAAGATTATGATAATGATAATTGTTATCAATTGAAAGGGGAGGATGAAATGTCTTCATTATTAATAGTAGGTGCAGATCGTCTTGGTTCGATTCCGAAGAAACTTGAACAGCTAGGGTTTGATGAAATCATTCATTTAAGTGGACGCAAAGTGCAGATGGTGAAAAGAAGAATTCCGGCTCATGTTGATTTGATACTTGTGCTGACGGACTTTATTAACCATAATTTATCAAGTGTGCTAAAGAAAAAAGCAAGTGAGCAAGAAATCCCAATCTGTTATGCTAAACGGTCATGGTGTTCGATCTATCAAGCGATTGGTGATTGTGAAAGCCAATGCGCGTATAAAAATGAATGTGCTCACTATCAGCAAAAAGGTAGGAGATGAACACCGATGAGATCGCATGCGACATACGGAAAATTGATTAAGAACCCTTTCATGAACAGTGAAGGAAGCATACATAATCAGATAAGTTGGCACAATAAGGTTCAGTCTAGTGTGAACCGTATTGTATTTCATTGCTCAAGCACTTCGGTTACGACGTTTGAGTTTTTGAAAAAAGTATCAGTAGAATGGGAAGACTTGAAAAAGTCCACATTTTATTCTGAAAGGCACTTTTATCTGGTGCTCGTACCATTAATGGATCATTTATTAAAATGGTTTTTAGTAAATAAAATGAGTGCTGAGTTGAAAAAGATTGATAGTGAAACAATGCTTTTTATTGAGGGTAGTCAAGAGACATCATCTTTTGCTATTCAAAAAATGATGGTTGGAGTGACGGAACCCGTCTTTGAGGAATTTTGTATTTTTGTTAGTATTTATTGTAAATATAAATTTGGTCGTAAGCCTACGGTAATTGAAGTATATGATTTGTTACATGAAAAGAAATTTATATGGAGAGAGTGGAGGTAGGATGATACAGGTTCTAAATCGACCATCCTACTTCTTTTTAATGATCTTAGAAAAGACGTGAGAAAATACCGATTATAATAAGCACAGCTAAAGCGATCCAAGCGATTCGAATCATTAATTGTTTTTTCTTTGCTCGTTGCTGCCACCTGTTTGGATTAAAGACAGGCTCACTAGGCTCTGTGTGCGTTGCTCTTTGCATGTAATAAGGCTTCACTCCGACTAAGAAGAGAGGAGCGATAGCTGCACCTGAAATTAAGCCGAATAAGTGGGCGAGTATATTAATATTTGAATAAGCAAAAGTCATAATCAGTCCAATAATTAGTATCGTCACCACAATCTGTCCGCTGTTACGATCCATTAAATCTTTACGGTTAAGGACGATGTATAAATAGAGTCCAAGTAACCCGTATATAGCACCTGATGCACCTAAGTGCTGGTAAAAAGGTTGTTCCAAAAAGAAGGTCGCTATATTAGCTATGATGCCCGTTAATAAGTAAAAAATGAGGAATTTAACGGAGCCTAGCATTTTCTCAGCGGCAGGTCCGAAAATAACTAATGAAAATGTGTTGAATATAACATGTGATAGCCCCAAATGTAAAAAGATTGGTGTGACAAGTCGCCAATACTCCCCGTTTGCGACAGCTAAATTAAAACCTACTCCAAAGTATTGAATCGATTGTCCAAAAGGTAAAAAATTCATCCAAATAAATAAAATTAAGTGTATGGCTGCTAGCGTTGTAATGACTGGATAGTTCTTTCTAAAAGAGTAGAAGCTCTCATGACGAATAAACATAACTCATCTCCTTTCTATTTGCTATTATAGCAGAGAATCGGCATAATTCCTTACTATAGACTATGTGATTGGATGGTGAACATTCATAAAGTGGAAATGAGGGAAACGATGATTAAAGGAATTGGGATTGATATTGTTGAAATAGAACGAATCGAAGAAATAGTCAATCGAAAGTCTAAGTTTGCTACGAAAATTTTAACTGAAAAGGAGCATTACTATTATCAAACGCTAAAAGACAGGCGACAGTTAGAATTTTTAGCTGGCCGCTTTGCGGCGAAGGAAGCATTTGTTAAAGCGGCCGGAACTGGCATTTCGAAGCAATATAGCTGGCATGACATAACGATTATGAGTGAAGAATCAGGTAAACCTGTAATGGAAGTAGAGGGAGTGGAGGCTCGCCTTCATCTTTCTATTTCACATAGCCGTTCCTACGCGATTGCTCAGGTTATTATTGAAAGCTTGTAAAGCTAGTCTGCATATTGCCTAAGGTTGTCTCATATAGTTGTAGTGCGAATAGAAGAGGAGAGTCATTCAGCGTCTAATCATCGACAATAGTGCAGTATCTACACAGTGCATTCCCAGTCATGCACATTATGGTAGACGAAAAGCAGCAAGTAATGACGTGATGAATGCATTTGATCTTCTTTCAAATGAGACAAAGGGGTGAAGGCATGAGAAAAGTAGTGTGGTTTGTTACAACAGGCTTGTTACTCGCCATAATTCTTGCAGGTTGTGGTGAAAAAACACAGGAAGACATTATGACAGATTTAGAAAAGAAACATTCTGATATGACTGGGTATAAGTTGGAAGCAACAATGACATTGGAAACTGGACAGGAGCAGCAACAATACGGAGTTGAGGTTTGGCATCAATCAGACAGTCAGTATCGAGTAGCTTTAGAAAATGAGAACAAGGATCAAAGTCAAATTATTTTACGAAATGATGATGGAGTGTTTGTGTTAACGCCCGCCTTGAATAAAAGCTTCCGTTTCCAAAGTGATTGGCCGACAAACGGTAGTCAAGTTTATTTATACGAATCGCTTATTCAAGATATTTTAATGGACCCAGAGCGTTCCTTCCAGGCGGATGAGGATCATTATGTATTCCAAACGAATACGAATTATCAAAATAAAAATTTGCACACGCAGGAAATTAAGTTGAACAAGAAAGATTTAGAACCGGTTGAAGTAAAGGTGATGAACACTGATCTAGAGGTGTTGGTTACGTTGCAATTTACGAGCTTTGAGTGGAATGCCTCCTTTAATGATGGCGATTTTGATACAGAGAGAAATATGAATGGAGCGCAAATGGGTGATGAACCTGCGATGGCTGAACCAACTGAATCGATGGCTGTTCACTATCCTTTATTTACACCAGATGGCACACAGTTAGCTTCCTCCAAGAGTATTGGAACAGAAGGTGAGGAACGAGTTGTTTTAGAATATAGTGGAGAAAAGCCGTTTACGATTATTCAGGAACAGAGTCGAGTCGTCCCAGCTTCTACCCCAATGAATATGAGTGGTCAAGGAGAGCCAGTTGACCTCGGCTTTACAATTGGTGTGATGACAAATGAATCCTTGACTTGGACATACAATGGTGTTGACTTCTTTATGGCATCTGAACATTTGGAGGCAGATGATATGATCGCAATTGCGAGCTCTGTTTATGGGACGGAAGAAAAGTAAGGATTGAGACTCGGCGGAATGCTGAGTCTCTTTTTTAAAAAAGAGAGGATTGTTATGAACGAATGTTAATACTGATTGTTTCATGAAAGGGATAAGACCATTTTGTCATTAAATAAAGGTTTGATTGTAATGTAATTATAGAATTATGGTAAAATAGAGAGACTAGACATTTGTTTAGATATGAGTGGAGTTTTTATTGGAGGATCATAGGATGAGTAAGGAATTTTATAGAGATACATGGGCAGAAATCGATCTTCGCGCTATTCGTCATAATATGAAGTCGGTCTGTAATCTCTATCATAATCTTGGACGAGATGTAGAGGTTATGGCAGTTGTGAAGGCGAATGGGTACGGTCATGGGGCTATTGAAGTGGCAAAAGCAGTACTTGAGAGTGGGGCAGCATATTTGGCTGTTGCTTTATTAGATGAAGCAATTGAATTAAGGGATGCCGGGATTGGAGCACCAATTCTCGTAATGGGACGTATTAGACCTGAGGATGTGGCAATTGCGATTCGTTATCGAATCACCGTTACGGTCTTTCAAATAGAATGGTTGTATGAGGCAGAGCATTATATTGATGCTGATGCTGATCAGAAATTATTCATTCATATAAAAGTGGATACTGGTATGGGGCGGATTGGTGTGCGTTTAAAGTCTGAACTCCTTCCGATCGTTTCGTTTATTTCAAAACACACGAACATGGAATTAGAAGGGATATTCACCCACTTTGCAACTGCAGATGAAATAAATACCGACTATTATGAAACGCAACATAAGCGTTTTCTCAATGTGTTAACATGGATGAAGGAGCTGGGTGTCCATATACCCCTTATTCATAGTGGTAATAGTGCAGCGGGAATGCGCTTTCCGGATCATACATTTAACATGTTCAGATTTGGTATATCTTTATATGGATTAACACCATCATTAGAAATACAAGGAGAACTACCTATCGAATTAAAGCCAGCATTTATGCTTAAAAGTCGATTAACGCATGTTAAAAAGCTTCCTGCAGGCGAAGCAATAAGTTATGGGGCGACCTATCAAACAGAAGCGGACGAATGGATTGGGACCATACCAATTGGTTATGCAGATGGCTGGATTAGAAAGAATAGTACAAACAGTGGGGAAGTGCTTGTGAATGGGGAGCGTGTCCCTTTAGTTGGACGTATATGCATGGATCAATGTATGATTCATCTTAAAGAGTCAATTGAGGTTGGAACTGTTGTGACATTAATTGGTCAAGACCATAATGCGTCCATTTCAGTTGATGAAGTTGCCGAAAGGCTTGAGACAATTAATTATGAAATTGTTTGTATGATTGGTATGCGAGTTCCAAGAGTTTATATAAATTAATTTGAATTGACTTTGCAAATGGTATTGGCAAATGGTATGATTAATTTTGGAGATAAATAGGCTATAAGCTAGTTCGTGTAATGGTGGATGCTGGGGGTGGATGTTTGTGTCAGAGCAGAGTACAGAGCGGATTGTTATTAATTTGCCACAACATTTGTTGAACGAGGTGGACGGTATGATCAAGCAAGAGAATGTCGATCGTAGTGAGTTTATTTCACAAGCAACTAAGATGTACCTTCGTGAGCGGAAGAAACGTCAAATCCGTGAGACGATGCAGCAAGGTTATATGGAAATGGCGAAGATTAACTTAAATATCGCTTCAG
The DNA here is from genome assembly GCF_041821005.1 of Halalkalibacter sp. AB-rgal2. Classification (NCBI taxonomy): domain Bacteria; kingdom Bacillati; phylum Bacillota; class Bacilli; order Caryophanales; family Bacillaceae; genus Halalkalibacter; species Halalkalibacter sp. AB-rgal2. The sequence continues at coordinate 314,615 of NZ_JBGUAV010000001.1, forward strand.
AATCTTTTCTTGCCGAGGAGGAAGCAGAGAATACCCTCGATCGCTTAGTGAGCGGGGTGTAGCCTTTGATGGTCAAACGAGGTGATGTATATTTTGCTGATCTTTCTCCTGTTGTAGGATCTGAGCAAGGAGGGGTTAGGCCTGTCCTTATTATCCAAAATGATATTGGAAATCGTTTTAGTCCTACGGTGATCGTAGCAGCGATTACAGCACAAATTCAAAAGGCGAAGCTACCGACACATGTTGAAATTAATGCAAAGCGTTATGGATTTGATCGAGATTCGGTTATCTTGCTTGAACAAATACGTACAATTGATAAACAACGATTAACAGATAAGATTACGCATCTAGATGATGATATGATGAATCGAGTCAATGAAGCCTTGTTCATCAGTTTAGGCCTTATTGATTTTTAAATCGAACGGCAAGCTCCGCTATGCGGGGTTTTTTTGCGTAATCATACCTTATAAATTCTATAAATCCTAAATGTGGACTTATAAGTAATTACCCGGAAATGAGATAAGTAAAACGAATGTAACAAAAATGTAAAACGCAAAAATCTTTGCAACGAAACCGGTCTCATGAAATAATATGATTATTGAAATGAGAGGGGAATGGATGTATGCAACCTTATTTAGTATCGTTTGTTTCAAGAAAGCGTGAAGAAATACTTGAAAAGTGGGATGGACAATTAAAGGCGATAAGAGAGGAGAATTATTTAGATTCTATCTCAGATTCAGTCTATGAAAATACAAATCAAACGTTTATGAATTACATCGTGAGTATGGTTAACTTGGGTTCAGCAGAAGCGAAGGTGAAAATTAGCGAGTTGGCTGATGAATACATACAGAGCGGTTGGCCGTTAGCGTATTTCACACAAGGGTTACAAGCGTTTCGTAGAGTCATTATTGATGTGTACTCTTCTAATAGTGCTAATATGGAAGAATTTATGGATGTCTTTTATGAGCTTGAAGAATGGACTAGTGGGATCATAAATCAATTGGTCTCTGATTACAGCGGTTCGTGGGAAAATATCTTCGAAATGCAAAAGCTATCTTTGTTAGAATTATCGGCACCGCTTATCCCTGTATTTGAAGGGGTAACCGTTATGCCGTTAATCGGAACGATTGATACAGCACGGGCAAAGCTTATTATGGAAAACTTATTAGAAGGGGTTATTGAGCATCGTTCTCAGGTTGTTCTAATCGATATTACGGGAGTACCGGTAGTAGATACAATGGTTGCTCATCATGTTATTCAAGCGTCTGAGGCAGTTCGTTTAGTAGGTTCAACCTGTATCCTAGTTGGAATACGACCAGAGATTGCTCAAACGATTGTCAACCTTGGTATAGACCTTAGTGAGTTTCCTACTAAGAGTACATTGAAGAAGGGAATAGAAACTGCGTTCGAGCTCGTTAATAAAAAAGTAGTCGACCTTTAAAAAGGAGGACAGAATCTATGAGAATACCAATATTAAAATTAAGTCATTATTTATTAGTAAGTGTTCAAGTTGAGTTAGATGACCAAACTGCGCTGCAGTTTCAGGAGGACTTATTAAATAAAATTCATAATGAAGGCTCATTAGGAGTGGTCATTGATTTAACTTCTGTTGATATGATTGACTCATTTATCGCGAAAGTGTTAGGTGATGTTGTTGATATGTCTGGTTTAATGGGGGCTAAGGTTGTTTTGACCGGAATACAACCAGCTGTTGCTATAACCCTAATTGATATGGGGATAAAGTTGCAAAATGTAAAAACAGCGTTGGATTTAGAGCAAGGTCTTGAAAAACTCCAACTAGAATTGGAGGAGTGAAGATGAACGAACAACCTTGTGTAGAAGTGAAAAATGAGTGGGGAATTGTTGCGGCTCGGCAAGCTGGCCGGACATTATCCAAAGAAATTGGTTTTGGTAGTGTGGACCAAGCTCGAATCACAACAGCGATCTCAGAGTTAGCTCGTAACATATATTTATATGCGAAGCGTGGAGAAATTTGCATTCAAAAAGTTGAAAAGAAGAGTCAGGTTGCTAAGAAGTATGGGATTCGTGTAATTGCTAGAGATAGAGGTCCCGGAATTCCAGATGTACGTCAGGTGATGACGGATGGTTTTACGACTTCTGGAGGAATGGGTGCCGGATTACCTGGTGTTAAGCGTCTGATGGACGAGTTTACGATTGATTCAAATGAAGGTGAAGGTACAACGATTACAACTATTAAATGGTTAATACAATGATGAAATAAAGGTGACAGGGGGAGTAAAGTGGACAAGAAGGTAACTAGCTTAGAGCAAGAATATTTGCAGATCCTTCAAACATTTCTTCATCAAAAGAGTGAGAAAGGTCTCTATCAAGCACAACAGTTTAGTAAACGTCTTTTAGAGGAGCAAGTATCACCTGAAGAATTTGTTAGTGTTCATCGATCGGTTTTAGTTGAGCTGTTTCCTAATGTGCAAGGCGAGATGCTAGATTCATTTGACCTGTTACTAGAAGTAATGATGGGATATGGTTTGGCATACCGTGAGCATCAAAGCTTAAGGGATCGACAGCTAGAGCTAGAATCTGAAATTGATGTCGCTGCGAGTATGCAGCAAACACTACTACCAGAGCGAGTACCGCAAACAAGCTCACTTGATATAGGTGTTATTAGTGTTGCTGCTAATAAGATGAGTGGTGATTATTATCATTTTATACAAGAGGAGAATAATAGAGTTGGAGTAGCAATCGCTGATATTATTGGTAAAGGTGTGCCGGCAGCATTATGTATGTCAATGATTAAATATGCTATGGATAGTTTATCGCGGCTCAATCAGCAGCCTGGTGTGATGCTTGAAAATGTGAACCGTGTTGTTGAACAAAATATAAGTGATAATATGTTTATTACGATGATGTACGGATCTTATGATATAAATAAGCATTTATTTTATTATGCGAGTGCAGGACATGAGCCAGGCTTCTTTTATAATGCGAATAATGATGCATTCGAAGAGTTGTATGCAAAAGGGATGGTTCTTGGTTTAGCAAGTGGGACGGCATATAAAGAATACGAAAAGTCTTTAAATGTCGGTGACTTTGTTGTACTGCTTTCAGATGGAGTAACAGAATCAAGAAATCAAGATCGCTTCATTGAAAGGGAGGAAATTGTGACTCTACTTCGACAAACTATGCATGCATCCGCACAAGAGATGGTTCAGCATGTGTATGAAGAAATGTCTAAATGGCAAGAGTATGAGCTCAAAGATGATTTTACGATGATTATTTTAAAAAGAAATGTTTAAGTAATAGTAAGTGGTGGTATGGAGAAACTATATAAGGTATATAAGGGAAAGGGAGTTATGAAACGATGAACCTATCCGTACGATTTGAAAAAAAAGAAAATGAACATAATGTATTTCTTACAGGAGAAATCGATGCTTATACTGCACCTAAATTAAAGGAATCTTTAGCTCCGTTGGCACAATACCATGACCAAGACATCATTATTGATTTATCAGACGTTGAATATATTGATAGTACTGGTCTAGGAATATTTATTGGTGTGTTTAAGGCGATGCATAATCATAACGGTCATTTAAAGCTTGTTGGTTTATCTGAACGAATTCACCGACTATTTTCAATAACGGGACTAGACGAAGTAATGACTATTGAAAAGAAGGAGCGAGTGTAAATGAGTCAGCATGAGTGTGATCAAATAACAATGTCGTTACCTGCAAAGCCCGAATATGTGGGGGTGGTCCGTCTAACTGTGTCAGGTATTGCCAACCGTATCGGTTTTTCATATGACGAAATTGAAGATATGAAAATTGCCGTTGCTGAGGCATGTACGAATGTAGTGACACATGCTTATGAAGAAGAAGGGAAGATGAATGTATCCTTTTCGGTACAGCCTGACCGATTAGAGGTTGCTGTTGCGGATAAAGGCCAAAGCTTTAATTTATCTGATTTAAAAGACCACTTAAGGCCAGTTGATTCAGATCAACCAGTTGCAGATTTGAAGGAAGGTGGACTTGGCTTGTTCCTTATTAACACATTAATGGATAAAGTAGAAATTAGTAATCAAACAGGAGTCATTTTAGTTATGACTAAGTTTCTTCACAGAGATGAGGTGGAGCAACATGTCGACCGAATCAATACAACGCAACCAGGGCAATGATGATGTATATAGGTGGATTGATCAATATCAGCAAACTGGAGATCGAGATCTCCAGTTGAAGATTGTTGAGCACTATAAAGGGCTTGTACATTCATTATCAAGAAAGTTTTCCAGAGGTAAGGACCATGAAGAGGATCTTTTTCAAGTAGGTATGGTTGGATTGTTGGCAGCTTTGCGGCGCTTTGATGGGGAATTTGGCAAGAGCTTTGAGTCTTTTGCAGTTCCGACTATTGTCGGTGAAATTAAACGGTTTATTCGTGATAAGACTTGGAGTGTGCATGTTCCACGGCGCATTAAGGAATTGGGTCCGAAAATAAAAAATGCCGTAGAAGAATTGACAACAGAATATCAGCGATCGCCTCTTGTTCATGAAATTGCTGAACACCTAGGTGTCTCAGAAGAGGATGTACTTGAAACGATGGAGATGAGCCAAAGTTATCAGGCATTATCAGTAGATCGTACGTTAGAAGCCGATCAAGAAGGTGGAGAAACGACGTTGCTTGATTTAATAGGCGAAGAAGAGTCTGGTTTTGAAAAAGCTGATCGAAGGATGATGCTCGAGAATGCATTGAAAGTATTAAGTGAGAGAGAGCGGCAAATCATCTACTTGACGTATTATGAGCATCTTAGTCAGAAAGAAACTGGTGAGCGACTTGGTATATCTCAAATGCATGTGTCTCGCTTACAACGTAAAGCATTGAATAGATTAAAGGAATCGATCAACATCGAAGCGTCGGAGATCTTATAATGATTAACCATTATACAGATGGAAAAACAGTGGTTGTAGCATTAGAAAAATCAAAGCCAGGGAAATCTTGTTGTGGAGATGTACATACGGTTCTACATACAGATGAATATATGCTATGTACAGTAATTGATGGTTTAGGTAGCGGTGAAGGCGCTAGAAGGTCTGCCAACATTGTTATGGACGCAATTGTCCGTTATCACGATCATCCCGTTGATGTTATAGCAGAAAAAGGTAACAAGGACTTGTTATTTGAGCGCGGTGCGGTTTTGACAATTATTAAGATTCACTACGAAAAAAGAGAAATATCCTATTGTAATTACGGTAATATTGGTTTTATGTTATGTTTGCCAGACGGGAAGCTCATTCAACCTATTCCGAAGAGAGGTTATTTATCTGGTAGGAAAAGTACGTTCAATATACATTACTTTCCATTTGAGAAAGATAGTGTGTTTTGCTTGTATTCAGATGGAGTGAGTTCACCTTTTAATAAGGAGCAACTGTTGTCGATAAGAGAATTGGAAGATATTATTCCATATTTGAACTATAGTACAGAGCAAATAAATGATGATGTGACGGTTCTTGTCGGGAGAATAACTGAGTAGTGTGTATGCTTGTTAGCTAGCTTAAGCTAATGAGCTTTTTTCTTCGTGTAAATATAAAACTCATATGACCTTTCGTGATGGAGGTTAAAGCTTGAAAATCATCAGTTGTGATATGATATGGATAATATATGTATAAAGAGGTGCTTCTATGAATGAAGAAAAGAAAATGCAAATAATTGCTAAATTAGCTCAGGAATCAAATACTAAAGAACAATATGTGACTCAGCTCATTGAGTTAGTAGGAGAAGGAAATACGGTTCCTTTTATCGCGCGTTACCGAAAAGAGATGACAGGTGGGCTTGATGAGGTTCAAATTCGTGACATTGTTGAGAAATGGGAATATGAGAATCAATTATTGAAAAGGCAAGAAGAGGTAGTGCGCTTAATTGAAGAGCAAGGGAAGTTAACGGATGAATTACGTGTACAAATTGAATCAGCAAAAAAGCTGCAAGAAATAGAGGATTTATATCGACCGTATAAGCAAAAGCGTCGTACTAGAGCGACGGTAGCGAAAGAAAAAGGGTTAGAACCATTTGCGGAGTGGTTGTTTTCCTTGCCGAAATCAGGTGACATAGAAAGTGAATCGAACGCATACATAAACGAAGAAAAAGAAGTGACGACGATTGAAGAAGTTATACAAGGCGCACAAGACATTATAGCAGAATGGGTGTCTGATGATGCTGACTTGAGGAAGTGGATTCGTCATCGAGGTTTTTCTGAAGGGAAAATCCAAGCGTCTGTGAAAGATCAATCTCTTGATGAGAAAAGTGTATTTGAAATGTACTATGAATACGATGAAGCGATAAGAGCGATCGTACCACACCGTATTTTGGCGATGAATCGTGGAGAGAAGGAAGGGATTCTGCGGGTGTCATTGCTCTTTCCTAATGAACGGGTGCTCCAACAAATGAAAAGGAAGTTTATCACTCAGCATTCGTTCGTAGAAAATCTGGTCTCAGATGCAATTGAAGATGCATATAAACGTTTAATAACCCCTTCCATTGAACGAGAAATTCGAAATGAGCTCACAGAAAAGGCTGAGGCACAAGCGATCCATATTTTTTCCGAGAATTTAAGGCATTTATTGTTGCAGCCACCAATGAAGGATAAGGTTGTACTAGGGGTTGATCCAGCTTATCGTACAGGTTGTAAGTTGGCTGTCGTAGATCATACAGGAAAAGTGCTGGATATAGCAGTTGTCTATCCTACTCCACCGAGAAATGAAGTAGAGAAAGCGTCGGCTGTCGTAAAAGAGTTAATTGAGAAGCATTCGGTAACTATGGTTGCGATAGGAAATGGAACGGCATCAAGGGAAACAGAACAGTTTGTCGCTGATACGATGAAAGAGATCGACCGTGAAATCTATTATCTTATTGTTAATGAAGCGGGTGCGAGTGTTTATTCGGCATCGGACTTAGGGAGAGAGGAATTTCCACATCTGAAAGTTGAAGAAAGAAGTGCAGTATCAATTGCGCGAAGACTACAAGATCCTCTAGCAGAACTAGTGAAGATTGATCCGAAGTCGGTGGGTGTTGGTCAATATCAACATGATGTCTCGCAAAAGAGTTTGTCTGAATCTTTGACATTCGTTGTTGAAACGGTTGTTAACCAAGTGGGTGTTAATGTGAATACAGCATCGGTTGCTCTTTTACAATATGTAGCAGGACTTTCGAAGTCTGTAGCGACAAACATTATTAAACAGCGTGAAGAGCAGGGGAGATTTACGGATCGGAAGCAGTTAAAGAAAGTTCCGCGTCTAGGTGCGAAGACGTATGAGCAAGCGATCGGTTTTCTGCGTATTATTGATGGGACACAGCCGTTAGATGCTACGGCTATTCACCCAGAGAGTTATAAGGAAGCTCAAGAGTTGCTTATGCGAGTCGGCGCTAAGGCTGATGATATTGGTAGTGAAAAAGTGAAGCTTAATTTGCAAAATATTGATTTGAAACAGGCTACCCAAGAGATGGGGATTGGTGTTCCCACTTTGCGTGATATTGTTGAATCACTTATTCGACCTGCGCGTGATCCGCGTGATGAAGTTGCTAAGCCTTTACTGAAGCAAGGTGTTTTGCAAATGGAGGATTTAATGGCAGGCATGGAATTGCAAGGAACTGTTCGAAATGTTGTTGATTTTGGTGCTTTTGTTGACATAGGTGTGAAGCAGGATGGATTAGTACATATTTCGAAGTTGACAAATCGCTTTGTGAAACATCCATTAGAGGTTGTATCAGTAGGAGAAATTGTAACGGTTTGGGTTGATCAAGTAGATATTGGGAAGGGAAGGATTGCTTTAACAATGAAAGAACCTGACAAGCAATGATTGTAATAGGGAAAGCCTGTCTAGATCGAGGCAGGCTTTTTCATATGGTCATAGGCTTGACTTGATGGATGTACGTATTTTTTCTTTGTAATAAAACCAACATTGATTTAAAATCTTTATTTGAGTACGATCTTTGCGTAAATAGGCTCGCCTTAATTGTTGTCTCAGCCAGTTAGGCATGAGGATCAACTCCTTAGCATCTCGGTTTTTATTAGTATATGTCAGGGAGGTTGTCAATGTTGAAAGGTAGTGGAAATATGGATAAGCATATGAAGTGGTTAAATGAAAACAGCCTCCAAAAATTAGTAGAAGAAATATCGTTAACGTACTTTAATAGGCCGTTCCAGCATCGTGCATTGTATAATAATAGGCTTCGTACAACAGGAGGAAGGTATTTGTTGCATTCTCATCATATTGAAATTAATCCTAAACAAGTTCTACATTTCGGTTATGAAGGACTTGTCGGTATTATTAAGCATGAGCTTTGCCACTATCATTTACATATAGAAGGCAAAGGATACAAGCATCAAGACTGTGAATTCAAAAGCTTAATGAAAAAGGTTGGGGCCCCGCGCTATTGTGATATGATTCCAGGGATGAAGAGAGAACACAAAGCTACGCATGTTTATCAATGTCTAGGTTGTTCTTTGGAATTTGTTAGGAAAAGAAGGATTGATACGTCCAAATTCGTCTGTGGGAAATGCCGAGGGAAATTGCAAAAAAAATCTTGAAATAGTATTGATAGATGAAGTTGTATTATGATATATTATAGAAGTCGCTGAAATAAGTGCTTTTTTAGTTGACATGTTAAAGGTGACTGTTTATAATACTTTAAGTCGACATTCGTTGATATATTCCACAGTAGCTCAGTGGTAGAGCTATCGGCTGTTAACCGATCGGTCGTAGGTTCGAATCCTACCTGTGGAGCCATGGAGAAGTACCCAAGTGGCTGAAGGGGCGCCCCTGCTAAGGGTGTAGGTCGTTTGCGCGGCGCGAGGGTTCAAATCCCTCCTTCTCCGCCACTTTTTGGCCCGTTGGTCAAGCGGTTAAGACACCGCCCTTTCACGGCGGTAACACGGGTTCGAATCCCGTACGGGTCATATTTTCATAGTGAATTTTAGAATTCTTATATGGAGGATTAGCTCAGCTGGGAGAGCACCTGCCTTACAAGCAGGGGGTCGGCGGTTCGATCCCGTCATCCTCCACCATTAGTGGTCCGGTAGTTCAGTTGGTTAGAATGCCTGCCTGTCACGCAGGAGGTCGCGGGTTCGAGTCCCGTCCGGACCGCCACTAATTTCGCGGGTGTGGCGGAATTGGCAGACGCGCTAGACTTAGGATCTAGTGTCTTATGACGTGGGGGTTCGACTCCCTTCACCCGCACTTGGAAGTTAAAAGAATAATGGTGTTAATGCGGTTGTGGCGGAATGGCAGACGCGCTAGGTTGAGGGCCTAGTGGGGGTTGACCCCGTGGAGGTTCGAGTCCTCTCAACCGCACCAATTTAATAACCATTGGATATACTAAGAATTTTACGTGCGCCCTTAGCTCAGCTGGATAGAGTGTTTGGCTTCGAACCAAAAGGTCGGGAGTTCGAATCTCTCAGGGCGTGCCATATTATCGGGAAGTAGCTCAGCTTGGTAGAGCACTTGGTTTGGGACCAAGGGGTCGCAGGTTCAAATCCTGTCTTCCCGACCATGAAAAAAAGGTTGCTATTTTTGTATAAATAGTGTATTATAAGATTTGTCGTCATTATTAGTTTGTTATAATTTGCGGGTGTAGTTTAGTGGTAAAACCTCAGCCTTCCAAGCTGATGTCGTGAGTTCGATTCTCATCACCCGCTCCAACAATCAAATATTGGTTAGGTGCTTTTTTTATGCCTTTTTTAGGGCCTGTAGCTCAGCTGGTTAGAGCGCACGCCTGATAAGCGTGAGGTCGGTGGTTCGAGTCCACTCAGGCCCACCAAAAAAACACTTGACTATAATTGAATGAGGATTTAAACTTAAAAAGTCGCTTTAGAGCGATGAGGAAAAGTTCT